>CAZCJS010000017.1:0-27026 GCA_964498775.1 uncultured Armatimonadia bacterium
CCAGCGTTTGGCGATCGAAGTCCAGGTAGTCCGCAGTGGCAGGCACGATGTTCTCACCGCCGGCGACCCCAACTCCCAAAGCCTCGAACTCAAGCGTGTCATCAATGTGCAGCCAGGACCAGTCCCAGCCGAATTTGTCAATCACCTCAAGCTGGCAACACACGATGTTCTCCGGCGTTGAGATGTACTCGGCGTATTTCATACCGCAGTACTTCGCGTCAAACTCCTGGCTGAGGGCAAAGATCGGCAGGTCTGCAGGTGACTGCAACTCCGTGCATCGTCTGATGTCATCCATCAGGGCCATCGCAGTGGCTACCTTTCTTGAAACCGTTTAGCGGGCGGCGTAGCATAATTCACCAAGTTGGCATCAGATACCTCTTGTAGCACGACAAAAAAGTCAGGGTTCAAGCTGGGCGCTCAACTTGAACTTGGGATTTGCCGCGTAAACTCCATGGTACGGGTCAGGGGCCTAGATGGGAGGATATCTACGGCAGACCCCATGCGCCTAGCAAACGGCCGCGGCAGAACAGCGAAAGGCATGGCGGTCTGGGAGGGCGGAGAAGGATGAAGCGACCGGTTGTCGAATAGGGTAGGAACAAAGATGTTGGCGTCCGATCCGCAGTTCTACTAGCGGAGGGAGGCTGCCTTATGTTGCACTTGCTAGTGTGGCTGGCACTAGTGCTGTTCGAGGGACTATGTATGCTATGGCTTGTCAAGGTCATACGTCTCCGCATGACCCATGAAGTGCCTATTGCGCTCGGATTCGCAGTGTATATCTATGAGTGCTTCCATGTCTTCGGGAACTTCCCGCCCGATGTTGTCGAGCTCGGTGGTGACCCGATTGTGGAGGGAGTCGGTATTGGCTTGCTGATTGCCTCCAGCCTGGTTTTCGCGTGGTGCGGGCGGCTGATGAAGACGGCAGGTCAGGCTACAGACGCCTGGGAAGATACCACGCGCATGGTGCAGAGAGGACCGTTCAGACTGATCCGTCATCCTGTCTATGCGTCGGCCGCGCTTGCCGCACTCGCTATGGCTATCATTCGGCTGACGGCGTTCGGCATCGGTCTGGGTGCAGCCGCGATACTGCTGTTTTCCTGGGGCGCATACCTCGAGGATGGCGTGAACCGGGAGAAATTCGGCGAGGTCTATGACGAGTACCGCCAGCGTACCAAGCTGATGATTCCGTTTGTGATGTGAGGGACGGCAAGCGAACGTCATGGAGTAGGATATGAAGGAGAGATATGGCAAGATGAATGAAGGCAATGGCAATAACGTTCGACGTGCGGGTAATAGATGCGGAGGCATGATGGCGAAGGCAGTGATAGTGCTGATAGTCTGCAGCCTGGCCTGTACGCTGGTTGTCTGCGGGTGTGGCGGCGGATCGGATGGAGGCGGTGCAGTCGCTGTCAGCACTGGAGCGGGCGAAAATGATGCGGGCGACAGTGGCGTCTCCTCAGCTCAAGTGTGCGAGCGTCTCGGTGATATGGACGGCGATGGCGAGCCCACCGTCGGTGATGCCATCCGGATCCTGCGCATTGTTGTGGGACTTGATGCAGATGATGTCTGCGCAGATGCCAATCAGAACGGGAGCGCCGACGTCGGAGATGCGATAATGGTGCTGCGCTGTATCGTCGGCCTGTCACCGTGGCCGATTAGCGGTGAGCGTGTGCTCTCGGCCATCGAAATGGTCCCGGATTTCTCAGAGCTGAACGTCGGCGAGAGCGTCGTCATCAGCGCGACGGGGCGGGATCAGTTTGGAGCCACGATAGACTTCGCGCCGACGTGGTCAGTCGAGGGGGATATCGGGACCATAGTACCGGCGGCGGCACCGGCAGCAGTAAGCGCGAGCTATCGTTTTACCGCGACTGCGGCCGGCAACGGGATCGTCCGGGCGACTTGCGGCCTGATTGTCGGCGAGACCGCTATTCGTGTCAACGCAGCAGGTGGCGCTCTCACCAACCTGTTTTTCCTGCACCATTCTACCGGCGACGGCTTCGTGGTGGGAGGCAACATGCGCGGGTATATCGCCAACTACAACACCACCAATGGGACGAGCTACGGGCTCTGGGACCACGGGTACAATGGAGATGGCTTGAGAAACGCCGAGGGCGTGGTGACAGGGACGAGCTACAATATCCCCGATGACAATACCGACCCCGATGGGCTGCACACGCTGTGGACGACCAACAACGACGCGCGGCAACAGATCATGGCGAACCACCAGGTCATCGCCTTCAAATCGTGCTTTCCGGCGTCCGCGATTTCCGATGCCTGGATGCTGAATGAGTACAAGAGGTACTACCGGGAGATGCGGAATTACTTCGACGCGCACCCGGAGCGGCTCTTTGTGGTGATGTCCACGCCGCCGCTACACCGGCTGTCAACCAATACCACCGAGGCGGATAATGCGCGGCGATTCGCGGAGTGGTTGAAAAGTGGTGATTATCTGAGTGGTCATGCGAATGTGGTCTGCTTCGATTTGTTCACTCTGCTGGCTAGATCTGATGACGGCTCGGCGACGCGGAATATGCTCAAGTACGAGTACGAGATGTCCCATGCAGATGGTGATTCGCATCCGAATGCAGCGGCTAACCAGGTCGTAGGGCCGCTGTTTGCACAGTTCTTGGTTGATGCGGCGGAAGGGTATTCGCCATAGGGGGGAGGATGCAGGGCAATGCGGAGCACTGTGGCTGTAGTTATGGCGCTGGTGGCGGCGGTGGTCGGTGCGCGGGCCGAGCATGATGCGCGGGCTTATCTGCGGCCCGGTACACCGCAAGTCGGAGGCATCAGGGATCTGTGTCTCATCTATCACGGGACAAAAAAGCGCACGGCATGGACCAAAGAAGCCCTGATGCCATACGTTACCTATGTGGATGCAGAGGGCAAGCCGCAGGAGTGGCTCTTCGACAGCTTCCTGTTCATCGAGTTTGCGACCGACAACGGTGCGTGGCTGCACGCCTACCGCGAGGCTGAAGCGCAGGCGACGGCGGAGGATTGGGCCTGGCTGGCCGATTGCTGGTTCCGCGAGCAGACCGGTTTCATCGGGATGGAGCAGGCAGTGGAGGAAGCGGGCCGCCTGCTCGGCGAAACCGACTACACCGTCAGTATCGTGATCACGATGCCGAAGGCGATGGAGCAGATAACCGCGTTCGGCCCGCTTGAGGGACAGGAAAAGGTCCTGGATTTCAGCAATGCCCATGACCAACAAGCGGCGATGTCGTGGTATATCGAGCGGGTGCTTACCCAGTGGCAGGAACAGGAATACGACCACCTGAAGCTGGCCGGTTTCTATTGGCTGTCGGAGAGTATCAGCCGCGAGGACCACGCGTTGGTGAGATGGACTGCAGAATATCTGCACGAGCGCGGGCAAAAACTGTACTGGATTCCGTACTACGGGGCCAGGGGCGTCAACGACTGGCAGGAACTGGGCATTGATGCGGTGATGTTGCAGCCGAATTACTTCTTCCGCGAGGAGACGCCGTTGGAGCGGTTGCTGGGAGCAGCGAAGCGGGCGGACAGATATGGAACTGGCATCGAGATCGAGTTCGATATGCGGGCACTGACCTCGGAGAGCTTCCGGCAACGGTTCTATGCGTATCTGGATGCAGGGGTCAAGTATGGCTGGATGAACGGTGCGCTGCTGGGCTACTATGAGGGCGGCTCGGCGGTGAAACTCTTCGCCGAATCGCCGGGCGTCGGCAGGGAGCTTTATGATGCCGTGTACCGTTTTGTGAAGGGCACATACAAGGCTTCGGGGAGTGAAGGTCTGGCCGACCTGGATTTCGTAGTGCGTGACAACAGCAATAACCTGGCGCTGGCGCAAAATGGAGCGAAGATACATGGCTGCATACGGCACGAAGACCAACCCGAACTGGCGCCTGAGAAGATCATAGATGGGGACATCTACTTGTACGGGGGAATGAACGTATTCGGGTATTTCGCCTGGCCGGGATCATTCACGATTGAGCTGGCCGAGACAGCGACCGTCGCGCGCACCCAGACGATGCTGCACGACGTGGCCCAGCAGGCCTTCCAGTACCGCATCGAGACCTCGCTGGATAACGAGAACTGGGAGCCGGCAGTGGACAAGAGTGACGGCGACTGGCGGGGCTGGCAAGTGGACAGGTTCGCTCCCCGGAGTGCGAAGTATGTGCGGTTTACGGGGTTGCACAACTCCGCCAACGCACTGTTCCAGGTCGTCGAGTTTGAGGTGTATGCGAGCCCGGAGTAGGGGCTTCCATACGGCGACGACAAAAGGCCAACGGCAACGTCGTGAGGCTCCGCCCCACACCCCGCCGCTCCACGGAGCGGCAAAGTACGGCAACGGCATGGGATGCTCAAGGCTTGGGGGCCTGGGTTTCGAGCTTCTCGAGGAGGCCGCTCTTGCGCTGTGGATCGTCCCCACCGTAGAACCATGAGATGGGCAGGACTTTGAGTCGGTTGGCGCCCGGGTTGATGACCTCGCCGGTCACGGAGTCATGGATCGAGTAGGTGTGGGAGATGAGGACGCGGTCTTCAGCGACAAAGGCTGAAGGGTATGACCAGCGGCCGTAGCCCTCCGGCAGCGGGACGATGTAGTCGTTATCGTTTTCCTGAGCCGAGGTCCCGGCATGGATGCCATAAGCGCCCTCGGGACGGACGCGGTAGATCGGGCCCGGCTCGACATGAGTCTCCTCATGGAGAGACTCCACGTTGTAGAAATGCTCCCATAGGCCACCGCCATTTCTGCTGATGGCAGCGGAGAGGCGCGTGCGGATGAAGCCGCGGCGTATCTCAGTCTCGCTCTGCTGCGTCCAGACGACGAGCAGATGGCCGGTGTCAGGGAACTTGCGTAGCTGACCGGGAGCCTGGGTGCCGGCAAGTTGCGTGG
This sequence comes from uncultured Armatimonadia bacterium, assembly GCA_964498775.1. Classification (GTDB taxonomy): domain Bacteria; phylum Armatimonadota; class Zipacnadia; order Zipacnadales; family UBA11051; genus UBA11051. The sequence continues at coordinate 4,871 of CAZCJS010000017.1, forward strand.
GCTCGAGGCGTGACCAGGTCTCGCCATTGTCTTCAGACCATGCCTGGAAGAGCCGACCAAGTCCGGTGCGAACCACCATCATAAGTTTGCCCGGCGTCACTTCGACTATTGCCGGCTCGGGCGCACCCTCAGCCGGGCCGGCTAACTCCCTGAGGATGAACAGCTCGCCATCACTATTAGGCTGCCAGGTGACACCCTCGTCGTCGCTGTACAGCACGTAGCTGGCGGCGAAATGCGGGTCAATGAAATGCCCGTCAGTGGAGACAAAATTCCCGTTGAGATAGCCGCCCACGAAGGGTTTGCCCTCTTCGTGCCACGAGCCTTGGCCGACGCTGAAATAGACCGGCAGGATGATGCGACCGGAAGTGGTGCGGATCATTACGTCCTGGAGCGCATGGGCGCGGAGCAGGCGATTATTCATGATCACAGGCGGCGACCAGGTGTGGCCCTGATCCTCCGAGGTGCGGAAGACCATGTGAGTGTCGTGGGAACTGGTAGAACCAGGCAGGTACTGGAGGGTTGCAATGCCGATGGCGTCGCCGGAGAGGTTGACCAGTGAAGTGCAACTGGCAGGCAGCGGCTCACCGGTGTGATCGAGGCCCGGATAGGGCGCAGACCAGGTGATCCCCCCGTCGTCGCTGTAGATAAACTCAGCGCCGGTGCCTTCGAGTATGCGGCCGCCCTCCAGGCCGACAAAGGACACCGAGTGGCCATAGTTTTGCTCATGCATGGCGAGCAGTTCATCGGGTCTGGTCATCGGTACATTGGTCATTGTGTGGCCCTCCGAGTGTGATTGTGAACAGATTCTCCGATCTGCTCAGTGCTGATCTGTGAAGCCCTCGCCGCTCTTGCGCCCCAGTTTGCCCTCTGCCACCATCTGTTCAAGAAGGCTTGCAGGGCGGTACTTGGCCGACCCGAATGTGGCCTCGAGACTACGCATAGCGGCGAGGGTGATGTCGTTACCGATCAGATCGGATAGCTCAAGCGGGCCCATCGGGAAGCCGCAGCCGAGTTTCATGGCAGTGTCAATGTCCTTGGCAGTAGCGACGCCCTCTTCGAGAAGCCGCACCGCTTCGTTGATCATCGGGATCAGCAGCCGATTGACGACGAAGCCGGTACTGTCGGTCACGTGGATCGGGGTCTTGGCGATTGCGGCGACGAGCGCTTCGACCGTCTCGACGGTTTCGGCGGAGGTATCGGCAGTGACCACGATCTCGACGGGCTTCATGATCTGGGCGGGATTGAAGAAGTGGAGGCCGATGAAGGCTTCAGGGCGGCCGCTGGCATGGCCCAACTCTGTCACCGAGAGACTGGATGTGTTGGTAGCGAAGATAGCATCCGGTGGGCAGATATCGTTCAGATCGGCGAATAGGGCCGTCTTCGCCGCGAGGTCCTCCACGACGGCCTCGATGACGAACTGCGCATCGGCGGCGACGAGTGCCAGGTTCTCTACAATGTGGATGCGAGCGATAATGGCGTCGGCGTCCTGCTGTGACATCTTCTCCCTGGCGACGACTTTGGCGAGGCCTGCCTGCAGCTTCTCGATGGCCCCGGCTGCGATGCCGGTGACCTCGTCGTAGAGGTGCACGTCAAAGCCGCCCTGGGCAAAGGCCTGGGCAATGCCTCGGCCCATCGTTCCTGCTCCAACAACGAGAATGTTGTTGACGGTCATGTCGGGTCTCCCTCCATGGGAGGTTTTTGTGTCGTATAGTGCGGCGAGAGCCAACGCCAAAAGCAACGGCCTCGGGCTAGATGCGCTCGACAATCGTACAGACGCCCATACCGCCTCCGCAACACAGAGTCGCCAGGCCTACCGTCACGTCGCGGCGGTGCATCTCGTGGAGTAGTGTGGTCAGGATGCGAGCACCACTGGCACCGACCGGATGGCCAATGGCTATCGCACCGCCATTCACATTGGTCCTGGCCAGGTCCCAGCCTACTTCTGCAGTCAGCGCCAAGGTCTGGCAAGCAAAGGCCTCGTTGGCCTCGATGAGGTCAATATCGCCGAGATTCATGCCCGCCTCGGCAAGCGCAGTCTCAATGGCAGGCGCAGGAGCGATGCCGAAATGCGCCGGCTCGACTGCCGCCTCGGCCCAGGCGAGGATGCGGGCCGGGTTGGCAAGCTCCAGTTCGTCGGCGCGCTCGGCGGTCATCACCACGGCGGCCGCAGCACCGTCATTGATGCCCGAGGCATTGCCGGCCGTAATCGTACCGTCAGCGAGGAAGACCGGTTTCAACTTGGCGAGTATCTCGACCGTGGTACCGGCGCGGGGGTGCTCATCTGTATCGAAGCTGATCGGGTCACCCTTGCGCTGCGAGATCTCGATGGTAACAATCTCGGCGTCGAAACGGCCTTCTTTCTGCGCGACCTCGCAGCGGCGCTGGCTCTCTGCAGCGTATTCGTCCTGCGCCTGGCGGCTGATGCCGAGCTCTTGGGCGAAATTGTCCATCAGCGCGCCCATGTGCTCACGGCTGTAGGCGTCTTCGAGACCGTCGGTAAGTATGGCATCGAGCAAGTTGTAGTGGCCGAGGCGACTTCCCCACCGGGAAGCCGTGTCCATGAAGGGGGCGCCACTCATGTTCTCGATGCCGCCTGCTATGACGATGTCGGCGCGTCCCAGGGTGATGATCTCGGCGGCGGTATTGATTGCACGGAGGCTGCTGCCGCAGGTCATGTCCACCGTGAGGGCTGGCGTCGTGACAGGAATTCCAGCACCGATGGCGGACTGCCTGGCCGGGTTCTGGCCCAAGCCCCCCGAGATAACGTTGCCCATAATGACATAGGCGACCTGCTCCGGCGGTACACCGGCACGCTCGAGGGCGGCGGTGATGGCGTGAGCACCAAGCTGTGGGGCCGGTATGTCTTTGAGCGTCCCGCCGAATGTTCCTACGGCTGTGCGAGCTGTTGCGGCGATGATAATATCTTTCATCGCTGGGTGCCTGTCCTTTCAGGTGGCAATGATGCCCTCACCAGCGGCGATTGTGCTTCCGATTGGTGGCTCTCCGGCGCGGGCACAGTACATGGGAAAGCGTAGCGGCGAAGCTAATACCCTCGGCGTGCGGACAGATGCATAAATGGCACAATGTGACGGTAAAGGCAAGGGCAAAGTGCTATCTTTGGATGCCAATCCTTTTGGCTAGCCCCATTGGCTCGGGGCGGAAGATTTCGGCGGCCATCGGCTTGAGTTGCTCAGAGACCCTGAGGCTGAAGTCGGCCTGGTCGAGGACATCGCGCTGCAGGTCCACGCCGGGCGCGATCTCGATAACCGTCATTCGTGCGTCCTGGAGCTGGAAGACCGCCCGCTCGGTAACATAGAGGACTCTGGTGCCCTTCTCGGTGGCGTATGCTCCGCTGAAGGTGACATGCTCGACGTCGGTTACGAGCTTCTTGTGCTTACCCTCTTGGAGTATGTTGAGCTTGCCGCCGGCGATTTCGACTTCGAGGCCTCCGGCGGTAAGTGTGCCGCAGAATACCACCTGACTTGCGGTCTGGGTGATATTAATGAAGCCGCCGCATCCCGTGAGGCGGTTGCCGAACTTGCTGACATTGACGTTGCCGTGGCAGTCAATCTGGGCGCTGCCGAGGAATGCCAGGTCGAGTCCGCCGCCGTCGTAGAAATCGAACTGGCTGGGCTGGTCAATGATGGCGTCGGGATTGGTGGCCGCGCCGAAGGAAAGGCCCCCGGCCGGGACGCCGCCGATGGCTCCGGCCTCGACGGTTTGTACCATCTCCTGGATGACGCCCTCCTCGTTGGCGATGTTGGCGACACCCTCGGGCATGCCGATCCCAAGATTGATGACAGCGCCCGGAAACAGCTCCATTGCCGCGCGTCGGGCGATGACCTTGCGCTCGCTCATCGGCATCGGTTTCATGGTATTGAGATCAATGCGTAGCTCGCCGCAGTAGGCCGGGTTGTACTGTTCGTCAAATGTCTGCTGATGCTCGTGCGGCTCAGCGACGACGACTGCGTCCACGAGGATGCCGGGTACCTTGACCGTGTGAGGATGGAGAGTTCCGGCGGCTGCGAGACGCTCGACCTGCGCGAGGACGATGCCGCCGGAGTTTTTCGCGGCCTGAGCGATCGGGAGCATCTCGCCGTGCATCGCCTCACGCTCCATCGAAATGTTGCCCTTGCTGTCGGCGGTGGTACCGCGAATGAGACCGACATTGATCGGCGTGGCCTTGTACCAGAGCCACTGGCGGCCATCCAGCTCGATGGGTTCGACCATATCTTCGGTGGTTCTGTCATTGAGCTTTCCGCCACCGTTGCGTGCATCAACGTAGGTATGGAGGCCGATGTGTGTGATCGTGCCGGGGCGGCCACCGGCGATGTCGCGGTAGAGAAGCGCAATCACACCCTGGGGCCAGTTGTAGGCCTCGATCTTGTTCTCGACGGCGAGGTTGGCGAGGTCCTGGACGAGTCCCCAATGCCCGCCGAAGACGCGCTTGACGAGACCCTCGTGGCCGAGGTGATTGACGCCGCGGCCTTTGTTGTCGCCCTGGCCTGCGGCATACATGACGCCGAGGCCCGTCGGCTTGCCAGTTTCGATGAAGCGATCCTCGATAGCCCGCGTGAGAGCCTCCGGGTGGCCGGCGCCGACGAAGCCTCCGACACCAAGCATTGCGCCATCCGGAATCAGTGCAACAGCCTCTTCAGGGGTCATGACTCTCGCTGCCATAATCTCCTCCCTCACCATGGCCGAGCGGCCGGCGATACCTACATGTAGAGCCCACCATTGACGGCGAGAACCTGTCCGGTAATGTAAGCGGCACTGTCTGATGCAAGGAAGACAACGGCGGCGGCAATGTCCTCGGCGCGGCCCAGCCTGCCCATCGGTACCTGGGGCAGTACGGCCTGGACTACCTCGTCATCGAGGGCGCGGGTCATGCCGGCGTCAATGAAACCGGGGGCGACGGCGTTGACGGTGATGTTGCGGCGGGCGACTTCGCGGGCCACGGACTTGGTGAGGCCGATGATGCCGGCTTTGGATGCCGCATAGTTGGCCTGGCCGATGTTGCCCGACTGGCCGATCACAGACGATATGGAGATGATGCGGCCCGCCTCGCGCTCGCGCATATGGTTGACAACGGCATGCATGCAGTTGTAGGCGCCAGTCAGATTGACGGCGATGACGATATCCCAGTCAGACCTGTCGAGATTCTTGATGGTTTTGTCGCGGAAGATGCCTGCGTTATTAACGAGGATGTCGAGCCGGCCGAAATGAGCGATGGCTGCGGCAACCATATCGTCCACCTGCTGCTCATCGGTGACGTCGGCGGCCAGTGCTATGGCATCAACTCCGGTGGCTTGCAGCACAGTGACGACTGCCTCAGCGTCGGCGGCGTTGTCATGCCCGGCTTCTTCGACATAATTGACTGCCACCGAGCAGCCTTCTGCCGCACATGCCAGCGCAATGGCCTCGCCAAGACCCCTCGAGGCTCCAGTAATCAGTGCGGTCTTGCCGTCTAGTACCATCGGTGTCACGCTCCTGTCAGCGGACGTCAGTTGCAGACCTGTAGATTTGTGTGGGATAGGTTCGCCGTCGGTACAGCGGAGTCCTGCGGCAGACACGGAGCTTGAAAGATGTTGGGCATCCCAGCGGAGTTTGCTGAGTGGTTGCGGGCGTGGCGTAGACGCACCAAGTATGCCTCAGCCGCTCGGGGTAATGCCGAATATGGCGAGCAAAACCGTGTGCCAGCCCATCATGCGGACGCCGACGACGATGGCCAGGACGCCGAAGCACTTGCGCAAAGTCTCGGTCGGCAGTGAATTGGCCAGCGGTGCGCCGAGCCAGACACTGCCGATGATCGCGCCCAGCAGCATCGCCGCCGCAGTGGGCCAACTCACATTACCCAGCACATCCGCATAGCCGATGTGGCGAGCGATCAGCAGGGGGATGGCCAGGAGTATAACGGAGCCGACTATCGCGTAGGCGGCAATGGGTATGGAAAGCCTCCAATCGCCAGGCTCGCCAGGTTCACCGCCGAAGTGATAGCGCATACATCCGGCCAGCGCCATAGGGACCATGAGCGCAAGAGCGGTGCCTTGGGCGAGCTTCTGGGGATTGTCGCAGGTCTTGTCCCACATGAAACTGAGCATAGGAACAACGACGATGCCGGCGCCGATGCCAAGGAGTGAAGAGACGGTCCCGGCAGCAAGGCCCAGGAAGCCGATTAGTCCGATGGTTTTCCAGGTCCAACTCAAGTGAATCTACCCCCTGTAGGCCGAGCGTGAGAACACGTCCGGCAATTGGTGGTTCTGGTTGTCGCGTATGGCTGGGCGGGATTTGCGGGTGCGCAGACCAGCAGATTATAGCATACGAACGCAGTGGGGGACAGTATCATGGCTCCCCGATCGTCGCCGATGCAGCAGGCAAGCAGCGACGTGCATTCGAGGTTTCCTCTCGTCAGGGCTTGTACTCGAGTAAGCAGCAGGTAACAGTTCGCGTAGGGCAAATCCGTGACCTTCGAGGGATGGCACAACTGAAGGTGTGGATGGCGGAGGCGGCGAATTGTGGCGCACCTACGGAGAGAAAAGCGTGACTTGGGAAGGGATGTTGAGAGATGGCCTCGGCACTGCATGTCGGAGCGGCAATGAGCAACATCACACCGAAGCTGGGTGCGCACATGGCGGGCTATTTCAGCGACCGCCTCGCTGATGATGTGCATGATGAGCTTCATGCGAAAGCTATCGTGCTGGAGAATGAGGAAACGGCGCTAGCCGTAGTGGTCCTCGACCTGATCGTGATACTCAAGGAGGATGCGGACATTCTGAAGGCGCGGGCGTCGGAGCTGAGCGGTATTCCGGCGGAGAATATCTTCGTGTCGGCGACGCATACCCATACAGGACCGGCGCCGTGCGGCCTGCTAGGCGCTCCACGTGATGAGGAGTATATGGCGTGGCTGCCGGGAAAAGCAGCGGATGCGGTGAAGCTGGCACAGAATCGGCTGCAGCCGGCACGTTTCGGCCACGCCTCAGGTACCTGCCCAGAGGAGACGCACAACCGGCGCTGGCACATGAAAGACGGAACCGTACGGACGAACCCGGGGCGGGAGAATCCGGACTTGGTACGGCCCGCCGGGCCGACTGACCCGGAGGTTGCAGTTGCGGTCTTCGTGGATGATGAGTACAAGCCGATTGCGGCGCTGGCGAATTACTCGCTGCACTATGTGGGCGGCGGGTCGGGGACGGCAATTTCGGCCGACTACTTCGCGGCGTTCGGGAATGCGTTGCAGCGGATGGCCGGCGGCGAATTTGTCGCGATCATGGCAAATGGCTGCTGCGGGGATATTAACAACATTGACTTCACTAGGGCGGCGATAGCGGACCCGTACCCGTATTACACCGTGGAACGGGTAGCCGATGTGGTGGCTGCGCGAGCCTATGGAGCGTGGGGGCAGATACGGGATTTCAAGGCAGGTGTACCGCTCGGGGCTGCGACGGAGATGGTTGATTTTCAGCGGTGCGAATCCACGGAAGAGGAGTTGCAGGAGGCCAGGGAGATGGTGGCAGATGCCGAGGCTCACGAGCCGCAGGAAGTCGTCTATGCTAACGAGATACTGGAAGTGGCGCAGGAGCCGCTGGTAAAGCCGACGCCGATAATGGGCCTGCAGATAGGAGACTTGGGGATCGTCGGGATGCCGGGAGAGATATTCGTCGAGTACGGCCTGCGGGTGAAGGACGACTCGCCGTTTGCCAGGACAATGACTGTAGAGCTGGCCAACGATTACCTAGGTTATTGCGCGACGGACCTGGCACTCGATGAAGGCGGCTATGAGACGCGACTGGCGCGAAGTGCGAAGGCTGCGGCCGGGACCGAGAAACAAATGGTCGAGGCGGCGGTGCGGGTGCTGAATGGCCTTGCGGAATAGACGATGCCACGCTGAAAGAGGGGCGAGAATGGTCGCGGATGTGAAAATAACTGTGCTGCAACGCCTGCTCATCGAGGACGCTTGTGACAAGTATGGCGCAGGGAACATAGTCGCCTGTCAGAAAGTGGCTGAGGGTGATCAGTTCATAGTGTCAGGAGAGAGTATCGAGATGCCGGAGGGCTTCTGCAGTTGGGCATGGCATGATATACACTCATACCTCGTTACGTTGGCGCGGGGAGGGAACTTCGTGGGGGCCAAGCCCGGCAAGACAGTGGTCGCCTGCGCCGACGGCTTCCGACCGGTGATCTTTGCATTGGAGAGAATAGAGCCCGCACGGTCCTGAGGAGGCAAAGATGGCTTCACAACTGTATGCCGGTGTCGCCAGGAGTGACATCACTCCGAAGCTGGGCACGCACGTGCTCGGATATTTCAACGACCGCCTGGCCGAAGACATTCACGATCCGATCTACTCGAAGGCGCTGGTCGTGCAGAATGACGATACCGCGCTGGCCATAGTCGTACTCGATCTCGGTGTCGTGTATGGGGAGGATATGGCGGTCATCAAGCAACGGGCGTCGGAGTTGAGTGCGATACCCGCCGAGAATATGCTCATCACCTGCACGCACACGCATTCGGGGCCGGCGACGATTCCCGCACTGGGTACGCCGCGCGACGAGGGCTATACCGAATGGGCGCTGGAGAAGGCGGCGGATGCGGTGAAACTGGCGCAGAACCGGCTACAGCCGGTGCGGATCGGCCATGCGTCACGGAGTTGCCCCGAGGAGACGCATAACCGGCGCTGGCACATGCAGGACGGCAGCGTCATCATGCACCCGCCGTATCAGAGTCCCGACATCGTGCGTCCAGCCGGGCCGAAAGATGCGGAAGTGGTAGTGGCAGTGTTCCTGGGTGAGGATGACCGCACGGTGAGCGTGCTGTGCAACTATGCGGTACACTATGTGGCTTACCCGGCGGCTCAGACGGTGTCGGCCAATTTCTTCGGTGCCTTGTGCGCGAGTCTGGAGCGGATGGGTGGCGGTGACTTCGTAGCAGTAGCAGCCAACGGATGTTGCGGCGACCTGTATGTTGCCGACCCACTGCAGCCGGCGCCGGAGAATCCGTACCCGTACTACCAGGTGCAGCGAGCGGGGAATGCGGTAGCTGCCGGCGCCTACGGAGCATGGCAGCAGATCCGAGAGTTTACGGGGGAAGCTGAACTCGGTGGGGTGACACGGATGGTAGATTTCCGGCGACGGGAGGTTTTGGCTGAAGAGATGGAGCGCGCGCGGCAGTTGTACGAAGGCAATCGCGAGGAGGATTACTTCAAAGAAGGGCAAGTCAATATGCCGGAGTATAAGGAATGGATCTACGCGCGGGAGTTGCTGTTGCTCGCCGAGGAGCCGATGGTGCGGCAGACTCCGGTAATGGGGATGCGCATCGGGGACCTGGGGATCGCCGCCATGCCGGGGGAAATGTTCGCCGATTACGGCTTGCAGATCAAGGCACGGTCACCGTTTGCGCGGACGATGACGATAGAGCTGGCCAATGACTACATCGGCTACTGCCCGACCGACATCGCGCTGGAAGAGGGCAGCTATGAGACGCGACTGGCACGCACCTCAAAGGCCGCGCCCGGTACTGAAGTGCAGATGGTCGCAGCGGCCGTCGGTGTGCTGGATGAGTTAGCGAAATAGGTAGTCATGGCGCAAGAGAGAAAGGGAAGTCAGATGACTGCACAACTATATGTCGGTGCCGCGAGGAGCAATATCACACCCAAGCTCGGCTCGCACATGCAAGGGTCGTTCGCCGACCGGGTGGCCGAGGATGTCTATGACGAACTGAATGCTCAGGCGGTCGTGCTGCAGAATGAGCAGAATGCCATCGCGATAGTGGTGTGCGATGTCATCGGGCTGTATAAGCGGCATGTGGACATGGCGAAGGAGCGGGCGTCGGAGTTGACCGGCATCCCCGCGGAAAATATCTTCATCTCCGCTACGCATACGCACTATGGGCCCAATACGCTGGAGCTTGCACATCTGCCGCATGAGGCGGAGTACACGGAGTGGGCGATGGCGAAGACGGCTGACGCGGTGAAGTTAGCTCACAATCGTCTACAAGCAGCGCGAGTGGGTCATGCGTCGGGGAGCTGTCCGGAGGAAACACATAACCGGCGCTGGCATATGAAGGACGGGACGGTGCAGATGAATCCGGGCTATCAAAACCCGGAATGCTTGCGGCCGGCCGGGCCGACGGACCCCGAAGTCGCCGTCGCGGTGTTCATCGGCGAGGATAGCCTGCCAATTGCGGCAATTGCGAACTACTCGCTGCACTATGTCGGTTCGTCGGCGAGCAACACTATCTCGGCCAACTACTTCGGTGCGTTCGGGCGAGCGCTGCAGCGGATCGCGGGAAGTGAGTTCGTCGCGATAATGGCGAACGGCTGTTGCGGGAATATCAACAACCCCGATGTGACCCGACCGGCGCCGCCGATGCCGCATCCACACTACCAGGTCGAGCGGGTGGCGAGTGTGGTCGCCGCACGAGCCTATGCAGCGTGGCAGCAGATACGCGAGTATGACACTGAGCCGGTGCTGGGAGCGATAACTGAAATGGTTGACTTCAGGCGGCGGGAGTCATCGGAGGATGAGTTGGTTCGGGCGCGAGAGCTGTATGAGAGCAAGAATGACCCAGCGGACAGGGATTGGATCTATGCCCTGGAGGCGGTGAAGGTGGCAGAGTTCCCGCTGGTGCGGCCGGTGCCAGTGATGGGAATCCGCATCGGGGATCTGGGTATCGTTGGAGTGCCGGGGGAGATGTTCGTCGAGTACGGCCTGCAGATCAAGGCGCGTTCGCCGTTCATGCGGACGATGACGATCGAGCTTGCCAACGATTTCGTGGGCTACTGCCCGACGGATGTAGGGCTGGAAGAGGGCGGCTATGAGACGTGGCTATGCCGCTGGGCGATGGCCGCGCCAGGGACTGAAGCGCAGATGGTGGCGGCGGGGCTGAATGTGCTGGAGGAGCTCGCGCTGCGGTAGAAATGCCCGCATCCGCACCCTTATGGGAGGGTGAAACCGATGGCGAAGGCAGAGATGACGGGACGACAGAGACTGCTGACTGCGCTAGCGCATGAGGAACCGGACCGGGTGCCGATATCGCCACGCTATGGTGCGTGGCTGCAGGCAGAGTATGGGAGCGTGTCTCTGGAACGAGTGCGTGACGAGATTCTGCCGGACATTGACTTCATGCACATCCTGGGTGACAGTACGCCTGACTATGTGAGCAATTGCCGGGATGAATACGATCTGCCGGAGGTCGAGGTCGAGCAGAATCGCTACGATGAGGGCAACTATAATGTCGTCGAGCGGGTATTCCATACTCCGGCGGGAGATCTTTCCGACCGCACAAAAATCCCACCTTCCGGCCGTGAATATGGCGTCTCGCCCAACGCCATAAAGACCGAACACCTGGTCAAGGACGCGGAGGACCTGGAGAGACTCGCCTACATCCTGCCCAAAATAAGTACCAACTTCGACTACTACCACCAGGCCAAGGAGGTAGTCGGGGACCGCGGCGTGGTGATGGTTTGCATCCGGAGCTGCTTGGATCACAATGCCGGGCAGGCCCGCGACATGCAGGACCTGATGGTTGACTACTACACTAACCGGGAACTGTTCGACCGCCTGCTGGAAATCTTTCATGAGCGCTCAGTGGAGCGAATCAGAGTGGCACTCGAGGGCGGTGTCGAATTCATCTTCGGGAGCTGGTACTACAACTCGCTGTCATCCGGCTGGTCGCCGGCGATGTATGAGGAGCTCTTCGTTCCGCAGTTGCGGGAGCATGTGGAGCTGACGCACTCGTATGGGGCGTATTACGACTTCTATGACGACGGCAACCTCGCTGACAGCATAGAGATGATCGCAAATACTGGGATAGACGTGCTGGAGACCTGCACGCCGCCACCGATCTGTGACTTCGACTTGCGCACTGCAAAAGAGAAGATCGGGCCTAAGACGACTATTAAGGGCTATGTGGACCTGTTGTATGTCATCCAGCACGGGACGCCGGAACTCATCGAGCAGACGGTAGCTGAAGCTATGGAGATAGCCAAGCCGGGCGGTGGTTTCATCATCGGTTCTTCGGATAGCTTTCGCGAAGGTACCCCGAGGCAGAATCTGGAAACCTACTGGCGCTGCTGCAAGAAGTACGGGGTGTATGAGTGAAGGTCGTGCGCTGAGACGTGGATCGGCATATCGGTAGTAGGAACCCTGGTTCGTACAAGGATGATATGGAGAAATGGCCAAGAAGAGGATGAGAGAAGCAGAGAAGAGCAGCAAGAAGACGCAGGCACAGGCAAAGAGCAATGAGAGGAAGAGAAGAGCGGAGGCACTGCGTAGGGCTAGAGAAAGAGAAGAGGAAATGGAAGCACAGGATGCACCTAAGATTTATCAGATAAAAGTCATACTGGCAGGAAGTAAGCCGCAAATCTGGCGACGTATTGAGGTGTCCGCTGAGTGCACCCTAAAGACGCTTCGGCAGATCATAGCTACTGTCATGGATTGGGATGGGTTACACCTGCATGAGTTCAAGATTGGGCGCAAGACTTATGGCAATCCGGAGTTCGACGCTGATTTCTCCGACCTACGAGTGCTTGATGAAGGCGATGTGACACTGCATGAGTTGGGGTTGAGGACGAAAAGCAAGTTCAGCTACCGGTACGATTTCGGCGATAATTGGGAACATACCTTGTTGGTGGAGAATGTATTGGAGGAGGACCCGACCACCCAGTACCCAGTGTGTACCGGAGGTGAGATGGCCGCCCCGCCGGATGATTGTGGGGGGCTTTGGGGATACTACCAACTTCAGGAAATACTGGACAATCCGGCGGATCCGGAGTATGAAGAGTTACGGGAGTGGTTCGGCGGCGAGCTTGACGCGACTGCGTTTGACGTTGAGGCAATCAACAGAAGACTCGACCGGCTGCGACAGAGATAATAGTCTCGTATGGTCGCGCCAGAGACGATGACCTCCTGGCGCTCTGCTGAAGATGCCGGCCGGCCTCCGTTAGCTTCTCAATTCTGCGCCGAGCTTGTCGGACAGGTGGGTGACGATGGTGGCGATTAAGTCGTCCACCTGTTCGTCAGTGAGAGTGCCCTCCGGCGTACGGAAGCTGAGCCGGAAAGCCAGTTGCTTCTTACCCTCCCCAAGCCGCTGCGTGTCGCGATAGATATCGAAGACCTCGGCTGCGGCTAGTTGTTCCCCCCCTGCCTCGCAGATGGCCTCACGCAACGCTTCGGCGGTGTGCTGTGGCGTATCATTAACGACCAGGGCGATGTCGCGAAGAGCGGCGGGGAAGCGCGGCACCGGCTGATACTCGCTGTAGAGAGAGGCTTCCTCGAAAAGTGCGTCGAGGTCCACTTCGAAGACGTACGCCTCGGTTTCGAGGTCGTATTGCTCTTGTAGCCGGCGACTGAGCTTGCCGATGACACCGATTTGAGTATCAGCGAGGAGGACTGCGGCGCATTGACCCGGGTGCATGGCCGGATGCTCAGATGCGGCATAGGTGACGCGGTGGACACCGAGTACGGCAACAAGTTTCTCGATGATGCCCTTGGCGGTGAAGAAGTCGGGCAGCAGGCGGTCGTTGGGCATGTTCCAGGCACCGCTCCAGTACGGGCCACTGATGATGCCGGCGGCATGAAGGCACTCGGTAGGCAGTTCGCCTTCGCCACGGGGGAAGAAGGCGGGGCCGATTTCGTAAAGCCACACTGAGGCGACGCGGTGACGCTGATTGTGCTCGGCGGCTTGCAGGAGGGCCGGCAGCAGCGTCGTGCGCATGTGCGTCTGGTCCTCGCTGACCGGACTGGCGAGCGGGAGCATATTGCGTTCGGCGGCGTCTTCGGGATAGCTCATGCGGTCAAGGTCGGCCGGAGCGAGGAATGAATGCGAGATGGTTTCATTGAGCCCTGCCGCTCGCAACGCCTCGCGCGCCCTCCGTTCCAGCTTCTGTGTCGGCGTAAGACGGCCGCTTTGCATCAGCCGCCCCGGCACTGTCGCAGGAATGTTCTCATAGCCGAAAACGATGGCAACTTCCTCGATGAGATCTATCTCACGCTCAACGTCGGGTCGGAAGGTGGGGACGGTGACCGCGAGCGTGTTGTCGCCGTCGGTTGCCACGGCGAAGTCGAGTGCGGCGAGATAGTCGCGCATCTTCTCGGCTGGAATCTCAGTGCCGAGTATCGTGTTGCATTTGTCCACGCGCAGGGAAACCTGGAGCGGGGAGATGTCGGCGGCACAGGCATCCACGGCCTCACCGATGACCCTGCCACCGGCAGTCTGGAGAAGCAGGCCGGCAGCTCTGGCCAGTGCGCGTAAGGTCCCGGCGGGGTCCACTATGCGCTCGAAGCGGTAAGCGGCCTCGGAACTCAGGCCGGTGCGTAGTGAGGTTTTGCGGATGGTTGTGGCGTCGAAATGCGCACTTTCGAGGAGCACCTTGGTGGTTTCCCAGGTCATCTCGGTGTCGGCGCCGCCCATGACGCCGGCGACGGCTGTCGGGCCGGCCGGATCGGTAATCAGCAGGTCCTGCGCAGTCATGCTGCGCCACTGTTGGTCGAGGGTGAGAACTTGCTCTCCGTCAGTGGCGGAACGTACGATGATGTGTGCGTCCTTCAACAGGTCATAGTCGAAGCCGTGGAGCGGCTGGCCCAGCTCTAGCATGACGTAGTTGGTGCAGTCAACGAGGTTGGCGATCGGCCTCATGCCGGCGGCCTCGAGGCGGTAGCCGAGCCAGTCGGGACTCTCGGCAACGGTAAGTTCGTCCATCACGAGGCCGCAGTAGCGCGGGCAGGCCTGCGGATTGGCAAGCTCGATGTGCATGTCAGCATTGGCCGCCTCGGTCCGGCCAGTGACGGGGTCGCCGAGGAGGCCAATGTCTATATCGGGCATCTGCCATTCGGCACCGAGCAAGGCGGCAGCATGGCGCGCGACACCGACCATAGAGAGCAGATCACCACGGTTCGAGGTCACTGAAGTGACGAGGACCTGGTCATGAAACTCGCCATCTACGGAGGTGAAGTCGAGGATCTGTTCGACCTCAAGCCCGCCCATCGTCAGGACATGGGCAAGCTCGGCGGCCTCGATGTCGGCGTCGAGGTACTCCATCAACCAGCTATATGGCACGTGCATCGTAGCCCTCCTGAGCTAACGGTAACGGAAGAATATCTCATTCACTGTGCAGCACGGTTTGCTCAAAACTGCTCCAGGAAGCGCATGTCGCCGCTGTAGAAAAGACGGAGATCGGCGATACCATGGCGCAGCATCGCAAAACGCTCGATGCCGACGCCGAAAGCGAAGCCGGTGTACTTCTCGGTATCGTACCCGATGCCGGCGAGGACATTGGGATCAACCTGCCCGCTACCACCGACCTCCAGATAGCCGGTACCGGAACAGACCCGGCAGCCCCGCCCCTCGCAAAGTGTGCAGGTGAGTGCGATCTCGGCGCTGGGCTCGGTGAAGGGGAAGAAATCGGGCCGGAAGCGGACGTGGCAGCGATCCCCGAACACCTCCTGGGCGAAGATCTCCAGCGTGCCCTTGAGGTCGGCAAAGGTGACGCCCTCATCCACCAGCAGGCCCTCGAGCTGATAGAAGGTATGGCCGTGCGTGGCATCCACGGTGTCGCGCCGGTAGCAACGGCCAGGCACGACGATACGCACAGGCGGCTCGTGAGCCTCCATGTAGCGGATCTGAACCGTGGAGGTCTGGCTCCGGAGCAGGACATCATCGCTGACGTAGAAGGTGTCCTGCTCGGCCATTGCCGGGTGGTACTCCGGGTAATTGAGCGCCTCGAAGGAGTGGTAATAGTCCTCGACTTGCGGGCCCTCGGCGACTATGAAGCCGAGGCCGAGGAATATCTCGACCATCTCGTCGAGAGTGGCTAGAAGCGGATGCTGGTGACCGCTGCGGGGTATGCGTCCCGGCAGAGAGACATCGAGGAACTCGGCTTCGAGCTTGCGCTGCTCGGCCTGCTCTAGAAGAGCGCTATTGCGGCCCTCGATCAGACGCTCCAGAGTGTTGCTGAGCTTGCTGAGGGCCTGTCCGGCGAGCGGGCGGTCCTGCTCAGGCAAGCTGCCGATCCGGCTGTACTCCTGCCGCACCATGCTGTTTCGGCCCAGGTATTTGACGCGCAACTGCTCAAGGGTCTGGAGGTCCATGGCGGCAAGGATGGCCGCTTGTGCCTCCTGGTGAATCTGCTTGACGCGGTCCTCTAGTTCCATTCTGTCTGCCTCCTGACAGCCCACCACCATCTGCTAAGACTACAAAAGCCCCCGTTTCGTCGTAGGGACGAAAACCGGAGGCCTCCGCGACCACCCTGACAGGCGGTGTCCCTGATAACGGGGGGACATGCCGTCAATGCCTACCCAGGAGAGCCGTGCCAGGCGTCTCCCTTCAGCATGAGGTTCGGGAGGGAACTTCAGCGCCGCCGCAGGTAAGGGGATTCTCAGCCCACGCTCCCCTCTCTCTGTACCGCGTGGCCTTGGCGCCTACTCTTCTCCGTCACAACCTCTGTTAGATGACACTTGTTGTCGCCAGACTTCGTACAGCAAAATGCCGGCGGCAACTCCGGCATTGAGTGATTCTACGCGGTCCGACATCGGTATCCTAACCTGCAACTGCGTGTCTGTCAATAGCTCGTCAGGTACGCCGTGGGCCTCCGAGCCGATTAGTAGGGCGGTGCGGGCGGGATAGCTAACATCATAGCAGAAACTTGATGCATCAAGGGTCGCGGCGAGAATGGCGACATCGTTGTCCCCGGCCCATGCGCGTACTTCCTCCCATGATGCGGAAGCGGCTGCCACGGCGAAGATAGCGCCGCTGGAAGCGCGGATTACCTTCGGGTTGTAGAGGTCCGCGCAGTTGCCGAGGAGGATGACGCCGTCCGCGTCGAAGCCGGCGGTAGTGCGGAGGATAGTGCCGAGGTTGCCAGGGTCACGGAGTTCATGGAGGCAGAGGTAGGTGGCGGTAGTCGGCAAGGGGAGTTCAGCCAGTGTGCGGCTCTCGATGTATGCAGTTGCCGCCAGGCCTTGCGGGTGCTGAGTGTCGGTCATGCTGCGGAATGCATCGGGGGAAAGCCGTAGTACCGGAAAACCCTCGCAGTCGGCCGACTCGACCAATGTCCGCCCACGGGCATCAGTGAGCAACTCGTCACACACATACAGGGAGTGCACAGGCGCTTCGTTGTCGAAAGCTGCTTCAATGAGACGGACACCCTCGAGAGGACAAAGCCCGGATGTCTGGCGGCCCTTCTTCTGCAGCAGGGAGCGGTAGAGCTTGATGTGCTGATTCTGCGGGCTCCTGATTAGCGCCATGGCCTATCTCCGAACCAGGGGCGGCAAAGGCAACGGCACTGGGGCTAGGTCGCCAAGACGCCGGCTTCCGCCATGAGCTCCTGAAAGGCTTGAGGGTCGGAGACGGCGATTTCGGCGAGCATCTTCCGGTTCACGCGGATGTCGGCTTTTCTAAGCCCGCCCATGAGGCGGCTGTAGTTGAGGCCGTTGAGACGTGCGGCGGCATTGATGCGGGCGATCCACAGACGCCTGAAATCACGCTTGCGCAGGCGGCGATGGCGATACGCGTAATTGCCGGCGCGCATAACGGTTTCTTTGGCCGTCTTGAAGAGCCGGGAGCGGCCGCCGACATAACCCTTGGCTTGCTTGAGTATTCTCTTATGGCGCCGCCTGGTGAGCGGGCCACGTTTTATTCTCGGCATGAGACTCTGTCCTCTCCTGGTCGGATAGCCTCGTGGCTGTCATAATGATGTGGCGCAGTCGCGCTGACGGATAAGACGCACAGAGTTACACTGTGCGCCCCTGCATGGCAACCGGACTGCGGGTGAGCGTGGGGTAATGTGTCGGTTCAGCTATCCGTTGGGCATCAGTTCGCGTACTGCCCGGCGGCGCCGTCCGGTAACCTCAATCGGCATATCCAGCTGGCGCTTCTTCTTGCTGGACTTCTTCTCGAGCAAGTGGTTTCGTTTGGTGCTGCGACGGAACACACGGCCACTGGCAGTTATCTTGAAGCGCTTCTGCGCTGCCCTTTTTGTCTTCATCTTGCCCACAACGAACGGACTCCTCTATTTGTCAGATTTGGCTGTAATGAGCATCAACATACGGCGACCTTCCATGCGCGGCGCTGTCTCGATCTCGCCGTACTCACTGCATCCCTCGGCTATTTTAAGCAACTGGTCACGGCCGATGTCCTTGTGGCGGAGTTCGGGGCCGCGGAATATAACCGTGAAGTTTACCTTGTTGCCCTTTTTGAGAAACCTGATCGCGTTGCGGGTCTTGAACGCGATGTCATGATCATCGGTGTTAGGTCGGACGCGGATATTCTTGACCTCGACTTGCTTAGCCTTCTTCTGAGATTCCTTGGCCTTCTTCTTCTGCTCGTAACGGAACCTGCCCCAGTCGAGTAGGCGACAGACCGGGGGCTGGGCATCTGGAGCCACTTCGATGAGATCAAACCCGGCTTCGGCAGCAGCCTCCCGTGCTTGAGCGATATCCATAATCCCAAGCTGGTTTCCTGCGTTATCTACTACCCGAACCTGGGGAGCACGGATACGCTCGTTGACCCGATAGCCTTTCCCTCGCGCTATCTGATATCACCTCAACTCATGAAGGATTATGATATCCGACCCTGCCGACGGGCCGGATGACCGTAAGTACAATGAAGCTTACCGTAAATTTGCCGTCATGTCAAGAACAGCCATCAGACAAGACCTCACAGTAGTGAGACGGAGTTCGGCTGCAGCGTGGCTACCCGGACTCCTGGGCAGCGGCGCGAACATCGCGCAGCAGGAGACCGATTGTAGCGTCCGCAGAGGCGAGACAGGCGAGGACCTGGTCGGGCCCGGCACGGACGACAATGAGATATCCGCCGGCGCCTCGGGCATAGAGTTCATCAAGGCATCCGTTGCCGAATTCCTCGCTGCTGCGTGAGGCCCGCGCCAGCAGATCCGCGGCCATTGCTGCAAGGCTCTCCTCATCAATGTCAGGTGCCGTATCCGCCTCGATGGCGAACCCGTCGGCAGTTACCAGCGCCGCACCTGTGATGTCGGAGTTGCCGGCCCTTAGCTTCGCCAGAGCACCGGCTTCTGTAGAGGGTGTTGCCATGCCTTGGTGTCCAGTTCCTGATTCATTGCTTACCAATGGGGTTTCCTCCCTTTTCATCTATCGCGTGCATAAGTGTGAGTGGCAAATGCTTTTCTGGTGCGACAGTGACAGACGGCCGATACAGCGACAACCCGCCTAGTTGACATTGTTCGTCATGCCTGTGGCCTAATCCTTCAGGGGTAACTTCACCGTCGCACCATCCTGCTCGATTGACATGTCCATCGCCACGCAGGCATCATGGGTGTTGACGGCATCGGCGATATTGACGTCGGATTCCACGTCGTTGAGGATGCAGTCAACGAAGTGGTCTATCTCGCCCTCGAAGGGATGATGTTCGACATCGCCGCTGTCAGGCAGGATGGCCGGCGTCACGGTCCACGAGTTGGCCTCGGGGGCCAATACGCGTGACCACAGCTTGTTGTCGCGGATTGTGCCCTGGTCCCCGAGGATGTCAATGTTGAACTGGTACGGGGAGATCAGGTCAATTGAGCTGGAGATCTTCCCAACCGCACCGTTGGAGTACTTGACGATACCGACCGCCGTCCCCGGATACTCGTAGCGTTTGTCCCAGCCGCCGCCGAACGCCGCGACCTCTACGATGTCCAATCCGGTCAGCCAGCGCGCTGCATCAACCGCATGACAGCCGCCGAACAGGAAGCTCGAGCCTCCCTGCTTTTTCGTGATGCACCATTCCCAGCCCGGGTACCAGTCGTCAACTCCGTGCCAGTAGTCGGTCTCGATGTAGAAGATGTCGCCAATGGCACCCGCCTCAATCATCTGCCTGGCGTTGATGAGCGACGGACACCAGTGGAGCACGAAGCTGACGACGGTCTTGACACCGGCCTCGCGCACGGCGTCGCGGAGTGCGTAGATACCGTCAATGTCCAGCGCCATCGGCTTCTCCATGATGAAGTGCTTGCCCGCCTGTGCCGCCGCGACACCATTCTCCACATGCAGGTCGCTGGGGGTGCAGATCGAGAGCGCCTGGAGATCCGGATCGGCTAAGAAGGCATCATAGTCGGTGTAGATCTTGGCGTCAGGTGCGCCGCAATTCTCGGCAGCCCTCCGTGCTGAGGACTCCTTGCGGGAACATACCGCCACGACCTCGCAGTTAGGATTGGCCATGTAAGCATTAAGATGCTCACCGCCGACCCAGCCCGCTCCATGTATTCCGACACCAATTTTGTCTGCCATTTTGCCAGCACCTCCGGAGAGCTTGTTGTGGTTGCGCACCCTACAGTGTATTCATCTACGGGAAATCATATTTCTGCGCGCAGCGGCGTATTCCTGCAACATCGCCTCTGCGCCTGTCGTCAGTCGGCCAGTTCTGCTGCGATGGCGGCGCGGAGTTCGGGTTTGTGACGCAGCGTCGAGTAGAGATAGATCATCACGGCCGGTGCACCGGCATCGCTGATGAGACGTAGCTCGCGGCGGAAACGATCCGGGCTCTTCGCCCAGTCCAGGTACGCCGTGTCCGCCATCGGCGCCGCCACCATCCGCTTGATGTGCGGCTCAAAATCCTTGTGCTGAGCGGCGAGTTTGACGTTGTTCTGTGCCGACGCTTGTACCTTTTCCAGCGACCAACCGCCGCCGCGTGCCGGGTCCTTGCCATGGGCTGAGGCGCGGAAGGAGAGGTATTCCAGCGGGAACCTGTTAGCCCAGCTGGGGTGGCAATAGCCGTGCATGATCAGCGGCCGGTCGAACTCGTCGAGCAGCTCGCGAACCTCCCAGGTGAAGCTGACGATGGCTTCTTCGGCATGTTTGGAGCGAGCTTGGGATTCGCTGAGCTCCGGGTGCTGCTTGTGCCATTCCTGGAATTGTGCGATGCTGAACGGGCAGTAGCACCAGCGGTCGTTCTTATAGCGGATGTAGTCGAAGCTGATGCCGTCAATGTCGTAGTTCTCGCACATCTCGCGGATGAGCGAGAGCTCGTAGTCGCGGACTTCGCGGCGGTCCGGGCAGCCGAAGATCCCGTGCTCGTGCTTGCTGAGGTCCGGCCCGTCGCCTTGGTTCCAATCCGCCCAGTCGGGGTGCTCGCGGATGAGTTTGCTGGGATTCGCTGTACTGCCCTCGGCAAAGGTGCAGAACTGGACGAGAAGCTGGAGGCCCTCGTCGTGGCAGGCCTTGACGACCAGGGCGAGTGGGTCAACGTTCTCGAAGCCGGCCGGCTTCTCGCCGATCTTTGTATTGTAGTACTGATACCCGTTGGGCGGCTTGGCGTTATAGAGCACTGCGTCGAAGTGCATCTCCTTGGCCATCTTCGCCATCTCTACGGCATCCGCTTCCGTCTTTATCTGCGCCGGGCCGTGAACGTTCATGCAGGCCCATTCGAAGTTAGACTTGGGCAGCGCATCGGCGATTTTGGCAAGTGCTCCTTCGTACTTGACGGTCCCTGCGTTGTCGGGCTCATCATAGGTAGCCATAGAATTCTTCACCTCGATGTAGTACTCCGACTCTGTGAGCTTGTCGGTGGGGAAAGTGACACGCATCACGATGCTGTCGGCGGGGCCCTCAAGGTCGGCCATACTGGAGGGCGCGAGGCGTTGCTTCTCACCCACGAGTGCGACCTCCAGGCCCAATTCGCCGACATCCCTTCTGCCCGTAGGTACTACAGCCATCGTAAACTCGAGCGGCTCCTCGGGCTCCGTGACCGTAACCACATTGGGGGAGACGATGACCATGACGGGCTGGACCTCCGTCGCCGCGGCCCATTTGACCGCGTTGGCCATGAGGTCGGCTTCGCCCGGGGTCACGGCTGTGGGCTGCTCGTCGGTGCCAATGCCCGGACACATGCCGATGGCGACGACCTTGCCGCCGCCAATTTCGCCGGCAACTGCGAGAACATGGCCGGAGCCGTTCTTCATGATGACCTGTCCGCGCGGGCCCGCCGCCAGGATACGCGAATCACTGAAACCCGACGCGAATGGTTTGAGCCCCTTAGTGACCGGGTGGTCGGCGAACCACGTGGCCTTGATGTCATAGGTCTTGTCAATGACGGAGGCAATCGAGGGAGTAAGCGGGATACTGAAAGCGCCCTGACCACACGACTGGTGGGTGAGGATGAGCCCCCCACCCATGCGCACATAGGCCGACAGTCCGGCGCGCATATCCGACA
>CAZCJS010000018.1:0-26777 GCA_964498775.1 uncultured Armatimonadia bacterium
CTGATATCCGGTGAACCACAAACCGGCAAGACTTTCGAAGCATATCACGCAGTTACCAACATACGCCGCTCGTATGGTCTTGGCAATCTCACAGTGCTGGTCCCGAAGAGCACCGTCTCTGTTCCTGATGGTCCCCCTCCGGGGTGTAGCGGCGACGTAGTTATCTTCATAGACAATCTTCACTCATTCGACGCCAGACAGAAAAACATCCAGCGCGCGCTCGCCGATATTGCGCAACAGTTCGCCGGGTGGTTCCCCGGGCATCATTTCTGCATTGTTGCCACCACCGAGACCAGCCACGCAGATACTCTTGTGCGTAGCCTTGAATTCGCCCCCGACGCGATTACGCACGTAACACTCCCTCGTCTCTCTGGCCATCTGGAGGCGCAAGTTCTCTACGCGCTGGGCGCTGCATTCGGGCTGAAGGTATCGCCGACAGTTATGGATGCCCTTGCAGCGGCGAACGATGGCACCGTCGTAGCCGCCTACGACCTCTTCCGCGAACGTGCGGCCAGCGGCGCGAAGGCTATGCGGAACAAAGATGCACAAGAGCTCGGCAAACGTGTCAGGAAGCGGTGGCAGGATATTGTCGGACGCTCATTGTCTCGACCTGAGAAACGCGCGATCGGACTCCTCAGCACTATGCGCGCCTGTGGCATCCCCCTGTACCCCTGGATTATCGAATACCTGGCTCGGCAACGGGTCTCTGAGACCACCCTCGGCCTCATCGGCTGGCAGTTCCTCAAGGGTCCCGCACTCCGCACCGCAATGGACAAGCTCGCAAAGACCTGGATTCCACGCAGCCCGGAGGGCGAGTTCACCCCGCATGACTCTCGTCTCCAGCTTGAGCGTGGAAACATCATCGAAGACGCCTATCTTGTTGCTCGCGCCCTCGCGAGGTTGTGTGATGACCGGCCAGTTCGCGCCGGCCTGCGTGACGCCTACGCGGGCCTGGAAAGCATCTTCTATACACAAGAGCGCTACGACCTGCTTCTGCCTCTCTTACGGGCCTGGACACGCACCTCCATCCAGCCTGGCAAGGAAGACCCAGCGCTGTCGGATCTGATAGCTCAACTCCAGCCCGACGCTCAACCTCCGCCTCCCGACCGCGCTGAAAACCTGCAGCAAGTCATCGCCTACTGCGAAGCGGCGCTGCGGGTGTGGACTGAAAAGGCGTTTCCGACAGACTGGGCCGGTACGCAGAATAACCTGGGTAACGCCTACGTGGCGCTGCCGACCGGCGACCGAGCCCAAAACTTACACCAGGCCATCGCCTGCTACGAGGCGGCACTACGCGTCCATAGCGAGGACGCCTTCCCCACCGACTGGGCGATGACACAGAACAACCTGGGCAACGTCTATTCGCAGCTGCCGAGCGGCGACCGGGGGCAGAACCTGCAGCAAGCCATCGGCTGCTACCAGGCGGCGCTGCGGGTCCTCACTGAAGATGCGTTTCCCGTGCAGTGGGCCGGTACCCAGAATAACCTGGGCGCCGCCTATCCGCAGCTGCCGACCGGCGACCGGGCCGAGAACCTGCACCAAGCCATCGCCTGCTACCAGGCCGCGCTGCGGGTCTGTACTGAAGATGCGTTTCCCGTCCGGTGGGCCGGTACCCAGACTAACCTGGGCAACGCATACCGCAATCTGCGGACCGGGGAGCGGGGCGAGAACCTGCAGCGAGCCATGGCCTGCTGCGAAGCCGCGCTGCAGGTCCGGACTCAAGATGCGTTTCCCGTGGAGTGGGCGGAAACCATGTACAACCTCGGTCTCCTCTACCTGGCTCCGGATTTCCCCGGGGACCGTGCCAAGAACGCGCGAGAAGCCGTCAAGTGCTTCGAGGCAGCACTACGTGTCTGGACCCAGAAAGCATTCCCTGCAGACCACGCCAAAGCAACCGCCGCCCTCGAAGACGCCCGCGCAGCCACAGGTGAGGCTTGACCTCCATTGCAGGACATCCCTCACTTGCCGCGAAATGATACCCCGTGCAAATCAGAACCCCTCTGGAGGTTGCTATCGTGATGCGCAAAGCAGTCGTGGTCATCATGCTGCTGTCGCTGGCGGCGCTGGCTCATGGCCGGCCAGTCATCCACTCGACGCAGGCTGAGGCAGGATCCCTTTCTCGCAAGTCTGTTAGCTGTCTTACTGCCCTTTCCCCCGACGTCGCTCAAGGTACTATTTGCCCGTCGCTATGAACCGTTGCTTGGCAGCCCGCAATACCTCCTCCATCTCGGTTGCATCATGAGCTCTAGGCTATGATGCGATGTTGCGCAGGGCCATTTCCTGGCGCATCCTGCGGACATACTCCGGACGCAGACAGCCAAGGTCATAACCATGGCGCGGATCGAATTTCATCTCGTCGGGGCACTTGATACGACGGCTAGCCTCCCGGTAGGAGCACCCTCCCTCAACGGCGAAGAGAGGCACCCGCTCCGCTTGGGGCGGCAAACACACTTGACTAATCTGTTCTCTGCCACTCCTGTAATCTGCTGCAACCTGTTCACTGCCTTCCCTCGGTGCGCAGGTCATTGCTACTCCGGCACGCATTGTTCGCCGCCCGCGCGGATGAGCTTCGCCAGTGCGCGCCGCTGCTCCTCGGGCAGCGCCTGCAGGGCCTTGGCCAGCTTTACGGTCTCAGCATCAAGCGGCTCAGCCTTGCGGCGTGTCATCGCCTCTGCAAGCCGCCCGTTGCGTACCTTCGCATACACCCGTGTGGTCTCCGGTTTGCTATGGCCGAGAGCGTCCTGGGTCGCCGGTGTCCTTGAGGAGGTCTGTGGCGAACGTGTGGCGCAGGGCATGTGGGTGTACCCGCCAAGCTATGCCTGCCTCTTCACCCTCCCGCGCCGCAACCTCGCGCAGGTAACTACCGGCCAATTCCCCGCCCTTCAGCGTCGTAAACACGCGCTTGGCCTGGCCGAGACCATGGGCCTTCTTCTTCTCAAGCCACGCCTGCAGCAGGCGATCCGCCTCTTCGCTGAGGTACACGTTGCGGTGTTTGCCGCCCTTGGTGGCCTTGAGCGTCAACTGTGTGACCTGGCCGCCGTTCACCTCCACCCGGCGAGTGTCTGAGGTCTGCAAGGCGACGATCTCACAGGTGCGCAGGCCGGCGTCGTGCATGAGTGTGAATAGCGCCGCATTGCGCAGGCCGGTAGCGCAGCCGGTGTTGAATGTGCCGATGAACGCTTGCCACTCGTCGCCAGTGAGTACATCAGGTAGCTTCTCCTTCATTTCCGCCACTTCCATTGCTATGCTTACGATAGATGCCAGTATCGTAAGCATATAGTGGCGTATTCTCCTCATCAAGGAAAAAGCGCCCTTTTGCGTAAGTATGGTGCTAACTGCTAGCCGAGCCGCCGGCGCTCCCGTCTTTACAATTCCAGGGCATCTGGCCCCGTTCACACATTCTCACCCATTCGTATCATCGCAAGCGAAAGGCCGCTACCCGCCCTGCGGCTCCGACGGGCCTTCAAGGACCAGGTGCGGACGCCTGCGTCCGCAGAAGCTATGACTTCCTGCACACCAGGACCCGTGATGGGGGGCCTATACGGCTGCTGACGATCATCGACTAGTACACCCGCGAGTGTCTGGCGATCGACGTGACAAGACGGTTGAGCAGCGATGACGTGCTGGATTGTCGGACGCAGTTGTTCACTCAGCGCCGCACCATCTCCCGCTCGATAAGGACTCGGAGTCCACGGCGAAGAAGGTGCGCGAGTGGTTGAGCCAACTGAACGTGAAAACGCTGTATATTGAACCGGGGAGCCCATGGGAGAATGGGTATATCGAGTCATTCAATGGCAAGCTGCGGGACGAGTTGCTCGACGGGGAGATCTTCTACACACTCAAAGAGGCGCAGGTACTCATCGAGCGCTGGCGAAGGCATTACAATACGGTGCGCCCGCACAGTTCGCTGGGCTACAGACCCCCGCCGCCGGTTCCTCCCTATCCCCCTGCCAGACAAAGGGCCCCCACCCCTCTGTGGCGAAGTACTTACCGCAGTCCTGACCGCTTAGGATATACTGCGCAGAGGTGATTCCATTGGCGACCGATACGCCGCAGTCCCCCAGTCAGCGCGACCCCTTCGACACCCCCATGTGGAAGGGCCTGATGGAATGGATGGCGGACATGCCGTGGCTCAAGATAGCGGGCCTGACAGGGCGCGTGGCGCACGAGCGGGCCCGGCAACTGCTGGCCGAGGACCACCTTGACGAACTCACCTTGGATGAGTTCAACGAGAATGTCTGGGGCATTGGCGAAGTGACTGACGCCAATGGCGAACATCTCTCGTCTGATGCGCTGGTCGAGTTGGGAGTCGAGGAGGTGGAGCGAAGAATAGCCGACGGCGAGATGACTACCACCGGGAATCAGAACGTGCTGGAAGTCGTGAATGCGTATGAACATCAGAAGCTCTTCAAAGGGAAGAGCAAGGATGAAGTGCTCGACACTCTGCGCAGATCGCTTCGAGAACTGCTGTATGGTGATGGCGATGACTTCGAAAGATACGAAGAGGTGCGTAGCTGGAGCAACGGACTTGGACCAGCCTACTGCTCGTTGTTGCTCTATATCGTCTATCCAGGGCAGTTCTGTCTGATGAATGGGCCGTCGAGAAACGGACTGGAGAAGTTGGCTCAGTTGCTGGGGGCCGAGGAGGAATGGGCCGGCGCATTCGAGGATTACCAGAGCTTCAATGCGATGCTTCACGAGCTGTTGGCTCAGTCCAAGGACGTGTTCGCAGACATGGTTGAGCTGGATGTGCTGCTCTATTCTCTATTCCAGCTAGGGAATGCGGAGTACTGGAAAGTAGCCATCGCGATAGGCATGGCCGATCGCGAGGAGCTCGTCAGACGGTGTAAGGACCAAGGCTGTGCCGCCATCGGCTGGCCGCCAGACGAAGAGCATGCTGACCCAACGGGCAACATAGACAAGTTCAAGGAAATCAAGGTTGGTGACTATGTCGTCATGCACGTCTCCGGGGGCATCGGCGGGGTTGGGCGCGTGACCCGTCCCTACTACGAGCTGGACAGAGAGCAAGTCGACGACATTGATGGCCATTGGTGCCGCCGCATAGGCGTTGACTGGTTGATAGGGGAGAGGGAGTACGGGCATTTGTTGCCAGGCGCGAAGCAGCGTTTGACCGTCATAGACATAGACGAGGCTACCTTCTGGCAACTCGCCGCCAAGTACGCCGGCGATCCGCGCTTCGAGGAGGCCCTCAACCCGCCGCCTGATTGGCGCAAGCACCTCTCCTCACGAACGTGGATCTTCCAGTGCAATCCCGAAAGATGGGACCTTCTTGCCGCGCTTGAGAAACCCATGCCGTATGAGGATTTCTGGGCCGTCAACCAGCACAGAGACGCGATACATGCTGGCGACCTTGTGTACCTGTGGCTTGCTGGAGACAACGCAGGCATTTATGGCATCGCGGAGACGACATCCGAAGTTCGCGAGAAAGAGGAGCCTGATGAATTCGGTCCTCTGAAAGTGGACTTAAGGTATCTTCGCCGTGTCCACCCGCCTATCCTGAAAGACGATCTGAAAGCCGACGCACATACGGCCAAGCTATCAATCATCGCCAATCCACAGGGCACGAACTTCAAGGTAGATGTTGACGAAGCGAAAGCGATTGCCGCCATGCTACCCGCCGACGAGTACTTTGTTCTCGTGGTTGGTAAACCCGATGACGACGCCAGCGAAGATGAGGTGCAGAGATACGAGGAGGAATGCTCCGGCCAGATCTATCATTACTCCCACAATGCAGCAGGCAACCCCCGCGCACTGTCCGCTGCCATTGAAGAGGGCAGAGCCGTCAACTACCTGCTGTATCACACCGGACCCGAATATGCGTTCTTGGGCTTCGGCTGGATAAAGGTCGGTGAACTGGCTGAAGGCGGTCGAAAGGGAAAACGTGGCTCCCTGGAATTGCAGCATTATCCTTTCGCCGAACCGCTTGCGCTCAAGAGCGAAGAGGCGCAGGAATGGATGGGGCGGACTGACTTCCTTCGCGACGGCCTCAACGTGTTCAGCACGAACTCCATATTCTCCATCTCTGCCGAGGACTATCGGACGGTTCTAGACGTGGGCATCACCGGGAAGGACGTAACCACAGAAGCAGTCGCCGCCGCCTGCTACAGCGACCGCGACAGGATCGAGCAGATCGAGGCGATGCTGAAACGCAAGGGCCAGATGATCTTCTACGGCCCGCCTGGCACCGGCAAGACCTATGTCGCGCTAGAACTGGCAAAGTATCTGACAGAGGGCGATGATAAGCGCTCGAAACTCATTCAGTTTCACCCCTCGTACGCCTATGAGGATTTCATGCTGGGTATCAAGCCGGAAAGCGTGGGAACAAAGGACGGCACCTACAGCGTGAGCTATCCGGTCCGGGATGGCGTCTTCAAGGGCTTTTGCGAGGAGGCTGCCAAGCGACCTGGCGATACCTTTGTTTTCATCATTGACGAGATCAACCGGGGGAACATCGCCAAGATATTCGGCGAGTTGATGTTCCTCCTGGAGTATCGCAACGAGGAGATCGAGCTGGCCTACGCGCAAACCGATGAGGGAGAGGAGAGCCCCAGCCCGAAGCGATTTCGGATTCCAGAGAACGTTCTGATCATCGGCACGATGAACACTGCCGACCGCTCGATTGCGCTGGTTGATTTTGCCCTGCGCCGCCGCTTCGCCTTCTACCCCTTCTATCCGGATGATGAGTTCTGTGAGCCGGTGCTGGCCGAGTGGCTGAAGGCGAAGAGACCTGAGATGAGTCATGTGGCGGGAGTGGTGAAGAGGTTCAATGAGAAGGTGGTCAAGGAATTCGGGCGGGATATGGCGGTCGGCCACAGCCACTTCATGGTGAATGAGCTCGACGCAGGCCTCCTCGAGCAGATATGGGAATTCCAGATCATGCCGCTGATAGAGGAGTACCTGCATCAGGACCCGGAACGCCGCGAGGAATTCAAGCTCGACACGTTCCTCGGTGATAATGCAGAAACCGGGGGAGCTGAGGAAGACGCAGAGGAAGAAACGGTAGCAGAGCAGGCGGACACAGAGGCTGATGGGGAATCAGTCGGGGAGGAGCCGGATGGCGACAGTGCCTGAGGGCATCATCCAGCTTCGGGAGTTCCAGGAGCGGGATGTGAAGCTCGATGAGGCGGAGATTGCGTTCCTGCTGGACCGGCGCGATGATCTGCACATAGACACCCGCCCCAGCCGGATGGGAGCCGAAAGCTGGCAGCTCAAGCCGGCATCCCGCTGCGGTATCGTGCCGCTACCCTCGGGGCGAACCATCTACATCGAGCCGAAAGCCCCGATAGGCAACGTTCTGCACATGCTGCGGTATGCCTATGATGCCTTCAAGATGCGCGAAGAGCCCGTAGGCCTGCAGCGAATTGACGAACTATTGGAGGCACTCGTCAGCATCTTCGCGAAGCGCGTGGAATTACTCATCACGCATGGGCTCCTGCGGAGTTACCAATCGCGCCATGAGAACCTGCTGCAGATGCGCGGGCGGCTCGATGTGGCAGGCAATATCCGCCACAATCTGGCTGGCCGGCACCGGCTGATGTGCAACTTCGACGAATTCACCACTGACATTCCGGAGAATCGGATCCTGCGATGTACGCTGTACCTGGTGAGGCGCGCGGCTCAGTGGAACGTGCGCACAAATCAGGACCTTGACTACTGTGAGCGCCGCATGGCCGAAGTGGACCTCGTCCATATCACGGATGACGATTTCGCCGAACTCCGCTTCACGCGCCTCAATGAGCACTACCGGACGCCGCTGAATCTCGCGCGGCTGCTTATCAATATGCTGTCGGTGTCACAGCGGCCCGGAGGACGTAAGGCAGTACCGCTGCTCATGGATATGGAGAAGGTGTTCGAGGCGTTCCTGCAGCGGCTCGTGGAGGAGTATTTCGCGCCTACCAATGTGAGCGTGCGCTTTCAGAAATACTCCAAGCGCCTCGATGTGAATGGGATAGTGGAGTTGAAGCCGGACATCGTGCTGCTGCGCGAGGACGCGGCGGTGTGTATTGCAGATGCGAAGTACAAGCTGGGTGCGGGCGCAGAAGAGAATGGCGAGGACACCAGCAAGCCTGCTAATGCGGACATCTACCAGATGCTGGCCTACTGCATCGGCTACGGCGTCCGTGAGGCAGTCCTGCTGTATCCGGAGCCGCGCGGCAGACGGCCGATAGTCATAAGTCGGGCGGGCGTGGAGGTCTGCATCCACAGCCTCGGCATTGACCTGGCGGGAAGCCACGACCAGTTCCAGCGGCAAGCCACGGCCTTATGTGATGAGCTCGCAGACATCGTGCGATCACCCATTCATGTCCCTCACTAGATGAGGCAACTGCCTATGCGTATCATCGCCATTGGTCTGGCACTTGTGGGGTTATCTCTGCTGCGGGCCCATGCTGTCCTGCCCCCCTCAGGAACCGGTCCACGGGCAACCTGGGCCCGACTACCGCACTAGAGTGGGCAGCGTTGCTTGGGGGCAGATCGATACTAGGATTACATTGGGTTGAGAAGATAGTGCGAGAAGTGTGACGCAGACTACAGTCAGCGGGGCTGTGGGGGATCGCAATCCCGCTGCAACCAGCAGGAGGGACGACACGTCATCATGTGCCGAGAAGGGGTCAATGCATTTGTCCAGAACTTGCAGGCGCACGATTTCCGGGAATGGGCAAGCCAGCATCACTGGGCGTCCATTCGCGATGGCTTTGGGACCCGCAAGCAAGAGCCGACCGTCCTTTGTACTGCGACCTGCGGAATCTGCAACAAGTCATTCCCCATCGTGAAGCGCGTCTTGGAATCATCCGCCTACAACCTGCCCGACGCCGTGGTCTATCAGCGCTTACGCCTGTCCTCGCCCGGCGTGGCGCTTGGCCAGGTGGTCAAAGGCAGAACCACAAGTCCAGACAAATATGCCCCTTCCGAGCATGTGCGACAGCGTTGGCAGGGCCTCATGTGGAGCGTCTATCAAGTCGCCTTCGTGGACGTGTGCGGCGACGCTGTCGGACCATTCTACCCCACGGAAAATTGGGGTATCGGGGCCCCACCGACCAATCTTGATGAGATCGCAGCAGACGCCAGAGCTGCACTACATCTGGCTCGTCACGCGGGTTCCATACCTGTCGGTACGGACTCGAGGGCAACAGAGGATCAAGTTGGGGATGTCTTGGCACCCATAATGTTCGATAGATATGGCTACAAAGCACTCAAGTCCTGGAACCAGAAGAAGAACAAGTACGTGTACGTGCGCAAGTCCGTCCCGGCATTTTGGTGGGGTACCGGGCACCAACTCGACCTGCTCTACCAGAACGAAGGAGAGCAGAGCAGCATTGCTATTGAAGTCAAAGTGACTGAAGACTGGGACCATCCTATCTGCGAACCTCTGGGCGACCTGATTGGGCATAACGCTGTCTTGAACATCCGTGTGCCAACGCAGGAGGACCAACTGGACAAGGCGACGAGACAACTCGTCACCAAAGCCGAGACCATGCTGGAGGCCACTGGGCGGGCCAAGTTCATGTGCATTTGGCCGTAGGATCTTGTGGAGTAGTGATCAGCGAACCACCTTGAGGCGGAGGACAGTCCCGAAATCAAGCAGCACCCAAGTCCAATTCAGGGACACAAGCGCGATGAATGATGCGAACGACCAATGGATGGTACACACGTCAAACGGTGCCATATTCGGCCCCGTGGACAAAGAGGGGTTGATAGAGCTTCTCTTCATCCACCGAGTGTCGTTTGATGACAGAACCAAGTCGGAATTGACTGGAAGAATCAGGCCTCTCCGGGAGATCCTCACCGCTACCGAGAAGGAAAAGCTTGGAGTGGGAGGGGCGGAATTCCGCTGCCTATCTTGCCGTAATTGGATAAGCACACTCTCCAAGCGTTGCCCACACTGCGGAAACAATAACAATTACTTACACAGATGTAACCGTGCCGCGGGATGGGGCGCCGTTGTTGGCTTCTTGGTCCTGCTCCTCATCACCACGGCAACTGGTTGCGATTTCGTGGACGCGGCTTTCCTCACGCTTCTCGGCTCGGTGCTCGGCGCCTTTGCCGCGCTTGCATCGTCTAAGACAGCCCCTCGGCTCTGCAAGTACCCTCCGCCTCGCCCTGCCAAGCGATCCCCCAAGACACCGACATGTGAGTACTGCGGCACCGAACTCGACCTGGATGTGGAGAAATGCCCGAACTGCGGAGGGGCCAAGCCAGGATAGGCGGTCCCCCGAGCGGCCGCCGATGATCTCGTACAGTCTGGGTACGAGAATGACACACCGAACGGGACATGGCGACGCATCCCTCGACTGCCTTTGCGCACTCCTCTCTGCACGGCTCCTGAACAGCGTTACGGCGAGTGAGCGTCCCGAAGTTTCCGCAATGGCAGGCAAGCTGAACACTTCTCAGTGCTTGGGGAGGAGTACACCCGACCTGCGACGAAGCTGAGATACGGATTGCCATATCACGGGAGATCGTTTGTATGCAGACCAGCCCTGCGGAGTTCGATGACAGAATCATGGCCACCCTCGCCGGCGCAGGCTCCTTGCTCGCCGAGCTGAGGATGATAATGGATCACCACCCCGAGCAGGCAACACATCAGGAGATCTGTGATTGGATAGTCGGGCAGAATATTCTCGTCAAGCGCACTCAGGCGGGACGCACAAAAGCACTGAGCAAGCTCAAGCGTCGATACATACTCGACTCGGACAGGCACATCTTCGCCGGCTTCTGCGCGGCTTGGCGGCAGAGCGCTGAATCGCAGCAACAGGGATTGCTTGCATACTTACTCCACGGCAGTCAGGATGGCTTTCTGCGGCTGGCTGCGACGACGTGGCTGGGTCCGTATCTCTCGATTGAAGGACAGGTGTTGGAGACAGCCGATGTTGAGAGGCACATCGCGCGCATGGCCGAGGAAGACGCGCAGATTGCCGCCTGGAGTGCCAAAACCAAGCTCAGGGTCGCCCAGCACCTGCTGACAGCCATCAGGGATTTTGGTTTGGCGCGTGGCAGAGTGAAGAAAGTCTCTGTCCGCCCGACCATCGGCCCCGTTGTTGCATGGTACGCCGCACGCCTGGCTATGCTGCAGGGCCTTAGCCCGCGTGACGCGCTCACTAGCGATTGGTTTGCTATGCTGGGACTGGAACTCTCGGGCGCCGTCGATGCGCTCTACCGCATGGCAGGGAAGGATCTTGGGCGGTTCCGCGTCGAGGGACAGATTGTGGAACTGGTGCTCAACGATCTCACGGACAGGGACATAAGCGATGGACCTTAAGGACCGCCTTGACTCAGTCCTGCAGATCATGAAAGACGCTGCGGGTCGGCCACCATCAGGCCAGCGGAGATGTCTGCTGCTTGTCTATCCTCCCGATGATGAGCATGACCTTCGCAAGCGGCTTGAGCAGTTCATCTCGTCTCTGGCGCTCAACGAGATGCCATCGGAAGTATTCGACCTCGCGCTATTGCCATTCGAGATACTCGACGAGCGCGGCCTGCTCGACAAGGCATTCGCCCTGGAGGTCAAGGACCCGCAGGCCTTCCGCACCGACATGGCGGGCCGGCTTGAGCCACGCCTCATCGAGGAGATATCCAGACGCTCTGAAGCGCTTGGGGAGGGTCTGCTGATACTCTCCCGCCCTGCCGCACTGTTCCCCTGGATCTCATTCTCCAATGTCCTCAAGCAGCTGCCGTCAGGGCTGCCATCCCACATTCTGCTTCCGTTTCCGGGTACAGAATCCAGTGCCAGCCTCCACTTCCTCGGACGCCGGAACGGCTTCGACTACTTGGCGAGGAGAGTCTGAACATGCGAGTTGGAGAGCTTTTCGTCCGTGATGTCTACAAGCGCGTAGCCAATGAAGGAGTCGCGAAGGTCTGGCAACGCGATGCCCTGTACGAGGAAATCAGCGAATACGTTCTCACAGATACTATAGAACGCAATCTGCGCCAGTTCCTCGGCCTGTTCGTCGAAAGCATGGACACACGAGATTCCGCCCAGGCGATTGACGCGATGGCCACATGGTGCAGCGGCTTCTTCGGCTCAGGCAAGAGTCACTTCGTGAAGATACTCGGCCATCTGCTTGCCGATGGCATCGTTGATGAAGCCAGCGGCAAGCAGGCCATCGATGTCTTCAAGACCCGCATCCCGGATGACAGCCGGTACAAGCAGGACATCCTCGGCGACCTCCACCAGATTGCCACACGTGCGTGGTGTCTCCCGGTCTTCCTGGAGGTCAGGTCTGTTCAGAACCTCATCAACCCCAACAGCATTACGGAGATCTGCCTGTCGGGCTTCTACCGGGCACTCGGCTACAGCCCCAACATCAAAGTGGCCCGGCATGAAATGTTCATGCTGAAGCATGGCTTCTATGAGGATTTCAAGAAGCTCTACGAGAGCGAATCTGGCACTCGCTGGGAGGATGATCGCGACGACTACGCTTACTATGAAGACCGCGTTGCCGAGATCGTTGCGGAGTGTTCGGCGGACTATGACACGCCGGAGAAGGCTCTGACGGCCTTTCGGAAAGCCGAGCAGGACATCCATGTCGACGCCAATACGTTCGCGAGTGAGCTGCTCGCTTACCTCGACCGCAAGCAGCAGGAACTGCCACAGCAGGTCCCGCACATCGTCTTCGTCCTCGACGAGCTACAGCAGTTCATCGGCGAGAACAACGACCGCATCGAAGAGGTCCGCACAATTGTGGAGACCCTCGGTGGGAAGGGCAAAGGGCGTGTCTGGGTTGTAGCGACCGGCCAGGAGGCTCTGGCCCAGATATTCGACCGCGCCGGGCTCAAGCTTGAAGGCCTGGGGAAGCTCAACGCCCGCTTTGCCGCTCATCTCATGCTCGGCACCGAGGACGTCCAGCAGGTTGTTGAAGATCGTCTCCTGCGCAAGCGCGACGCGCACCGTGCTCACCTGGAGGACATCTATGACGCTCACGATGGCCAGCTTGCCGAGCTGAGCCGCCTCAACACATCGCGCACTCTCCCGGCTCTGGACAAGGATAGCTTCCTGCTTACCTACCCATTCCTGCCGTACCAGTTGTACCTGGCCCCGCAGATATTTGACGGCATGCGCGGAACCAAGCTCGGCTCGACCCCGCGCAGCATGCTGGATGTCACTCAGAGCATCCTCCAGCAGCTCGCCGATGAGCCCTGCGAGGCCGGAAAGGGCGACGTGCGCCTGGTCTCCTTCGACCTCATCTATGACGAGATCAAAGACGAACTGTACAACGATGATTTCCTCGGCTCGCACGGCATCCGCCAGATTGACCAAGCCGATCAAGCGGTACCCGATTGCACGGTCAGCCCCACACGCATCCTGAAAGTTCTGTGGCTCACCCAGCGCCTCAGCTGGATACCCCGCACGGCCGCCTGCCTCGCCCGGATGCTCGTCACCGACATCAGCCAAAATATCGCTACCGCTGAGAGCGACGTCACAGAGACGCTCGATGCCCTCCGCGATGCCGGATATGTCGGCTATGACGAGGGGACAAGCCAGTACAAATATCTCTCAACTGAGGAGGGCGAGGTCGAGAAAGCCATCCAGGACTACATGCGCAAAGTCGGTGTCGGCGATACGCAGCGCAGATGCACCGAGTTGATGACTGGTGAGGTCCTGACGCGCGCAAAGCTCCGTGAATGTCGCGTTCCGTACGGCACGACCGGCACGCCGTTTGAGTATGCGCTGGAGGTTGAGCACGAGGCGGTAAAGGGTACCCTCCGCCAGAGCAGCGACCTCAACGGCGGCAGCCACGATATGCTCCTCTCATGCTACGGTCCGCTCAGTAGTGTTGATGAAGAGAGTTTCGATACGCAGAACCTTGCCAGCAGCGCCAAGGGACGCTTCGTCTGGTGGATCGCCAAGGACCTATCCGGGACGATGACCAACACGCTCAAGCGGCTCATCGCGCTTGAGACCATCTGTGCCGATCCCAACCACACACAGGGCCAGAGCGAGAACTACCGCAAAGCCGTCAGGGAGAAGGCAGAAGAGCGCGATCGGCTCTGCGACCGGCTCATCCGTGAGATAGACGATGCACTCCGCGCCGGGAAGATATATGCATCGGGCGAGGTCGTGGAACTCGATGGCAAGTCCGAGATTGCCACCATCGCCCAACAGGTCTTCAAGAAGGTCATCCCCAACATCTTCACGCGGTTCGACCCAGCAGACAAAAACTTCGAGCCGCAGAAGGACACCGAGCGCTTCTTGGACAAGGCACAGAGCCCACATCGCGTCGCACCCGACCTTGGACTGTTCGACACTGATGACCAACTCATCCCCAGCCATGAACTGCTGGGGCCGATTACCGACTGCCTCCGCGACTGGGAAGCGGAGGTCAAGGACCTCGACGGCGCTTCCATCGAAACTCATTTCGATGCTGCGCCCTTCGGTTGGCAGCCCGACCTCATCCGCACGCTGCTCGCCGCCCTGTTCAGGGGTGGCGCCGTCAAGGTGACTGCCGGCAGAGACTTCTATGATTACACCGAGTCGGACGCCCGGGAAACATTCATCAAGCCCACGAAGTTTCGTAGGGCATACTTCCATGCCATCAAGGAAACACTGTCGCCCAAGCAGCTTGCTGAAGCCAGGGCGTTGTTGCAGACGATGGGCGTGAAGAACGTCCGGGAGGTTGCCACGGACCTCGCGCGGGAGATCAAGCGGCTGTCCGCCAAGCTGCTCACTACGAGCCAGCGGGCGACACAGACCGCCGAGTACAGTGTGCCGATATCGCCGACCCATAAGGGCGCGGAAGATATCTGCAGCGGCGTGGCGCATATGGCCGATCCCACAACGATTGTCACACACTTCCTCAACCACTCTGATGCTTACAAGCAGCTCTATGACTTCGGTCTGGCCCTGGAGCAGTTCCTCGGAGAGAAGCGTGATCATGAGTACTTGGAGATTGGTAAGCTTCTAGCTATCTGTGCGGACAATCCTGCGGTGATTGCAGGCGACTCGGACAACGCAATTGCGGATGCCCTCGAGGATATGCAGCAGGTGGACCGTGACTGCGCTATCGTCGAGCGCTGGGATTCCTATGCCCATAGCGCAGAGCGGTTGGAGACAGCATACCGGACAGTCTACTCAAACGCCTATGAGGCCGTCGTTGATGCTGCCGTCAAGCTGCGCCCGGAGATCGAAGCACTGCCGGAGTACCAGGAGCTTGAGCCCGCTCGCCGGGATGTAGTCATGAAGCCTGTCTTCGGGCCGAATGGATCATTGGGGCTGGAGCCTCTACCAGACCACACCTCCCGCAAGGATCTGCTGCAAGTGCATGGCCGGTGGCCGTTGGTGGCTCTGCAAGCCATCGTTACGTCTATGCCAACCTACCGCCAACAGCTTGTAGATGCAATCCATAGCCAACTTGACGCACAGCATGCAGAAGCAGGCGAACCTGTCGTAAAGGTCAAGCGGGTGCAGATCACATCCACACTCCTCGGCACACGGCTCAAAAATAAGACGGGTATTGACGCGATGCTTAAGGGCATTCGGACCAAATGCGCCGACGCGCTCAAAGATGGCGACGAAATCGAAATCCAGTAGGGAGAGATACTGAGAGTGGCAGATTCTGAGCTGGAAGTCGGAGAAGACACGGGCCTGGACCGAGAGACCAAGAGCGGCATCAAGCGGTGGGTGCTGGGGTTGCGCAAGCAATTCGAGGAGGACTTCGCGCTCCAGCTTCGGCGCTTCGGCATCGATGAGAAGAAGGATAACGGCGGCCCGCCCGAGTACCTCAGCGAGGAGGAGAAGACGACGCGCCAGCGCCTGCTGGCCGTCATCCGCCGTGAAGAGCAGGCAGAGCCCTCCCGCAAGCAGGCCATTGATGCCTACATCCGCGATGCCACCTTCACCTACATCAACCGGCTCGTGGGCCTGCGCTGTATGGAGGCACGGGAGCTGCTGTACATCGACGGTGAGCCGGCTGAGGTCATTACCATCCACGGCCCCACGGTGCATGGCGGGCGGCCCAGGCTGCTCGCCCAGATGCGTGATGACAATCGCGAGTATCGGAACCCGGACGATGGGGAAGAGCGTCTGTGGCGTGATGGACTGCAGTGCGCCTTCGCCGCGGTTACGCAGGAGATAGGCGTTCTCTTCGACCCCGAGCATGACTACAGCATCCTGTTCCCCTCCCATGCCGTGTTGCAGGAGGCCGTGCGCGCTATCAATGAGGACCTCCCCTCGCATGTCTATGATGCCCCAGATTTCCTCGGCTGGGTCTACCAGTTCTTCAATGCCGATGAGAAGGTAGAGATCCGCAAAGAGACTGGCGGCAAGCCCCGCACAAGCCACGAGTTGGCTGTCATCAACCAATTCTACACACCCGACTGGATCGTCAAGTTCCTGGTCGATAACACGCTTGGACGCATCTGGCTGCAGATGCATCCCGATACCCGCCTCTACTGGAAGAACCGCATCGCTGACCGCGACCCCGAGACCATGAGCCCTGAGGAGAAGGCAGAGGTCATGTTCCAGGGCGTCAACGTAGACTACCTGGTGCCTGATACCGGTGAGGACGAACCCATAGACGCCAAACCGGTGGCCGAGATCACGCTGCTTGACCCTGCCTGCGGTACCATGCACTTCGGGCAGTATGCCTGCACGCTCTTCTACGAGATGTACCTGGAGGAGGCTGAGAAGCTCACAGCCGGTGAGTGGGATGTGGGAGAGGCCACAGACCCCGCCAACATCCCCACCGCCATCCTGGAGAACAACTTGTTCGGTGTTGATATTGACCCGCGCGCCATCCAGATCGCCGCACTTGCCATGCTGCTGACCACCAAGGAGCAGGCGCGGCTGCACGGGCTTGACCCACAGAGCGTGCGTGTCCGTGACATGAACCTGGTCTGCGCCGACTCCGTTGATTTGGGTGAAGAGCAGCGTGAGAAGCTGCTTGAGCGGCTTGAGCCGGATGTGTTCGGTGGGCCCGTACCGATGCGCCGGGCGGTCGAGGCGCTCTGGGAGAACTTGGAGCACGCCGGCGAGCTGGGCAGCCTGCTCCAGGTGGACGACAGCGTGGAGCGGGCGCTGAGCCAGGTAGCGACGTGGCGCATGAAGTTTGTGGATGAGAGGCAGATGGTGCTGGGCGACGAGCCGGAATGGGGAGCCCTGCAGACCAAACTGACCGCCGAGGAGCGAACCACCGCACGGGACTACTTGCTGAATGAACTCCAGAGCTTGGCGGCGGGCAAGGGTAACGGCGACGTGATGGCGCAGTTGTTCGCCCAGGAGACCGAGAAGGGACTGCGGCTGCTGGCGATGCTGGGTAGGAAATACGATGCGGTGGTGATGAACCCGCCGTACGGCGCATTCAGCCTTGAGACTAGGGACATATCCAAGGAATTGTATCCCTGCGGTTCGGTAGACATCTACGCTGCCTTTCTCGAGCGCGCCTGCTCCCTCGCTGTCCACAATGGCTGTGTGGGCATGCTGACACAGCGCAATTTCATGTTCCTCTCGACATTCTCCGATCTGCGCCAGGATATCATTGCCGAGCTGACCCAACCTCTATCGATCCTGGACTTGGGATTCAATGTACTTGATGACGCAACTGCGCGATATGCAGCGAGTGTGTACCAAACGGGACGGGGGCGCCCAGTCTCCATGCACCTGCAGGCGTGCGTGTTCGTGCGGCTCATCGACCCGGCGTGGGAAGAGAAGCACTGTTCGTTTGTGGATGCCCTTGGTGCCTTGGCTGCTGGGATGCGCTCAGACTGCTGTTTCCGGGTCAGTCTTGCGCAGTGTAATCTCATTCCTGGCATGCCCTTCTCCTACTGGATTCCTGCAGTCGTGCGTGGCGCCTTCAAAGACTACCCTCCCCTCGACGCGGAGAGTGCGGGCCGCGAGGCAGCCCTCCAGATTGCCGAAGCCCGCGAGGGGTTGGGGACTCGCGACAACGACCGCTTTCTGCGGCAGCGCTGGGAAGTCGGTCCGGCACGCGTCTCTATTGAGGGACGGAAGATACTGAGAACAGCAAAATGGTTCCCATTCGTGAAAGGTAGTAGCAGATATTACACGGACCTTGACACAGTGGTGAACTGGGGCGACGACGGCTGGGAGATCCGGAATTACCGCACGCCATCGGGGAAGCTCAAGTCACGGCCGCAAGGGATTCCATATTATTTCCGTCCCGGTGTCGCT
Source organism: uncultured Armatimonadia bacterium (assembly GCA_964498775.1). GTDB lineage: Bacteria > Armatimonadota > Zipacnadia > Zipacnadales > UBA11051 > UBA11051. Next base: position 18,143 of record CAZCJS010000018.1, read on the forward strand.
TGGGGCTGCATCGTCAGCGGCTCCAGTATTGAGGCCCGACCGGTCGGCCCTGGTGCAATACCGGGCGACAGGGGCCGGATGTTCTTCCCCCATGAGGGCGATTGGAGCCCGCTGCTGGTCAGTTGGGCGAACAGTGTATTGGCTGCCTACCTCTTCAGGGTGCTCGACCCCTTGGCGCATGACCGTGCAGTCGGCTACGTCGCCCGTCTTCCTGTGGCACCAGGCATTCTGGAAGCGGACGCGCTTGCCGCGATGAGCAACGCGATATGTGCGCGGCTTTCAGACTGGGACAAGGGCAATGAGCTGTCTTCGCAGTTTGAGACCCCGTGGATCCTCCGTGCACTGGAGAGAGCGACTGAGCACGTGGACGACACGAGACCCGTATGACTACACGTAGCGCTGTGGGCCTGACTTGCGGGCAGGGAGGCTGGAACGCATGCCGTTAGGATACATCATCAACTCTGACCGAGCATGGTTTGAGGCCTTCAGAGTTGAGGCAGACACAGGTGGTTCCATGGTGCACTGGCAGAAGTCCCCGACGTCGCCATCGAGGACCTGTGTTGTGCCCGGTGCGGTCCTCTTCCATCGAGTAGCGAAAACGAACAGGATTCTCGGGTATGCCACCATCGTGCGCGCGGAGCTGATGCGCCTGGGCCATGCCTGGCGGGAATTCGGCACGAAGATGGGCTTTGCGAGCCTCAACGACTTGCTTGCTGCGGGGAACCAGATGGTGGGGCAAGCCGAGATGGCACCGGATCGCGAGATCTTCATTGAGGAGGAGCACGACCTCCACCTCTGTGATCTGGACCTGAATGATGACCTTCTTCGGGAGTTGGGTATCAGCTACGGGACGCCACCCAAATACTTGCCAACCCGCGGGATGGGACTTGACGATGGTGAGGTCACGGCCATGCTCTCGCTAATAGCGGAGCGTAGGGCATGAACAACGCTTGGGGATTGCTGGGCAGAGACAGAATGGTAGGCCACTTCGGATAGACGGGGTGCAGACTAGTGACCAGGAATGAACCAATGGATGAACTGCCTGTGCCGCCGTGGCCAACCGGCACTGTGCCTGACCTGAGACACGTCCTCGATTTTGTGCTTCGATGGGAGAGGCACTGGTCGGCAGAATGCGATGCACTGCAGCAGCAGATCGACGACACCGTCTTTGATGCATATGGTATTGAGAACACTGATCGCCAAACGATAGAGCAGGAAGTGGGCGCGCCATTCAGCGCGCCAGTCTGGCCTGAGATGGCCGGAAAATCTCAGGAAGAGAAACGGCTGGAGCACGTGCTGCGGCTGCTCTCGTACATTGTGAAGACGGCGTGTGAGGAGGACGATGACGGTATCGTGCCGCTGGTGCTGTGCGGGGGCGAGCCAACGCTCATCGAGCGTGCGCGGACAAAGCTTGACGAGTTCTTCGGTGAGGGCCGCAGCCACGAGATCGAGAACGAAATCAATGCCGAGCTACAGGTCAACATCAAGGGCAACCGCAACTGCGGCCCGCGCATGACCATGGCGGATTGGTTTGCGACCAGGTATTTCGACTACCATGTGAAGCTGTATAAGCGCCGGCCAATCTTCTGGCACATCTGCACCGATGACGGCTCCTTCGGCGCAATCGTCCACTACCATCGCTTCGACAAGAACCGGCTGCAGAAGCTCCGCGCCCACTACTTGAAGGGCCACCGCGACCGGTTGGTGCAGCGCATCAACGAACTCTCGGGCGACGAATCAAAGAAGGCCCGCGGAGAGATAGAGAAGCTTGAGGGCAACATCCGCGCCGCCGATGAGCTTGATCGCAAGTTGGCGATGATCCTCAACGGCGAGGAGTACCGCATCGAGGTCCCGTGGAAGTCGGAAGAAGAGCAGCCCCAGGGCTGGACGCCGGACATCGACGATGGCGTCAAAGTCAACATCGGCCCCTTCCAATCCGCCGCCGTCCTCGCCGCAAAGAAGGTTGTGTAGCAGGTAAGAGAACGCAGCACCGAATCGCGAGCCTCGCTCCACATCACGGGTGTGACAGGCTATGGTAGCCAGTTGGCTGACCGCAGACATCCAGGGCATCTTCACAAAGAACCCGCACGCGCGGGTGGTGCTCTGGTTCGACAAGGAGAACGAGTTCGGGCGATTGCTGGATGACGGCGTGCTCGATGGCGCGCCCTTCACACTCCTGCGCCACCAGGTGGACCCCGACCGGGACACCCACCACGGCACATTCTGGCTCAAAGCACAGATTGAGTGGGAAACACGGTCCCTGCCCGCAGACGAGCGCGACGAGGAACGCTTTGTCGTTTACCTCCCGCTGGATAGAGCTGTCTTCGAGAACCCGCAAACAGAGGCCGATCACGCGCTTGAATGCCTGCTTGAGTACAAGTACTCCGGCAAGCTCTGGCTGATCGATGGCTACCCTCCGACACTGTTCACCTGGCTGAAGAGCCACGGTGTGCCGCTGCCGACAACGCGGGCGGAGCAGCAGGAGCTCTGGGAAGACGGGGCTGACTCGCTGCTGGCACGCTTTGTCACCCATCACCGCGAGCGCAACGAGGCCTTCTGGGAAGAGCCGCTGGATGCCGCACGGTGCCAGGATGAGCTACTCGGCAACACCGATGACGAGTTGTTGGCCTTCATGGCCGGCCCGGCTTCTGCAGTGCGCCGGTTGAAAGCTGAAGAGAAGCTGGATGCCTTCGCCAGTGTCGTGGAGAGCGAATTCGGCTATACCGCCGACCCAGAGGCCGATCCGGAGGGCTGGAGCAAGGCCTTCCTGGCGCGGCTGGTGATGACCGAGTGTTTCGTCGGTTACGACTGCCCGGATGACTTCCCCTTCGCCTCCATCGTGGCGCCTGAGAATCTGCGCACCCGCCACCTGGGCTTTCTGAAGCGCTGGATGGACAGCCAGGACCATTCGGGCCTGCTCGCCGAGAGACTGGGACCCGTGGAGCGGGAATATGACGTCCGCACGTGGGCTGCGGACAGGGACGGCACATGTGAGGCCTTGTACTGCCTCGCCCGCGGCCACTGGGACAGCTTCTACGATGGCCTGACCACGGCGGCTGAGAAGCGTAGCACCGCGGCGGAGTACCTCAACGCGAACGGCGATTTGATTGACAGTGAGCAGAAGCGCTTCTGGGCGCGGCAGGAAGATGCGCTGCCCGGCTGGCGGCTGGCAGGGATGCTTGCGAAGCTTGTGGCACTGGCTGACGCCGCCTGCGCCGAGAGCGATGGCCTGAGTGAGCCTGCGGCCTTCGTCAGGAGGTATGCGGAAAGTTGGCATCAGGTGGACCGGCTCTACCTGGAGTTGTGTGCCGCTCTAGCGTCGACTGCGGGCCTCGAAGCCATCGGTGAGGTGGCAGGCCGGGAGTATTGCCACTACCTGGAGCAAGTCAACGGAAGTTTCCGGCAATGCCTTGACGCACTGGATGAATGGGGCGACTGGGCTGACCTGTCGGTGCTGTCGCAAGCGGATGGGCTATGGCGCGGGCACGGGCGGCGTGCGGTGCTTGTCATCGACGCCTTGCGCTACGACCTGGCGGCTCGGCTGGCGGAGAGCCTCCGGGCATCCGAGCCGACGCTGGAGCCCTGGGTTGCTGCCATCCCGCCCATCACTAGTGTGGGCATGACGGCACTGCTGCCGATTGATGCCTCTGACGTCAGCGCCGTTGTTGCCAAGGGGAAGCTGGAGCTCATCCACGCTAAGTACGGCGACCTCGCGGTCAAAAGCAACCGCATCAAGCTGCTGAAGGCCGCTGTGAAGGGCATGCATAGCATGAACCTGGATGAGTTGACGGAGATGACCACGGCGCCTGACGGCTCGGGCACGCTTGTAGTCTTCGACCGGGAGACCGACGAGATCGGCCATGCGGTGGGAAGCGGGTTGTCCAAGCACATCGCCCCCCTGCTTGCCGCCCTTCGCACGGCGTTGAGCAAGCTGCAGGCATGGGGCTACTCCGAGATTCATATTGTGACAGACCACGGCTTCCTGACCTATCCCGGTGGAGCGAAGAAGGACGAGCTTCCGGCTGATGCGGCAATCATCAAAGACAAGCGATATGCGTTCCTGAAAGAAGATGCCACAAGCGCGCGGAAGACACTCAGCTTCCCGCTTGATGATCGCCTGCGACTGGCCTTCGCTGCTGGTGTGCGATCATTCACGGAGGGGCAGGAGTTCCTGCATGGCGGACTGTCCTTGCAGGAGCTCGTGGTCCCGCATGTGGCGATTCACCTGGCAACACCGCTGCAGAAGATGACGGTAAAACTGGTCGAATATCCGGCGGAGGTCGCCGGCAACCCGGTGCAGCTTCGGGTCGCAACATATCTGCCTGAGGCAGATGAGAAGTCCCTTTTCTCCGAGGAGGCCCAGCCGCGGAGGGTGCTGATCGACCTGCGGCGGGATGCAGGCGACCCGGAGAGTTCCGTCTGCATGAATGCGAGGACCTTGGAACTGGGCCCGGACAAGGCTGACACGATTGAGAAGGTCACCCTGTTCCTCAATGCTGATAAGCACCTGGTAGCCGGCGAGACGGTGCATGTGTACATCCATGATGCCGACAATGAGGCGGAGGACCTCGCGCCTGGGGCGTCCTTCACCCTCACTGAGGATATCTAGCCATAACACCAAAGGAGAGCACAATGAGTGAGCGACCAGTGGAGCTTGATGATCTGGATCGCAAGCTGGCCGATTTGCTACCGAACATGATCGTGCGCAAAGACCTGCTGCGGCGGATGCGCACTGACTACCCGGTGCCGATGTTCGTCATCGAGTTTCTACTGGGTAAATACTGCGCCTCGACCGACCCCGATGTCATCGAGGAGGGGCTTGAGTTCGTGCGGCAGAGCCTCGCCGATAAGTATGTGAAGCCCGACGAGCGCGAGAGGGTGAAGGCGCAGATTAAGAGCACCGGCAGCCTGCAGATTGTGGATAAGGTCTCTGTCGTGCTGAAAGAGACACAGGATAAGTTCTGGGCACGGTTGGGGAATATCGACCTGGACCACGTGAACATCGCCGATACCGACATCCACCGGCATGAGCGGCTGCTGACCGGCGGCATCTGGGCGGAGGTCGAGCTGGGCTACGATGAGAGCTATATGTTTGGCGGCGTGACGCGGCCGTTCCACATATCTCGCCTGACGCCGATCCAGTTATCCAACAGAGACATGACGCCATTCCTCGAGGCGCGCAAGGGGCTGTCGCGCGATGAGTGGATGGACCTGCTGCTGCGCAGCCTTGGCCTGGAGCCGATGCATCCGTATTTCACGCAACGGAAGAAGCTCTTGTACCTGTGCCGGCTGATTCCGCTGGTTGAGCGCAACTACAATATGATCGAGCTTGGCCCGCGTGGCACGGGGAAGTCGTTTGTGTTCCAGCAGGTGAGCCCATACTCGCACCTGATATCAGGGGGGCAGACGACGGTGGCGCAGATGTTCGTGCACTTGGGGACGGGACGGCGGGGACTGGTGTGCCTGTGGGATGTGGTCTGCTTCGATGAGGCGGCCGGTGTGCGCTTCCCAGACAAGAACGGCATCAACATCATGAAAGGCTACATGGAGGACGGGATGTTCAGCCGTGGGACAGAGGTGATCTCTGCAGAGGGCTCCATCGTCTTCGTCGGTAACATCGATGGCGACATCGAGACGATCAGCCGCACGAGCAACCTGTTCTACGAACTGCCGAGGGAGATGGACTCGGCGTTTTATGACCGCATCCATTCCTTTCTGCCCGGCTGGGAATTCGATAAGACACAGGACGAGTACTATACCGACCACTTCGGCTTGGTTTCTGACTTTCTGGCTGAGATGTTCACGCAACTGCGGAAGACCAGCTATGGCGACTATGCCGAGCGCTTCTTCCGCTTGGGTAGCCACCTACAAGGGCGAGACCAGAAAGCGGTACGGAAGACCGTATCTGGCCTGATGAAGCTGTTGCACCCACATGGAGAGGCGAGTAAGGATGAGCTCGAGGAGTATATCGGCCTTGCCATGGAGATGCGTCGGCGGGTGAAGGAGCAGCTCAAGAAGATAGGTGGGCTGGAGTACTGGGATGTTAACTTCTCATACACTGACAAGGACAACGACCAGGAGACCTTCGTCCCACTGCCCGAAGGCGGCGAGGGTGGGTTGATTATGGCTGAGTCCCTGCCGCCGGGGTCGGTGTATACCGTCGGCTGGGATGCTGCGGAGAAGAAGCTCGCGTTGTTCCTGATACAGACCGCGGCCAACCCGGGGTCGGGCCGGACCATACCGCTGGGCGCGCTCTCAAGGCCGATGAAGGAAGCTATCAAAACGGCGGAGGCGTACCTGCGGGCCAACTTGAGCAATCTCGGCATCGACCGTGACATGAAGGCCTATGACTTCAACATCCAGGCCGTGAACTTGAGCCAGGCGAAAGAAGGCAGCGAGACCGCTGTGGCGTTTTTCATCTCGCTGGTGTCGGCATTGCTTGATCGAAAGATACGTCCACAGACGGTGGTGATGGGGGAGATGAGCGTCCAGGGGATACTGTTGAAGGTCGGTAACTTCACCCAGCGGCTGGAGTTGGCCTTGGATGCCGGGGCGAAGACGATCATCGTTCCGAGTGTGAACAAGCGTGACCTCGCCGATGTGCCAGATGAGATACTGAACAAGATCCAGTCAATCTTCTACACCGACCCGCTCAATGCAGCAGTGAGGGCCCTGGCTGAGTAGACCTGTCTGCTGCTTCCGCCCCGAATCATTCATGCGAGCTTGAGTTGAGTGGATTCCAGGTGCCAGTGCGCGTGTAAAGGATACCAGAAGATGGCAGTTGCAGCCTCAAAGGCCAGGCAGGCCGCAAGCTATGCACACTCACCGTCGCAGAATGCCTCCGAATCGACTCGCCAAGCACATTGAGGCCTGGGATGTCGCCTCCCAGTCTCGCAACGCCCCTTTCCCGGCAACTCGCTTCAGGTCGCCGCGGCCGTGATGCACCGCCACAGCAGAACCCTCAAGCCCCAGTCCGGACAATGCGAAGCTCAGCCGCACCCGCCGGCACGTCTTTTTCACTAACACCCCCAGCTTCAGAAGATGCCGCTGCAGAGTCCCGACCTGCGCATTTGCCAGCCCCGTTCCCGCAAGCGGCTTGCGCATGGAAGTCAGCAACACAATGCCGTCGCATCAAACAGCGCACCGCGCCGAACCGGTACAACGAGAGGTGGAGCATGAACTTCATGTCTGCTGAGTTGCATTTGTGGCCGCCGCCCGCAGATCGTCAAGCTGCTTCTGAAGAGCGGCGATCTGCTCTCGCAGGTCTGTATTGGCTGGCTGCCCCTGTATCTTCGCCCGTAGCGCCGCCGGGTTCACGTGCGTGTAGATCATGGTGGTGGACACGTCCGAGTGCCCCAGAAGCATCTGCACTTCGCGAATGTTCAAACCGCTATCAAGCAGTCGGGTGGCATAGGTATGCCGGAGGACGTGCGGTGTCACCTGCTTCTCGATACGCGCCTCACGCGCCAAGCGTGTGACCAGGGCCTGGACGGTGCGGACGGTGATGGGCCGCCCGGGCCGGCTGCCCAGCGCTGTCCGTCGGATTGCGCAGAAGAGCCGCCGCCTACCGTCAAGCTCCTGGACCTTCCGCTTCTCAGACCAAGCCCTCAGCCACCCCAAGGTCTCCGTGTCGACCGGCACTACACGGTCCTTGCCATTTTTGCCCAAGTTGACACGCAGCTCGCCCCTGGTGAAGTCCACATCCGCCGGCATAAGTGCCACCACCTCTGACACTCGCAGCCCGGCACCGAGCATAGCCGCGAGCATGGCCCGGTTGCGCAGGCCGGTGGTGCTCTGTGGGTTCAACTGGGCCAGGAGGGCCTCAGTTTCGGCCGCGGTAAGCGTTACCGGGAGTCTCTTGCTGTTGCGGGCGCTTTTCATGGCACAATCCCTCTTTGTATCGTCTTTTCGATATTGTACGAAATACAGAGGTGGTTGTCGAGAGCGCTTGTGGAAATAGCGAAACATAGCATGGTTTCGCGCAGTCGTTTACTACGAGAGGAAGGACGAGGCAAGCGGGGTTATTGGCCATGTGATCACGAGGCTGTCAGCCCGACTAGTGGCGCAGAGATACTAAGCTGGTTTGGCTTGCAGGAGGCACCCGATGGACGGAAGCAAACAGGAGCGGCTGCGGCTCGGGTTCGACACTCGCGTGCGCGTGGAGTTCTGATGAAGCAAGACCAGTTCTGACGCAGGGCTGCTCACGTACCGCGAACCAGATAGGAAACTCGGACTGAGGGGGATGGCCAGTCAGTTTCTGACTGAGAACCGGGCTGGCCGCAACAGCCAGCATCCTCTGGTTCCTTTGGTGAGGCAATCTGTCTATATTCGCCTGGCGGGATACCCAGACACCAACGATGCCGATCGGCTTGCCCACGACCCGGCGATGCCTCTGGTAGTGAACCCAGGTCGGGATGGAGGTAGGCGGAGGCGAAGAATGCGTGAGATTGCAGGCCAGGTGAGGGCGTTTGAGGAAGGATATGGTGTATTGTCCCGCGCAATCTGATGACACGCAAGCAAGGAAGCCACAATCATGGCGAGGGACCTAACTGACATGACGGACATTGAACGGCTTCTCAGGGAAGAGTGCAGTGCGCTCTGGGGGCAGTATCGCAAGGTACAGCAGTTAGCCTCC
>CAZCJS010000019.1:0-26175 GCA_964498775.1 uncultured Armatimonadia bacterium
AGGCCTGATGCTTCTCCTGATGTTGATCGGGGAGTGCCGCGGCCCACTCGTCTAAGTGTACATCAGAAATCACGATGATGTCTTGTGCCTTGAGCGCTCTTGCTTGTGCGCGCATCGTGCTTGCTTCCCCCCGCCTTCGGACCGGTTAATCCACGGCCGCTACGCTGGCGATCTCTGGAACGCTGTCTCTCAAGATGCGTTCGATATGGAAGGACAGTGTCATCTGTGCCATCGGGCAGCCTTTACAGTGGCCCTGTAGGCGGACGCTGACGTCCCCACCTTCGGTTACGTCCACGAGTTCAACGTCGCCGCCATCAGCCTGCAGTGCGGGACGCACCTTTTCCAGAGCTTCTTCTACTTTCTCACGCAATGTCATATTGGTAGCCCTTCTTTCCAGCAATGGCATTGTCGAGCCGGAAGCCCAACCTACGCGGTATTGTGGAAGGCTATACTTGATAGCTTCCCTGCTGTATTAGGTACATCTGCTTCTGCATGCCATTGTACACCAACACGGCTTCGTAGCCAATAGCAGAAGATGAAGTACGAGACATGTAATTGCTCCGGGCTAGGGTAGGCAGGCTGACGGGACTGCGGTGCGCACTCAGTAGTCGGCCCAGTAGTCGGGTTCATAGCCCTTCAAGAACTGGATCGTGTCCGGGTAGTTGCGCACTCCGGCCGTCGTACCCAGCCCGGTCGTGCAAAGAGCACCAACTGCGTTGGCGAACTTGGCAGTGCGCTCGAGATCCCAGCCGGCCAGATGAGCGCGGAGGAAACCAGCTACGTAGGCATCGCCGGCACCGGTGCCATCTATCGGCTGGACTTGATAAGCTTGGACTTCAAAGGCATCATTCGCATCGGCCACGTAAGAGCCGTCGGGGCCCATCTTCAGTGCCACGATCTCCACGCCCATGTCCATCAGCGCCTTGGCGATCTCGGCTGGCTCGGCAAGGCCGGTGAGCTGCTCGGCTTCAGCCAGTGACGGGAGGAATATTTGAGTGTAGGGGAGACACGGTGCAAGGGTATCCAACCACGAGCCGGTGTCATCCCAGGCAGTATCGAGGGAGGTAGTCGCGCCTTGTGCACGGGCGGCCGCCTGTATCTGAGCCATCGGTTCGCCATCGAATCCGGGCATAAGAAATGCACCGGCGCAGTGAAAAACCTTTGCCCCCCTGGCTAACTCCATGTCAATGTCCTCGACCCGGATTTTGCCATTGGCGCCGACGCAGTGGAGAAAGGTCCGTTCACCGTCGGAGTCGATGATGACCATGGTGGCCGAGGTAGAGCTGTCGGAATCTACGACGATCCCGGCGGGGTCAATGCCGGCTTCGGTAAGCGCGTCGTGTACGAAACGCCCCAAGCCATCATCGCCCACCTTGCCGATGACCGCGGTGTCAACGCCGAGACGGCGCAGTGAAAGGCCCGTGTTGGCCGCGCAGCCGCCGAGACCTATGCCGATCTCGTCCACAAGGCTGAGACGGCCTCGCTGGGGCCATTCGTCTATCGGCAGTCCGTAAACGTCTGCCACGAGTATCCCAAGGCATGCCACTTCCGCCAAATTGCTCACTCCCATCCGCCGGCATGACGATTCTGTAGTAGATGGCTCTTTTGGCTTGCACTATTCGCCGTGGATGTGCCTGGCACCTTCCGCGAGCAGATGGGAGAAGCAAAATGCAACAGGAAAAAAGGGAGACATGACGGCGGAGGGGCCGAGGCTAATAGCCATGGCGTGAGGGTATCACGATGCAATTATGGAGGAACGCTTTACACGGCGGGCGGATTGTGGTACAATGGTACACAATGTCGCGTTCCCCCCGCTTGACGAGGCGCATTTCCGGCGCTCGTTCGGCTGCGGGTGAAGGGCATGTCGCATGTGCCAGTGACCTTAATTCAATGCGCGACGGGCTCACGGGCATCACCACGATCGTCCGTGTGGCCAAAATGGAATGAGGCATTATAATGACGATGGACAAGAACGCAAAAGCAGCAATCATGAAGAAGTACGGGCGAGATGAGAACGACACAGGCTCGCCGGAGGTACAAGTAGCGCTGCTGACGGGGCGGATACAGTATCTGACCAAGCACCTCCAGGAACATTCCACAGACCACCACTCGCGGAGGGGGCTGCTGAAGATGGTTGGTCAGCGGCGACGACTGCTGAACTACTTGCAGAAGAAAGATGTTGAGCAGTATCGGAGTCTGATAGTTGATCTCGGTCTGCGACGTTGATAAGCGAGTAAAGTGCAGCAGGTAGAAGGTTTGAAGTATACGAGGCTGGCGTCGCAAGGACATAACGGCGGGTCGGTCTTGTTGTAATAGCCGTACTCAAAACAGAAGTGGCAATTCGCCGAAAGGGCAGGCTGTGTACGACACAGGAAGCTGCCGTTGCGTTAGTGGACGGTATGTGTCTTGTGTCCGAGACAGGGGATCAGAACAAGCAGGGGAATAAGGCAGTACGGAAGCCCCCTATTTGCTCTGCTTCCCTCTCTTTACGCAGCTAGGCCTCTCGGTTGATTGCCCGAGAGGAAAACTGAAGATGATACAAGAAGTAGTAGTAGAGTTTGCCGGACGTCCTTTGAAGATTGAGACAGGACGAATGGCGCAACAGTCTGACGCCTCGGTTGTTGTCACCTACGGGGACACCGTAGTACTGGCGACGGCCAACGTGACAGACAAAGCCACAGACATGCCGTTCATGCCACTGAGGGTTGACTTCGAAGAGAAGATGTACTCAGTGGGTCGTATCCCCGGAGGCTTCTTCAAGCGTGAGGGCCGTCCCTCTGAAGACGCCATACTCACCTGTCGGAAGACAGATCGGCCGATCCGTCCGCTGCTGGATCCCGGCATGCGCAACGACATGCAGGTTATAGTGCTGCCATTGTCGGTTGACAATGATAGCTCTGTTGACGTCGTCGCGATGATCGCGGCTTCGGCGGCGATGCACCTGTCGAGCATCCCGTTCGCGGGGCCGTTTGGTGCGGTTCGTGTCGGGAAGTTCAACGGCGATATGGTGGTGAACCCAACCTTCGAGACGCAGAAGGAAGCCAGCCTCGACCTACTGGTAGCGGCGACTCGCGAAGGCATCGTCCAGTTGGAAATGGATGGGCAGATGGTTGCCGATGATGACATCAAGCGGGGCCTGGAGATGGCGTATGAGGCCTGTATGCCGGTGATCGAGGCAATCGAGGAGTTGCGTGAGAAGGCAGGCAAGCCGAAGGGCGACTTCGAACTCTGGGAGCCGCGCCCGGAGGTCACAGAGTTTATCACATCTGAACTCAACGACCGCATCATTGAGACGCTTAGCATCACCGACAGGATGGAGCGCGACACGGCGCTGGGACGTCTGCAAGAAGAAGCGGTGGCTGCGCTTGAGGAGCAAGGGTGTGAGAAGGCGGGCCAAGATGTTGAGGCCGTCTTCGAGACGATCGTGAAGGCGCGCCTGGTGGACCTGGCGTTCGATGAAGACGCGCGCGTTGACGGACGGAAGCTGGACGAAATTCGCCCGATTAGCGTGGAAGTAGGCCTCTTGCCACGGGTACATGGCTCGGGGCTTTTCCAGCGTGGCGAGACCCAAGTACTTACCACGACTACGTTGGGTGCGTACAAGGATCAGAAACTCGTGCGCACACTCGAGGAGGAGGAGTACTCGCGGTTCACGCACCACTACAACTTCCCGCCGTTCTCGACGGGCGAAGTCAAGGGTCTACGTGGTGCAGGCCGCCGCGAGATCGGTCACGGTGCTATTGGGGAGAAGGCCATCGAGCGGGTGTTGCCGCCTGAGGAGGAATTCCCCTACACAATCCGTCTGGTGTCGGAGGTGCTTGCGGCTAATGCCTCGACATCAATGGCGGCTACCTGCGGCTGCAGCCTTGCGCTGATGGACGCCGGAGTGCCGATAAGTAGTGCGGTGGCCGGGGCCGGTATCGGTCTGATCCGACGCGGTGAGGACTACCGGCTGCTGACCGACATGCAGGGCATCGAGGACTTCATGGGCTACATGGACTTCAAGATAGCCGGCACGGCAGAAGGTGTCACATGCATGCAGATGGACACGAAGACCCACGGCCTGCCGCTGGAGATACTCTTTGAGGCTCTGGAGAAGGGCCGAGAGGGGCGTCTGCACATCCTGAAACAGATGAATGCAGTCATATCCGAACCGCGTACCGAGCTGTCGGCGTTCGCCCCGCGGATGCTGTCGCTGAGCATCAAGGAGGAAAAGATAGGGCTGGTTATCGGTCCCGGCGGGAAGAATATCCGCGGTCTGCAGACCGATTACGATGTCCAGATTGACATTGAGGATGACGGCAACGTGCGCATTTTCGGCACTGATTGCGACAACGTCACCAAGGTTGGCGAAATCATTGCGGAGATGACGCGTGACATCGAGGCCGGCGAGATCTTTACCGGCAAGGTCGTGACGATCACCGACTTCGGGGCTTTCATCGAGCTGATACCGGGGCGTGACGGGCTATTGCACATCTCTGACATCGCGTGGGAGCATGTGGATAAGACCGAAGATGTCCTGAGTATGGGCGAGGAAGTGAAGGTCAAGGTGGTGAGTGTAGATGACGATGGGAAGATTCGCCTGAGCCGGAAGGAGCTGTTGGAACGAGGTGAGGGCGGTTCAGACTCCTCACGGCGTTCAAGTTCCTCATCGCGCTCGAGTTCCAGCCGTCGAGGTGACAGAGGCGGGTCCTCGAGTCGGGGCAAGCGCGGCGGGAGTAGCAAGAACAGCGACGCCAGTTCGAGTCGTGATTCAGCAAGCAGCCGCGAACCAAGCAGCGAAGGTGGTGCCGAGACCGGCCCGTCGCGTGGCAAGGCGTACTTCCGCGACAAGAAGAGTGACGAATAGCGCGACCGTCGCCGGTAGCGGATCGGCCCTGACATGCGACATTGACATGTCGGGGGCGATGCCGTATAATAATGGCGGTTTAGAATACAGGGGGCCGACCGGTTGGGTCGGCCACCTTTTCCTTAGGTTTGAGTATCAAAAGAGTGTAAGAAGGGCATTGGGGACGCATGTACGCGATATTTGAGAGTGGTGGCAGGCAGTACTGGGCGGAGCCCGAGGAGATTATTCGGGTGGATAGCCTCAGCTTGAAGGCGGGGGACAAGGTCGAGTTCGACAAGGTCCTGGTGCTGCGTGATGAAGAAGAGGCCATCCAAGTCGGGCGGCCATACCTTGAGGGTGCTAAAATCGTCGCGACAGTTGTTAAACAGGGACGCGACAAGAAGCTTCGGGTGTTCACCTACAAGCCGAAGAAGCACTCGAAGCGCAACAAGGGACATCGTCAGGACTATACTGCAATCAAGGTCGAAGAAATTTCTGCCTGAGGTAGTCTAGGTGGTTGGGGTTGCCGGGCAGGGCGTTGCTTGCGCACGGGGAGTGAGTAGAATGGCACACAAAACGGGACAAGGTAGTACACAGAACGGGAGAGACAGTCGCTCGCAACGGCTCGGCGTGAAGACCGCTGATGGTGAACTCGTGAGGGCAGGCTGTATCATTATCCGGCAGCGGGGCACAAGAATCAGGCCGGGACGCAATGTCGGCAAGGGCAAGGACGACACGCTTTTCGCTCTCGTTGATGGTATGGTGCAGTTTCACCGAGCATCGGGGAATAGGCGTCAAGTGAGCGTGATGAGTGTCTGACAGCCGACTGTCGCGCCATCTGTATCACTGGCGCGGCGAGCGATATGTGGTCTTCGTGAGCATTGCCGGCGCGATCCGTAGCGCCGGCATTTGCAGTATCTAGGGGAATCGACAAAGCGGAGCGTAGAGTGGGGGCTTTGAGTTGTTCGTTGACGAGGCTGAGATAACTGTCATATCAGGCAAAGGCGGCGATGGCGCGGCTACTTTCCGGCGTGAGAAGTATGTGCCACGTGGCGGGCCTGACGGCGGCGGTGGCGGGAAGGGCGGTAGCGTCTACCTGGTCGTGGCCCCGCATATGCGCACTCTGCTGGATTTCGAGTATAAGACGAAGTTCGTCGCCGAAGACGGAAGACCCGGTGGGAGCTCCAGAAAGACGGGCCGGAGTGGTGCGGACCTGCGCATCGGCGTGCCGCCGGGCACTCTGGTCTTCGATGCAGAGACTGGTGAGCAAGCCGGCGACCTAGTGGTGGCGGGAGATGAACTGCTGGCAGCGCAGGGAGGTGAAGGGGGCCGAGGCAACAAGGCCTTTGCAACTGCCACGCGCCAGACTCCCGGCTTCGCTGAGCGTGGTGAGAAGGGGCACAGCCGGCGGCTTCGCCTGGAGCTGAAGGTCCTCGCCGACGTCGGGATCATCGGGTTCCCAAGTGTCGGCAAGTCCACATTCATTGCCCGCGTGTCGGCTGCCAGACCGAAGATTGCCGACTACCCGTTCACCACTCTGCAGCCAAACCTGGGGGTAGTTGAACTGAGCGAGGATCGCCGGATGATCATCGCTGACATGCCCGGACTGATTGGCGGTGCTCATGAGGGCGTAGGTCTGGGGCACAGATTTCTCCGCCATGTTGAGCGTACCCACGTGTTGCTTCACATGCTGGACATCGCCGCAGTCGAGGGACGTGATCCGCTGGAGGACTTCGTTACCATCAACGAGGAACTGCGCCTCCACGACGAGCAGGTGGCGGGATTGCCAATGATCGTGGCGATGAACAAGGTTGACCTGCCGAGCGGACGCGACTATGCGGAGATGTATGGCGAGGAACTCAGGGAGCGTGGGTACGAGGCATTGGCGGTGTCTGCCGTGACCGGGGAGGGCTGCGCGGAGCTACTCGAGCGCGTCTGGCAGATGCTGGCGCAATCCGGCGGGCTGCTTGCCCTTGAGGAGGACCGGGAGCCGAGGACGTACACGATGAAACCAGATTCTGAAGATGAAATCCGGGTGACGCGGATACAGGAACACGTGTTTGCGGTTCGCGGGACGATCGTCAGCCGCATTATGGACAGGACAGACTACGAGACTGCTGCGGGTGCGGAGTGGCTGGAGGAACAGTTGGCGGCAGCGGGAATTATCAGGCGCCTCGAAGATGCCGGGGCCGTCGAGGGTGACACCGTGTTTTTGGGGCAAGTGGAGACGGAATACCGTTTTGCGCTGGATGGGCCGTAGAGTCCCCGCTTTACCAGACGCATCTCCTCAGCATGGAGGGAATATCCGATAGGCGGGCCGACGGCGGATTCAGACAGGGCAGGGATGGAATACAAGCTTCTGAGTGCGGCAACGGCAGGGCACGCGCTCAGTGACGGTTTTGTGAACCTCGTGCCGCCGCTATGGCACGAGGTGCGTAGTATCTTCGCGCTCACTAACGCTCAGCTTGGTTCAGTCCAGATGGCCTTCTCGTTGGTGACCAACTTCGGTCAGTTGTTGTTCGGGTATTTGATTGACCGGAAGCACTGGCACAACGTGGTCGGTCTTGGTGTCTTCATCAGCGCGGTATTCACATGTACGGTTGGCTTCATGCCGAATCTGTGGAGCTTTGTGGGGATTCTTGTGGCAAGTGGAATCGGCACTGCGCTGTTCCATCCGCAGGGCGCGGCACTGGCTGCGCACGCTTCGGGCACTCGGCGGGCTTTCGGGATGAGCATCTTCGGCATGGGAGGCGCTGTGGGCTATGCGGCCGGGGCCGTGCTCGGCCCGTGGTTGCATCAGTTGGGTGTCGCGATGGGGATGGGGCCGATGCAGGGGTTCATCTTCGTGTTGCCTTTCGGACTGCTGCTCGCCTTCATTCTGCACAGCTACAGCCGCGACCATAACCCTGGGGGGGCGCAGATTCGGTTTCGTCTCCGCGAACACCTGTTGCCCTCGTGGCGATCGCTGATGCCGGTGCTGATCGTGATGGTACTGCGTTCCATGACCGTAGTCGCCTACGCGAGCTTTTTTCAGGTGATCATGGGCGAGCGCGGTTTCGCTGAGATGCAGCAGGGGTGGACGCTGTTCTGGTTCGTGTTTGGGGGCGCCATCGGGGGGATGCTCGGTGCGCATTTGAGTGATTCGTGGGGCCGCCGCTTCATGACAGTCAGCAGCTTACTGGTCAGCCCTCCGCTCCTCTACTACAGTCTTGAAGCACCCTACGACCTCGCTCTGGCGCTGCTGTTCTTATCAGGTTTCACCTTGCGCGCCGCTGAGTCGGTGAATATTGCGCAGACACAGGACATCGTGCCGCATGGAATGAGTACAGCCTCCTCCATCGGCATGGGACTTGCGTGGGGACTAGCGGGGATCATCACGCCCATCGTCGGTCTGGTGTCCGACCACACGGGCAGCCTTTCATATGCCCTGTCACTGACTGTTATTTTCCCCGTCATCGCGGCCGCAGTCGCACTTGTGCTGCCCACACGCGCCGTCGGTGAAGCGCGGCCCAGGGCCTCCTGATGACCAGCAGCGTGCAGGCGGAGGGCAGACACAAAGCAGGACTTAGGTGACGGGTCGGTGAATGATAGTGGCAACGGAAATGTTTGTTGCCGGTGGTGCGCGCGTTATGTTTGACCAGCTTGAGGAGAACCCAGTTACGGCCACGTTGCGGGCCTGTTTTGGTTGGGCCGCCATCGCGACGGCGGTGGGAACTGTCGTCGGGGCCGTGGTCCTGACGCCGCTGGTGCTGCCGGTGGGTGCGGCGGCCTGGATTGCTGCGGTCTATCTGACCGGACCGGCCAGATTGAAGAAACAGATGGCAGCGGCAAGGAAGCGAGCTGAGATGATGGCTTCACTGCCGCCGCGGTTGCGTCAGTTGGCAGAAGATATCGCCGTGCGCAGCACCAGGATCAAGGAGGCGATCCAGGGCGCGGATGATAGCGTGAGGCTGTTGCTGGTGGGGCTGGAAGTCGAGGTCGAGCATTTGGTGGAGGCCGCTGATGTGCTGTTACGCTCAGCGGGCCGGCTCCACGCCTACCTGCGCGACAATGGTGACGCAGACCTGGAGAACAGAACGAAGTCTCTACAGGCACGGATTGAGGCATCCAATGACGAGTTCTCCCGCTCGCAGTTGGAGGAGGCGCTGACGCAGATGCAGGCGGAGCAGCAGGCGCGGGCGGAAAACGCGCTCTTACTTCAGCGCGTCGAGGCATCGCTGCGCAATATGGAGGCGTCTTTGGGTGGCGTGCACTCGCAGGTCGTGGGGATCAGCAGCGGCGAGAGCGTATCACCCGTGGAGTTGGAGACGCAGTCCTTCGAGCAGATCGCCGAGGTAAGGAGCAGTGTTGCCGCACTGCAGGAAGTCATTGACACGCAGGTGAATGACGCATGAGCGGGGGCCTTCGTGGCCGCACGACCTGTCGCCATTGCGGTCAATATACAGGAGCAAGAGATGCCACCGGCAGAGAGACCGCACCGTAGCGGGGGAGATGGTGACAATAATGTCCTGCCCGTGTGGGCTGAGGAAATCAGGCGGAGCTATCTGGCCGCCGCGGCTTCGGTTTTCTTGGTTCACGGCGTGCGTG
The DNA here is from genome assembly GCA_964498775.1 of uncultured Armatimonadia bacterium. Taxonomy (GTDB): domain Bacteria; phylum Armatimonadota; class Zipacnadia; order Zipacnadales; family UBA11051; genus UBA11051. The sequence continues at coordinate 9,416 of CAZCJS010000019.1, forward strand.
ATGACGTGTTGTTCTGGGGCGAGTACCTGCCGCTGACGGGATTCCTGCACCAGGCCTTCTGCGGAGACAAGCTGACAGTGTTCTACGACTTGGCCGGGGGGATCAGTTTTCCAAGCCCCCGGGATGAGGAACAATTCTACACCTTCCTAAATGTATACCAGAATACCGAGCGCGTTCGAGTTGATTTGCGCGAGAGCTATCGGCCCGAGTTGAGTATCCCGCTGCTGGAGCACTTCCTGACCACGCGGGACTCGGCGGCGGTGATCATTGATTATGTGGATAAGCTGGCACCCCGGGCGGACGGCCGGCTGATGACATTTGCGGAGCGGCGTCTTGTCACGAGTCTGCGCCGCTGGGCGAATGAGCCGCGACTGCTGCGACGCAACAACTTCGTATTCATGCTTGCCGACTCGCTGGCGGATGTCAACGAAGACCTCTATGGGCGCATCGGTGGAGCCAGAGCCATCGCCCAGCCCCTGCCTGACTACGACCAACGTCTCGCCTACATCAATGGCCTTGTTGTTCAAGCAGATGACGAGAGCGCCTCCACGCTGGCATTGTCACCGGAGGCCTTTGCCACGAACACCGATGGATTGACGAGAGTGCAGATAGCACGGCTGATGCAGCGGACCGCGGCCGATCAACAGCCCGTCACCGTCGAGCATACGGCGGAGTACAAGCGCGAGGTTATCTCCCAGGAGATCGGTGACCTCATTTCGTTCATGCGGCCAAAGTTGGGCCTGGATGCCGTCGCCGGTGTCGCGAGGCAGAAGGAACTGCTTGTCAACACGGCGCTGGCACTGCGTGAGGGGCGGACCGAGGTCGTGCCGAAGGGGATTCTGTTAGTCGGCCCGCCGGGCTGCGGGAAGACCTTCACCATGGAGTGCTTCGCGCATGATGCCGGGATTCCATTCGTGGAACTGCGGAATATCTTCAGCAAGTACGTGGGCTCGACGGAGGGGAATTTCGAGCGGGTCTTCCACTACCTCGAAGCGATGGCTCCGGTGTTCGTGTTCATAGATGAGTTCGACCAGTCGTACGGCCGGCGAGTGACCTCGGATAGTGACAGCGGTGTGTCGCGCCGGGTCTTTGGCATGTTCAATTCCTTCCTCAGCGACGAGTCGCACCAGGGGCGGATACTCTTCGGGGCGGCAACCAATCGGCCGGACCTCATTGACCCCTCGACGATGCGTGCCGGTCGCTTCGACATGAAGCTGCCGTTCTTGCTGCCGGATGCTGAAGCGCGCGAAGCGATACTGCGGGTGAGTCTGCGGAATCTGGGCATCTCGGATGACGGTATCGAGATGAAGGAGTTGGCAGAACTGACTGCCGGGTATTCCGGTGCGGACTTGAGGGAGGTCTGCCGCGTAGCCCGGCGTACCGCGGCCTTTGCGGGTCGCCAGAGTGTTGATGCGAGAGATCTGGAGTTCGCGGTTTCTGACTACATCGCGCCAACCGCAGCGAGAGGCGAGGAGATCGAGTACATGCAGTTGCTGGCCGTGGCTGCGTGCACCTCGCGCTCGCTGCTGCCGGATGAATACCTGGGCCAGATAGAGTCCGGCGCACTGTATAGGCGGCTTCGGGAACTGGAGTTGGGGCTGGGCTGATGCGGCAAACGGCACTGGCGGCGGAATAATTCTACTGGAGGGCGCAACTTGCGGCGTATGTCGGATTGTTTATTGTACTGTGCTGTAATTGCAGCGTTGGCGCATATCTTGTGGCGTAATCCAGATTGATCATCGGCGGTGCCGCAGGTGATAAGAGGAGACGGTTGACGCGAAGTGAGGGAACTGACTAGAGTCTGGGAGTGGCGTGAAGCGGTCGAGGTGCTGGTATCGCGCAACCTCAAGGTCCGCTACAAGAACTCCGCTCTGGGTTTCGTGTGGTCCTTCCTCAACCCCCTGGCACAGATCGCCGTGATGACGATCGTATTTCGTCACATCATTGGTATCAAGATCCCCAACTACTCGATTCACCTCTTCACGGTATATCTCCCCTGGCAGTTCTTCTCGCAAGCGCTGAGCGACGGCTCGATTTGTGTTGTCGAGAACGTGCAGCTCTTGAAGAAATACCCTTTTCCACGTCTGATTCTCCCCGTGGCTACGGTGCTGTCGAATCTGATCCACATGGTGCTGGGCGTACTTCTGCTTGGCGTTATTTTTGTCGTCCTACGGGTCGTGGTCACACCGGCGTTCGCGCTAATCCCGGTGTTCCTGCTCATCCAGCTTGCCTTCATGCTGGGCCTGATGTTGATGGTCGCAGTCCTGCGGATGTACTACGAAGACATCCGCTTTGCGCTGGAAGCGGTCCTGAAGCTGTGGTTCTACCTGACACCGCTTGTCTATAACATCCAGATGGTCGTCGCAACTGACAAGCTGTCGCTGATCTGGAAGAAATTGTACCTGCTTTTGAACCCAATTACGCCGGCGATGATCGGGTACCGCTCGGCGCTGTTAGAAGGCGGGGACTGGCCGGCGCTGCCAAGGCTGTTTGCCGCGCTAGCGTGGACGGAGAGCTTCTGGTTCTATCTGGGCGTGTCTGCTGTTATCTCAGTAGCTGTGTTTTTCGTGGGCGTTGCGGTATGGCGGAAGTACGAGTGGCAGCTTCCGGAGCTGATGTAAATGGGAGAAGCAGATTACTTGGTCGAAGTGGAAAAGTTGGTGAAGCGTTTCCATGTGCGACATGAGGGTCGCACGAGCATCAAGCACATGGTGGTGCGGATGCTGCGGCCGTATCCGCATGAGCCTTTCTGGGCGCTGAAAGGCGTGACTCTGCGGGTGCGAGGCGGAGAGATCGTCGGCATTGTCGGGGTGAACGGCTCCGGCAAGAGCACGCTACTGCGGATTATCGCCGGCATTTATGTACCCACTGATGGGCAGGTGACAGTCAGAGGGGATATCGGGTCCCTGTTTGAACTGGAGGCCGGTTTCAATGTCGAGTTGACCGGCCTGGAGAACATCTTTCTCAGCGGTCTTTTAATGGGCTACAAGCGCGACGAAATTAGGCCGGTACTCCCGTACATGCGAGAGAAATCCGAGTTGGGTGACTTCCTCGATGTACCGGTCAAGTTGTATTCTTCGGGCATGAAGTTCCGGCTGGGGTTCGCGATAGCGCTTGCCTTCAATCCACAGATCCTGCTGGTGGACGAAGTTATGGCGGCGGCGGACGAGGCCTTTCAGCGTGGCGTCTATCGCGCCCTCGAGGCGGCTCGCGACAGGGGTGCGGCCATCATGATCGTCTCCCACGAACTGGAGGCAGTGCGGCAGCATTGCGACCGCGTCATCTGGCTGGCGCAGGGAGAGGTGCTCGCAGACGGGCCGACCGAGGATGTTCTGGAGAGGTACTTGAGCGAAGTCGTGCCGAGCCAGGTCGGGGATACTTAGGCGCAGACTGGACCAGGACGAGGACGTCAGGAGTGCGGTTGCATTGGACAGGCAGCCAGGCAATCGGGCGATGCGCACACTATGGCTGATCATCGCCATTTATGTTGTGTGCGCCGGTGTAGTGGGCTGGTTGATGCCGTGGTCGAGCCATGACGCGAGATGGCCGGAACATCTGTGCAGCAAGTACACGCCGCCGGACGAGTATGCACATTTGGCATACGTAAAGTACCTGTTCACGCATCGGGCTCTCCCCCTCTTCGATGACCCCACCGGCAACTATGAGGCGCACCAGCCCCCGCTGTACTATGCCAGCTGCCTGCCGGCATACGCGATTGGCAGTGCGATGGCTGAGAGCCTGGGGCTGGCTGATCCGGACACGGGTGCCCTGCTGCTGATACGGGTGTGGTCAATCCTCATCGGTGGGGCGATGATCTGGGCCGTTTATCTGTTGGGCCTCCGGCTGTTCGGCAATGACCACCGCAAGGCGCTGATGGCGGCGGGCTTCGCAGGCTTTCTCCCGATGCACCTGGTTAATCTGGCGGGCATCACCAACGACGGCCTCGCCGAGCTGATGGTAGTGCTGGCCACGCTTGCGGCTTGCAGGCTGGCCGCTGAGCCATCGGACAGAAGTGCTCTGATGATGGGGATATGGTCGAGCCTGGCGATCTTGGTCAAATCCAACTCGCTTTTTCTGCTGGTCGTGGGAATGGGTGCGGCACTACTCGCCACACGGGAGTGGAGAGATGAGGGCGTGCGACTGAAGGTGACCGGGCGCTATGTGGGCATCTTCCTGGGCACGATATTCGTCCTGTGTGGTTGGTGGTGGATACGCAACCAGATGCTGTATGGCGACCCATTGGCTCAGAAGGTGTTCGTAGAATTGTTCAGCATTGATCGAGCGACGCCGGAATGGTTCTTCGAGCGCGGCATTTCCGGAATCGGCTATCTGCAGATGATCGCGTTCGGCACTGCGTTGAGCTTCTGGGGGGTGTTCGGGCAGGCCAATGTCTATATGCCTGAGTACTTCTATCTTCTGGGATGGGGCTTCACGCTGGCAGTGATCGTGGGGCTTGTGAGATCGGTGCGGTCGGAGCAGAAGTTCTGGATGGGGGCCGCGGCGTGCTGGCTGCTGGTGATTTTGAGCCTGGGTTTCGTGGCGGCGTTCTACCTGCGCTTCAACATGATCTTCTACCAGGTGCAAGCGCGGTATCTGTTCACAGGTATCGGCCCGTTGGCGGCTTTGTTTGTGGCCGGCTGGTGGGGGCTGTGGTCACCCGGAGGCGCGGAGGAGTTGGGAGTGCGTTGCAGGTGTGGATGGGTCTTGTGGTGGGTTATTCTGGGTTTGCTGGTCGGCATCGCGGTATACCATCTTCGCTCCGGAGCGCCCTGCCTGGTAGTGCCATTTGTGGGTGGATAATGAAAAAAGCCCGGCTATGAGGCCGGGCCTAGTTGACGCTATTAGGACAGATACCGGCTACCAGGGCGTTGCTTCCTCGGCGGGAGGCTGGTTGATTACTACTACGTTTGCGGCGCGCGGTCCCTTCGGATCTTCCTGCACGTCAAACTCGACCTCTGCACCTTCCGCAAGGGTGCGGTATCCCTCCCCGGCTATTGCCGAGTAATGCACGAATACGTCTTCGCCGTCCTCGAGTTCGATGAACCCATAGCCTTTTGCGTCATTGAACCACTTGATCTTGCCTGTCGCCATACGAATGCCCTCCGTGAGAATGTAGAGTTCGGCTGCCCTACTGCAAATTCCACTCCTGCAGCCACTGGCGGTATTCCATATGGCACTTCGGGAACAGCAGTCAACAGCCTGTCTTTACGGCATACGTCTGTTACATCCATAAGTTTACCAGTATATGCACCCACATGCAAGTTTTTCTTGCTTTGTCACTCGGAAGTATCATGTTTTGGGGCTAATCAGCTGCCGCAGCCCAGGTGTTGCCGCCGACACGGATGGTGCCATCGGCGAGTCGTTCGGCCGCGTGACATCCGCCTGCCACTCCAGCCGGGTAGTCTATGGAGTGGCCCATCTCAAGCAGCTCTCTGCGGACCGTATCGGGAACTTGCTTGTTCATCAGCGCCGGCTCACTTATCTGGACATGACCCCGGGCTGCAGTAGCGGCTTCGTAACCGCCGGCGCCATAGTCCACCAGTCGCATGGCGATGGTGGCCGCTGCCGAGATGATCTTTCGTCCGCCCGGCAGCCCGACGGCAATATCGCGGTCCGCGGTCTCGATGAGTAGCGTCCCCGTGTTGTTGAGCACCCGCTTGCCGGGAGCTATCGAGTTGGCTCGCCCGGGCCGCGGATCGAGCCGACACATCCCGTGACCGAGGATAATGCCCGTGCCGGGGACTGTCACTAGAGACCCGAACCCCATCCCCTGACTTATGGTGAAGGAGACGAGGCAGCCGTCGCTGTCGGCGGCGGACAGATGCAGCGTACCATGGCCGAACTCCTCATTTGGGGCAGGCTTCAGTCTGTCCACATGGGCAGAGAAGTTGCGGATGGTTTCCGTCCGACCGTGGCAGTAATCGGCGGAGAGCAGCCGTTCCTGGGGCACCTCAGAAAAGCGTGGGTCGGCCAGATGCGTGAGGCGGTCGCGCCAGGTCAGTTTCGACACCTCAAGAAAGCGATGCCAGAACTCGACCGAATCCTGCTCCGGAACATCAAACTGCTCCCACATCTTGAGGTTCTGCAGCACTGAGAGGCCGCCGTTGGGCAGTATCGGCGTATGCAGGCGTGCGCCGCGATAGGTGATAGTCAGAGGCGAGGTGATGCGCGCCTCATAGGCGGCGAGATCATCAAAGGTTAGGACGCCGCCATGCTCCTGGATGTGGTCGGCGATGCGGCGTGCCACCTCACCCTGGTAGAAGTCGCGCCAGCCATGTTGAGACAGCCGCTGCAGCGTCCATTCCATGTCAGGGCGGTGCCAGATGTCTTCCGCATCAGGCTCGCGGCCCTCGGGCATCAGGTGCTTTTCGGTCGCCGGGAATTGGCGCATCTGTTCGCGGAGGCCCTTGACGTGAGCTGCGGTAGCCGCATAGGGAAAACCCGCCTCCAAGAGCTGCTGCGAGGGCGCAACAATGTCTGCCCACTCCAGCCTTCCCCACTGCTCCCAGATGGTTCCTATCGCTGCGGCCATCCCGGGGATAGCGACGGCCTTAGCGCCATGGACATTCTGATTTCCCGGAACCGAGCAGCGGTATTCATTCTCATTGAGCCCGCTGACACCCTGTTCAGGCGGCCGGGCATTGAACATGTCCTCGGTGACTCCGGCGGGGGCCTCTGCATTGGCATCTACGGAATAGACCTTGCCGGAGGCCCCGTCCTTAACTACGGCGCAGCCCACGTAGCCGCCGATACCGGTGCTCGCCGGCTGGAGCATACAACAAGCCAGCGCTGTGGCCGCCGCTGCATCGGCCGCGTTGCCTCCCTGCTCGATAATACGTGCACCAATGCGTGCAGCTTCCGCCGGTCCCGCCGCCACGCCGCCACGCGCCGATACGACCGCGTTGCCCTCAATCATGGTCACCACACCAATCAAGTTGTGTTGGGCCCTGGCAAGCTCCAGGTTCCCGTCATAGTCTGCAATGCTCACACTTACGTGCTGCCGTGCACCTTTCGACAGCGCGTCGGCGCTCTCCTTCATGTACTTGCACCGGCTATGCTCTTGCGGTATCATTTGCAGGTCCCACGAATGGGGGAGTATAGATGATACAGAGGATGAGACATGCAGATGGACCTATTTGACTGCCATTGCCACAGCGAGCGTTCCGACTGCGCGGAGGACGTGACTCTGGAGTGGTATGCACGGCTGGCGCGTGACAGCTCCCAGGGCTTCGCCATCACCGACCACAGCGCGCATATCTACTACCCTGCGGATGCGAAGTGGGCCTTCTGGACGTCGCAGTCGCGGGACGTCTTCGAGCAGAATCGAGAATATGGCTACGCCGAAGTGGCTCGCTACATCGCCGACGTGCGGGCGGCGCAGACCGGCGGGATGATGCTGGGTATCGAGTTGGACATGTTCATTGACGGCACTCCAGTCTGCGACGAGAAGCGCCTGGGGGATTTTGACATAGTGCTGGGGGCGGCGCACACGTGGCCCGCTCTCCAGAACGGAGCCGAGCAGGCTATTGTCGAGGCGGAGTTCAAAGTGATGGCGCAAGGCCTGGCTGCGCTGGAGGTAGATATCCTGGTGCATCCCTTCCGCCCGATGCTGCTCAAGGAGTACCTGGTACCCGACGACCTAATCAAGTGGCTGGTGGAGTTTGCGGGCGAGCACAACATCGCGCTTGAGATAAACTCCCACAATATCTGCCGCGACGAAGACATCCACATGGCGAAGTTGTCCTGTGAACAGGGTGTAAGTCTGGCGGTGGGCACCGATACCCACCGCAAATCGGAGTTCGGCGACTTCAGCTATCATTGTGAGATCGCTGATGGGGTCGGGATACTGCCGGAGCAACTCTACTGGCGGCCGCGAGCATCCGTTCAGCCACAAGCCGCTAAGTAGCGCGACAATATACCCTATGCTAACCATCACTTGATTTACACGGAAGGCGGGCATCTGTATGGCTAAGGCAAGGCGAAGTGGGAAGTCGGGAGACAAGTACGGAGTTCTCAAAGCGGCGACGAAGCTGCGGCCAAAGCTGCAGGAGTGGCGCCGGCACATCCACATGTATCCGGAACCAAGCATGGAAGAGCACGAGACGGCGGCCTATGTAGTCGAGCAGCTACGGGAGCTCGGCCTCGATGAGATCACTACAGGGGTCGGGGAGACGGGTGTGACCTGTATGGTGCGCGGCAACAAGGGACGTAAGACTGTGGGTCTGCGTGGTGATATGGACGCTCTGGAGATCCAGGAGGAAACCGGTGCGGAATACGCCTCCCACAAGGCAGGGCTAATGCACGCGTGTGGGCATGATTGCCACACCACATGTCTGCTTGGGGCGGGGGCGATTCTCTATGGTATAGCCGGGAAGCTGCCGGGCAATGTGAAGCTGGTTTTCCAGCCGGGTGAAGAGGGTGCTGCCGGGGCGCTGAAGATGATCCAGGACGGCTGCCTGGAGCAGCCGAAGGTGTCTGCAATCGCCGGACTCCATATGACAAATGAACTGCCCAGCGGTGAGATCGGCATCCGCCGCGGATACCGGAACGCCCAGACCGACGAAATAGACATAACCATCCACGGCGTGTCTGCTCACGCCGCTGCACCCCACAACGGGGTTGACGCCATCGCGGTAGCCAGTCAGGCGCTCATCGCGGTCCAGCAGTTCATCGCTCGTCACACCGATGCAGTGGACCGCAAGCTAGTCACCTTCGGGATGATCGAGGGGGGCACACGGTCCAACATCATGGCTGATGCCGTGCGCGTTCGGGGCACGATTCGCACCCTTGAGCCGGCCGGTCGTGAAGCTGTGCTCAAGTTCCTGAAGAAGGACCTGCGGAAGCTGGTCGGGGCGATGGGCGGGCGGCTCACTGTCCGCATCACTGAGGGCTATCCGCCTCTGAAAAATGATGACGGAGTGGTGGACGATCTGGAAGCGGCCGCTCTGGATATCGTTGGAGAGGGACGCGTCGTAGAAGTCACCGTTCCGGGGCTTGGCGGCGAGGACTTCGCTTATTTCGGTACCGAGGGCGGCATTCCGGCTGCGCTGAGCAGACTCGGCAGCTATGACGAGAAGAAAGGGTTCACTTCACCTCTGCACAGCAGCACCTTCGACTGCGATGACGCGAAGGTGCTGCCGATCGGCGCGGCGCATCTCGCCCAGACTGCGATTCGGATGCTGGGAGGTTAGCGGCGCTGGTAGCGGAGGCTCGAGGGTATCAGCACCGTATCGCCGGGGCCGTACTCCATGATGTAGGCTCGGATGGTGCCGTCGGCGTCGGCATCCGGAAGCTGGTCGGCGGTAATGTCATCCTCGATGCTCAGTACTCCCGTGCTCTTTCCGGCGACCCGTGTCACGGGCGCGAATGCCTCGCTGACGAGGTGTGTTGAGGGCTCCACGAAATACAGGGTCGTGGGCGTGAGTATCTCCCTGGTGTCCGTCTTCACCTGGCTGACGACGGCGCGAGACAGGATCGGTTCCTGGTCGCCGAAGAGCAGCGTGTCGGCACCCTCAACGCCCTTGACCACGAACGTCGTCCCGTATCGCCCACTGTTGATGATGACCGTCGAGTCGCTTGCATTGCGGTTCGCCATTGCCGGCTCGGCGAGCGTCACGGAGTTCTTCTCGTAATCGCACGAGGCGATCGTCGTGTTCACCGGCGGCTCGGCGTCCAGTTTCCAGTTCCCTTTGGTAACCATGGTGGCATTGTGCAGGTAGGCCTGGGCAACTTGCCCCTGCTCATCGAGGCCGAGATACCCGACCTGCCCCGAGAAGATGATATCGTCGCCGATTGCGGCCTGATCCACCGGCTCCGTTGCGTTGAAGTAGTAATGGGTCTCTCCGGAATTGAGTGTTAATTTGAGTGCCACCAGATCATCGCTGCCGGTATCCAGCCGCGTGACGGTTTGTATGATCCCGTCATGAGCGCCCGGCTCGAAGACGGTGACGAAAGTGCTCTGGAGGTCCTCCCCGCTTCTGCGCCGCACCAAGAACTTCACACTCTCGGGCGTGCCTTTCTGGTTCTGCTGCGGCTTGCCATCGCAGAGGAAGAGTTGCTCATCTTCGCCAATCAGGAAGGCCTTGAGGAATGCGCCCTCATTGCCCTGCATAATCGGGACGGCCCGGTCGCCGCTGGTGATGAAGTTCCACCTGGCATACCCGCCGGACTTCAATGCCGCCTCCTGCACGTTGTAGAGGAACTGAAAGCCGCTCCCCTTATAGCCTCGGTAGCTGACGGTACCGTATGGCACTGCTCCGAGTTTCTCATCATCATAGAAGTGGCCGTATTCCACGTCGGCGCCGGCGAGTGTGCCTTGCTGCCTCGGCTCCGAGAAACTCAGATCCGAGACGACATCCGCGTGGCTGCCGTGCACCAGCCAGTCATGCTGAGTCCCGCCCTTGACTCGGAAGATGTCAATGAAGTATGCCTGCCCCGGCGTGATCTCGACCATCGCTACACTGCGCCGGTACGTCTCGCACTGAGCATAGACGTTATCGTTTTGCGCTTCGACATATTGGCAAACTGGCCCCGTGTCATATGCCAAACAGCGACCCCGCCCATTGACCTGCTTGACGGCATCAACCATCACCGTATTATGCGACATCGTGTGGGAGAAGAAACCGAACCGGCGCGGGTCCGTGGCGTTGGCGGTCTCCGGATATCCGAAGTCGGGCATCATCGAGCAGTTTTGCGCGAAGATGTCGAGGTGCATCTTGTCGAGATGGGAGTGGCCGAAGAAGCGCCCGTAGAAAAGCGAGGCGGCTATGGGGTTCTCACGGTTCTCATTCTGCAGTATCGCCAGGCCGTAACCTGCCAGATGGCGGTCTTCATAACCGGGCTCCAACTTCACCTGCGCGGCGTCGTCCTTGAGTTGCTCAGTTATCGGCTCCGCCATGATGTCACGGCCGGCATTGGGGTTCCGGTCAAAAAGAATTTTCGCATACAGGGGATCGCGGTAGGTCCGGTACGCCGAGAGGAAAATATTGTCCCGCCAGAGCAGACCGCGCCCGGACATGTTGCCCGAGTCCCCAAGCGCAGGAGTGAATTTGCCTGCACAGACGATGTCTATCGTCCAGTCATAGAGCTTCTTGAACCGCGGGACTTCAGACAGGTCCACTCCATTGACGCGCAGGAGGTCGGCGATGATGGTGAGGCTGTTGACCCAGCCGAGATTGTATCCGGGCGACTCAAAGGGCACACCATCCCGATAGACGAGGTTGTAGAGCGCATCATAGACCGGCATCATCGTGTAAACCCGGTACTCCTCGTTGTTGAGAATCCAGTCTATCATTTCCTCACTGCTGGGCGTGCCGGGAGTATCCTTCAACGCCGCCGCAATTTGCAGGAGGCCGACCTGATGACTGCCGTAGTTACCCGCGATGTACATCGTCTCATTGACCACCTCGGCTGCCATCGAGCGCAGTAGTTGCTCCTCGATCAGGTGGCGGATCTGCTCCATGCTCTGGCCGGCAAGGTCCTCTAATTCAACGTCCCTTTCCAGCAGCGCGGGGAAGATCGCGTCATACGCCCGGGAGCAGTTCCTGACCGTACTCGTCTCCCACGTATGGTAAAATAATTTCCCATTATAGCCACGGTTGATCTCGAGGCCGATGCGCGATTGGTTGGCATAGTCATAGTCCGGGTAATATCTGGCAAGCTGCCATAGCAGCACGGCGCACTTGTGGGCATACCGGGCGTCATCGGTGTAGAGGTAGGCATCGGCGAGGCTAGTGACAGCGCGGTGGAGGCGGCGCTGGGTCATCCAGTGATTGTACCAGCCCACAAACCAGTACTTATGCTTCTCACCGTGCTTGGGGGAAACCCAGCCCCAGCCGTCATCCACGATTTCCCCCTTCAGCACCGAGCGGTCCTTGAAGTCGGTATCAATGAATGCTTGGTAGTCGCTATCAGGGTAAACCTTGCCGCAATTGGGGCATTTCACTTTGTATGGCATGTCCTCGCTGATGATCCAGGAATAGTTGCCGGTCTTGCGCATGGCGAGGCCGCAGTTGGGGCAGCCGGTTTCGTGGACGTAGATCGAGCGTGGGATGCGTGGGTCCGGAACATATCTGGCAAGTTCCTCGTCTGGCATCTCCAAGTACTTCTTCGCACTGGCGACCGCACTATCCCGAATCGCTTTCGCCCAATCATACTTGGCTATGTTGTCACGAATATTGTAGACCTTGTCCGGAGTTAACAAGGTGCGCTCCGTCTTTGCAAGTCCGGGCATTGCGGCGACAGCCAGCAACATCACAATCAGAACGCAAACAGTTATCGTGGACATTCTCATCGCACCTCAACTCCTATTCTCGCGATATGTGCATAGAGTAATTCGCCTATTGCGCCGCTGATTCCTTGTCTGTCGCTTCCTGTTCTTATATTGGCGCATGGTTTATAATCGAGGCCTGTAGCATCAATAAATGTGTATTTCGCCGAACAGCGGTAGCCGGGCGGGACTAATGATGATGATCGAGATTGACGGCTCACAGGGCGAAGGCGGAGGCCAGGTACTCCGCACCAGTCTGTCGCTGGCAGCGCTGCTGGGCAGAGAGATGGTGATACGCAACATTCGTGCCGGTCGCAAGAAACCGGGCCTGGCGGCTCAACATGTCACCTGCTGCCGGGCTGTCGCGGAGGTCTGCGGCGGGCAGATCGAGGGCGCAGAGCTTGGCTCACAGACCATACACCTGCGGCCCGCAGCAATCACCGGCGGTGAGTACGAATTCGATGTGGCGGCGGTGCGCCCGAGCGCCGGCTCGGTGTGTCTGGTATTGCAGAGCATTCTGCCGGTACTGGCACTGGCGCCTCAGGTCTCGACCGTAGTCGTCTCCGGTGGCACGGATGTACCGTGGAGTCCTCCATATGCATACCTTGCCAACACCTTCAGGGCGGTTCTCAGTCGCTACGGAGTTGGGCTTGATCTGCGCCGAGACCGCGCCGGTTTCTTCCCCGTAGGCAGGGGACGGGTCGAGATGCACGTCGAACCGGTATCAGAGCTCAGCCCCTTCAGCTTAGTCGAGCGCGGGGAGTTGTGCAAGGCTATCGTCGCAAGCACAGTCGCCGATGATCTGTCGGAAGAGATCGCGGGTCGCCAGAACCGTGCCGCCGCCGCGCTGCTGGACATTGCAGGATTGCGGGCGGAGCTTGAAGAATACTACCTACGCTCATCGTCGCCGGGTACTTCCTGCGTCGTGAGCGTTTTCTACGAACGCGGCTACGGAGGTTTCACGGCGCTGGGAAAACGGGGCAGACCTGCGGAGGACGTGGGAGAAGAGGCTGCCCGAGGCGCGCTGGAATTCGTGGCCTCTGCAGGGGCTGTGGACAGTCATCTGGCGGACCAACTAGTGCTGTACATGGCGCTGGCTTCGGGCCGCTCCGAACTGCGAACAACGCAGATTACGGAGCACCTGCGCACCAACATCGCCGTAGCCGAAGCTATCACTGGAGCGCGGATGACTGTCGGGCAGAATGGATACGTAGTTGTTGAAGGAATAGGCTTAGCCGTGAATAAAGGCAGCCAGTAGTGAGGTGAGAACTGATGAATGACACAGATCGGGAAGACGAAGACAAATTGGAGTTCGAGTACAAGAAAGTGGACAAGCGCGCCAGTGTAGCGGACGACGCCGAAGAACCTGTCGCCGAAGAACCCGTAGATGAAGTTGATGAAGCCGCCGAGAAGTCTGCGGAAGAAGTGACCGAAGACGCGGGGGAAGCCGGCGAAGGAGATGTCGGCGAGGAAGATGTTGCTGAGACCGCCGGAACTCCCGAGCAGCCGGCGGCAGATGCCGAAGCAGAAGCTGCCCAGGCCATGATGACAGATCCGTATCAGCTACTGCGTATCATGGTCGGGATGTTCAGTGAAGCTGCGTGGGTGAACCTGGGACTGCGGGTGACGCCGGGAGCTGCCGAGCCTGAGGTTAAACTGGCCGAAGCTAAACTCGCCATAGACACTCTGGTTTTCGTCCGCGATCAACTCCAGGCCGGCATGAATGATGACGAGAAGCGCGAAATGGAGAATCTGATCAGCACGCTGCAGATGAACTACGTGCGGCGGGCATGACGAAATGAGGTCTCAAATGCAGCCGGTAGCATTGGTTACAGTGAGCAGGTCCGGGCTGGTTGAGAGCACACACTATGGCGATATAGTAGCCGCCAACTGCGATGGACGCGTCCTGGCCTTCGCAGGTAATGCTGAGCGTCTCGCCTATATGCGGTCCTCCAGCAAGCCGTTGCAGGCTTTGCTGGTCGTGCAGACGGGTGCGGCGGATAGCTTTGGCTTCAGCGAGAAGGAAGTGGCGATCTGTTGCGCGTCGCATTCCGGCTCTGCGGAGCATGTTGAGACAGTGTTGGGCATACTGGACAAGCTCGGCCTGAGCGAAGCAGATCTGGAGTGTGGTACACACATGCCGGGCGACACCGAGGAACGCCAGCGCATCACCGCCGAGGGCGTACAGCCGAGCCCGGCACACAACAACTGTTCGGGCAAGCACTGCGGGATGTTGGCCTCGGCGCGCGCGATGGATGTGGCGACGGCGGGCTACTCGAAAATCGAGCATCCCGTTCAGCAGGAGACACTAGCGAACATGGCGGCGATGTGCGAGATTGCGGCGGGTGATATCCGCCTGGGCACGGACGGTTGCGGCGTACCCACTTTCGGAATGCCTCTGCGCAACATGGCGATCGGGTATGCGCGGTTGACGAGTCCGGAGAGTGAGTTGTGCCCGGCGAGTGCGGAATCGTTGCGGATCGCCGACGCTATGGCCGCAGCACCGGTGATGATCTCCGGCGCGGGGAGTTTCAACACCACGCTACTCGAAGTGGGCGGCAAGGAGATTACGTGCAAAGGTGGGGCAGAGGGCCTCTTCATGGTGGGCGTGCGGGGCGGCGACATGGGCATGGCGGTGAAGGTGAGTGATGCCGGGGGACGGGCGCAGGCTCCGGCCGTACTTGCCGCTCTGGCACAGCTTGAAATACTCAGCGAGGAGCAACGCGAGAAGATGGCATCCTTTGCACGGCCCGAAGTGCGGAACTGCCATGATGATCTCGTCGGAGAGATACGCGCTGTGCTGGAGCTGGAGTTCAATGAGTGAGAGTGACCAAACGGGACAATACCATTCGTCGGCTGAAGACGCGTCCTTACAGCGCCCGAGCCGCACGCTCGTGGTCATTACCGTGCTGGTCCTGCTTGTGATCGTCGCAGCCATCGTGGCGTTGCCATTCTATGCGGGAAGCGCGCCTGATGTTTCTCCGGACGCCCAAGAGGGAGACAGCGCACAGCCTGTTTCGCCGCAATCACCGCCGCCACCCGCGCCGATGCATCCAGTACCGCCGCCGCCGCAGTGATCGCGGCCTCGGCCAGGAGTGGATCCAGTGGGCTTGACAGTCGGGCAGATAGGTGCAGGAGCCGTGGCTCCATGGCACATGCAAGGCTATGTCGCCTCCCCGCATGTGGACAGAGTCGTGCTGGCAGAGCCGGATGAGCAAGCCGCTGCGGCCCTCTACGACCGTTTCGGGATTATCAAGGCCGTTGAAGACGACTACAGCCGGCTATTGGATTCGGCTGAGATCAGCATCATAGACATCTGCACACCCAACGATTTACATGCCGAGATGGCAATAGCGGCGCTGGAGAAAGGCCTCCATGTCATCTGCGAGCAACCTCCGGCTACGGAGATGGCTGATTTTGACGCGATGGTGGCCTCAGCCGACAGCAGCAACGGCCGCCTCTTCATCTGCAACTCGCAGGCAATGATCCCGGCGAATGAAAAAACCGGGGAGCTGATACGCGATGGAGAGCTGGGCGAGGTACTGCTGGCGACATCTCTGGTGATGGAGGAGTGGCGTGAGAGAATCAAAGAGCCGGATGACTGGTATGGGAACTCCAAGCGGGGCGGGGACGCTCTGATGAGAAGCGGGTACGGAGCCGTAGCCACGCTCCAGCGTTGGCTCGGGCCGGCCGTCTCAGTGAGCGCGACGAGGCGGCGCACAACCGACAGGAGCGATGATAGCGTGCTAGTGAATATGGAGATGGCGGGTGGAGCGTTGGCACAGATCGCCATTACACACGCAGCATCCGGCGATGCACCCACCCATGAACGACGCATCGTGGGCACTGGCGGGAGCCTGCTGGCACGCGATGATCCCGATGATGAGATGCCGCTAGTGACTTTTGACCAGGGGATGTTCTTCCCGCTAGGCATACACAATCCACCTGCGATCAGGGAATACGCAATGAAGCGGTTGCTGTGTCATTTCGTCGAGTGCATCATCAATGAAGAGGAACCGCTGGTGACGGTGGAGGAAGCCGGATCTGCGCTGCGGACGGTGCTCGGCGCGCGGGAGAGTCTGACAACCGGGGCATGCGTCGAGATGCTCTAGCGCTTCGGCGGCCTGAGTGAGTAGATAAGGAACGTGACGGGAAGCGCTACTGCTGCCGTCGCCATCAGCAGGACTATCGCCAGGCCCCAGACGGCGGAAAGCTTCTGGACTACGGGCAGCAGGCGGTCGGCGGAGGCGATGAGCATATTTCTGGGGCCGGAGGCGTGCTGCGAAACCCAGACAGTGGCCGCCAGGCTGAACGCGATGCTCACCACAGCGGGTATAGCGTAGTGGAGGTCCGTGGTACTGGGAGAAATCTCCGCGCCGATTGTCAGGGCGGCGTAGAGGAAGACATAGGTCTGCCAGCGGTGCCAATCGAGGCTCTTGAAAAGCAGGACGAATTGATCCGCCGCCGCCGGGAACATGCCCATATCGGTTCC
>CAZCJS010000020.1:0-25201 GCA_964498775.1 uncultured Armatimonadia bacterium
CACGGATCGGATCCATGTCGGCCACCATACCATGGATGTGGACCGGCAGGATTGCGCGGGTGTGCTCGTTGATGCGCTCCTCGATGAGGTCCGGATCCATGGTGTAGGTCTCTGGGTCTATGTCCACGAATATCGGGATGGCGTTGTGATGCAAGATTGCCGCAGCGGTTGACCAGTAGGTAAACGCGCTGGTAATCACCTCATCGCCGGGGCCGATGCCGGCTGCCGCGACGCCCATGTGCAGCGAAGCGGTGCCGCTGTTGGTCGCCAGCGCATACTTAGTCCCAACATATTCGGCCCACTTCTCCTGAAGCTCCAGGGCCTTGGGTGCCGAGGTGCCGTGTAACTGGTCACTATCGAACACAGCCAGTACGGCATCGCGGTCGGCCTGTGTGATTGGCGGCCAGCTCTTGACCATTCCCTCGGACACTACAGGGGTGCCGCCGTCAACTGCAAGTGTGGATGACATATCATTTCCTCCTGTGCTGCACCTATAAATGGAATTGCCTATATACCGGTTAGGTGTCGTCTTTTCGCAAGCTGGACAACCGCCCAACTGAGGTTACCTTGGCCCTGCGATCCGCTTTCGAGCCTTTCCCTCCATGTATACGCATCTCGTCGCGGCATGGATGGAATCTCGCCCAACCAATGCGATGGTGCTTATATCAAGTGTGGTTCGGCTGACCTGCTGACATTAGTAGTACCACTTGCTAACTTAGACCAATCACCGCAGCCAGACCCGACCTGGAGCCGCAACCCGGGGCATTCGTACTGCCGCAGCGGGGGCCCGCCAGTCCAAAGAGCTGTGTGAACGCATTTCGTTGTAGTGGCTTCGCCAACGCTCCACAAATACCTGCGTCTGATGCAGTCTGGCAAACAACTCCCGGTTCTACAGGGCGTCACTATTGACAAGAGCATCGGATTCTTCAGCGACCGGCCCTACCCCACCCACATCACAGTCCCAGACCGGCCAGACACTGCCACTCTGCCGCGGCACCGCCAACGGTCGGCCCGTGGGCGCGGCGACGGCGTTCAGCGACATTTCACAACTCCTCGGCTTCCACAGCTACAAGCAGCGCCCTCCTGGCGATGTTGTTGGCGTCTGGTATATAGATGGCAGAGAAATGGGCAGAGGCAGACAGGCCATCAAAGCCGGCAACGGCTCGACATGGTTCGGCTACAGGCGTGAAGACGGCACCCGACGGCGGACGACTTCTCATCTTGCATCCAGACTGGCCATCTCCGGTTGACGCACATTGGCGGCAATCTGCTCATCCAGATCTATAGGCTCATACCCGGCCAGCCTGTTCGACCATTGCACTGCGCTGCGGCAGCCCATCTCCGGCCTTCACTGCCACGCTGAGGGGACCTCAAGTAGTGCCTGGGCAAGTCCCAGTATGGTGTACAACCCGTTGTAGGTGTTCTCCAGCCAGATCTCCTCCAACGGTTTGTCAGCAGGAAAATTGCCCTTGAAGCCGGCCTTCTCCTCGTAGGTTAGGCCATAGATACCCAGGTTGTAGGCAAAGAAGGAGCTGTTATACCAGGCATTGGCCTTGCGGGCACCCAACTCCAGTTCCGGCCCACCCACGCGCCGAGTCATCCTCTCGGTCAGTTCCTGCAGCCTCATCATGTGCCCATAGTCGCCCTTGAACTGCTCTTCCGGTGGCCTGCCCAGCCACGGCGGGGTGCTGTGAGAGTGCAAGTGCAGGTAACAGTCCACGCGTTTGTCCTTCAGGTACTTGAGCATCTGTCGGGTCTCCACCGCGTTGGTCTTTCTTGCCGACGGGCAGCGGTTTATGTCCGCTCCGGCGTCATTATAACGAGCGCCGAGGTAGGCGATACTGTCCAGCTTTCCGAACAGGTCGGAGTCCTCGCGCCACGGGCCGAACACCCGCTTGCGATCCAGCGTCTTTCCGTTCTTCCAGAAGCCCACATGCAGGTGGTTCACCGCATCGAAGGGCATGTCCACATAACTCTTCACAACTGCGCGAGCGGCCGCGTCGGGGTTGTAAAACGGCATCAGGTAGAAGCCCACCCTCTTAGCGACGTTCTGCAGTCGTGTCCATTTCTCGCCGCGTAGGTCCCTCCCGGCGTCCAGCACCCGGATGGCGTTGATCACCGAGGCGACCCCCTCCACCTCGGTCCCATGAGTGCTGCCAGTCACGCACAGGGTCCTCTCCGGCTTCTTAGGCCCGCAGTACACCACCGTCAGGTCGCGACCTCCGGCGCTGGTGCCGACGCTCTCGATGCGGCAGTTCTGCAGGCCCCGCAGAAAACCCCGCACCTCCTCGTAGCCCACCAGGTAGTAGGCCGGCACGTCCAGGTACTTGTTGATGTCCTCGTCATACCGCCACGGCCACTCCCGCTTGTTCTTCCACACCTCGATCGCCATTATGTCCTCCCATCACATCTAGCCATCATGTTGTGCATCTGGCTCCTGTATGCTCATTAACGAGTTGCTACCTGGCTACAACGCTAATGCAGGCCGAAGACGGTCACCACCCCGTCGCCACCGCCGACCGCCACCAGCCCCGGTTGATCTCCCTTGGGCGTCACTGCAGTTACACAGTCCACCGGCGCCCCCACCTGGGCATGGGCTAGCGGCCTGCCATCTGCTGCCACTACCGTAAGGCCACCGACCGCGGAGCCGGCCAGGACATGATGCGTCCCCGGCGCCAGCTCACCCACCGCAATGGCACTGATCGGCTCGGCGATGTTGCTGGTCCAAAGCAAGGGATCGTCCGCGTCTCGCAGGCAAAAGATGCTGCCACCATCGGAGCCAACAACTATCTCCACAAAGCCATCGCCGGTCAGGTCTACTAGCTGTGGGCCGACCGCTGACAGGCCTCCGGCGCGGAACATCCACTGCCTCTCATAGGGCTCTGCGGCATCGTGGACATACACGCTGCCATCACGTTGTTCCAGCCGCATCAGCCGCAAGCCGCCGTCCGCACCCAGCCTGTCTACCCCGACGTAGGTCTCTCCACTTGGTCCCCTAACGCTGTTGTCCATAAAGTTGCCCTCATGGTCGCACAGATAGGTAAAGCCGCCATAGGTGCCGCCGCCGGTGCCGAAGTAGATGAGCCTTCGCCCATCGCCGTCGGGGTCGAAGGTGGCGATGTTGGTCACTGTGCCGGCCGACTGAAACAGGTGCCAAAGCATCTGGCCGGAGGCATTCAGGCACCACAAAGTACCATAGACACGAGTTCCCCCGTGCTTATAGGTCTTGGAGCCTGCGAGGATCTCGCAGCTGCCGTCCCCGGTGATGTCAACTACTTCCACCGCCATCATCTCGCCATCGCCCTCGCGGTGAAGTCCAGGGCCCTGCGAGCCAGGGGCCTGATTGGTTAACTGCACGCCGACACCGCTGAACTTCCACAGTTCAGTTCCTGCAGCATCCAAACAGTGCACATGCTGGCTGTCGCTGGCGATCAGTATCCGTAGTCCCTGCCCGAAATCGGTTACGGCGATGTCGTTGATGCCCGCGCGGTTTTGGCCGCGGCTGCTAAACTGGCCGGGATATGGCTCAAACTGCACCTGCCAGCGCTCCGTGCCATCGGCGTTCAGACAGAATAGCCGTCCATCATTGGTGCCCACAAGCAACTCGGCGACCCCGTCGCCGTCAAGGTCGGCGCGATCGATTGCATGAACCCTGACAGCATCGTCACCGGGAATGGCGAACCGCCACTGTCGAACCAGCCGCTGCGGATACTCGGCCCTCTGCTCCGCGACCGGGCCAGTCGCTACCTGCTCAGCCCGACCAATCGCCGCCTCAACGGCCCCCACCAGTGCCGCCAGCGAGCCGGCCTCGAAGGTGGCGACCGCCTGGTATTGGCCCGCGACCAGTTCCACTTCATTTATGTCCCCGCGACCCCCAACAGATACCATCTCCTCGGTCGCATCCAGACCGTGCAGCCGTACCCGCGTCACCTCAGAGGCAATTGCTGTCACCACGCCGGTCGCGAAGTCCACATGCACGTCAATCGGCTTGTCAGCCTGCAGCAGCGGTTGCCCGCCGGTGCCGAATGTCGTCAGCCCCGCCAGCGACAGCTCGTCGGCTGCCGCCGTAAACATGGTGCATGTGGCTTGTAGTTGTCCGCACAGCGAGCTCGGCTCGTGCGGAGTGCCCAGGGGCGCCACGCCCATCAGCACCTGGCGCTGGGGCTCCCTGACCAGCACCTGGTTGTCTGCGACGCGCTGGATGGAGTAGTTCTCAGGCTCCTGGGTGAGGTGCCCGTACATCAGGTGAGCCATCGTCGTCTCATCACCGGCGTTGAACTGCCCATGCACCGCCTGCCGGACGATGGGCCTGCCGTCCTCGAGGAAGGTCACGAAGGGTTTGCTGCCTCCGGCGGCCTGCAATACGAAGCTGTGATCCTTCTCGGTTACAGCCACACGGTGCTGCTCATCCACCGACTCGGCGCCTGTATACCACTGGCACATGATGCTGAAATCATCCTGCTTGCGTGCCAAAAACTGGTCCAGCACTACCCAATACTTCCCTTTTACCCAGACGATGTTGCGGGCCCAGTCCACACCGTGGTACTCGCTCATGACACTGCGCACGAAAGCGGTGGCGGCAAACTCAGAAGCCAGTTGCAGGTCACATAGGGCCACCAACCGGTCGCTCATCTGTCCTTGGCGCAGCACCAGCGCGGTGTTGAACCACTTCATGTTTCGTCCACCGCCCCACTTGCCGGTTGCTGCCAGCCACTTGCGTCCGTCAGTGAGCGCAGCGATGGCATTGCCGTCACCGCCGTTGGCGATACCGTCGTTGATGCCATCGAGACGCAGGTACTGGTGGTGGCGTTCGAGCCCTTCGCGCATAGCAAGTTGGTGGAAGCTGCGGTCGCGGGGGACGTTGACGAATCTGCCCATGCTCTCGAGTTGATGGTAATTGGTTTGGTGCAGCCTCATGTACTTAAGCCCGACCATCTCGTCCACCGGCGGCTGTGGCTCGATTTTCGGCAGATAAGTCCAGACCCAGTAGTCGAACCCGTCTTCGGTCATCCGAGGATGATAGTCGGAGCGGCCCTCACGCCAGTTGCTGTACCACACATACCCGGGGTCTTGATAGTACCATGCGGGCATGCAGTGGCGCGCATGGTGGCTGTCACTAGGGCTGACCGAGGCGCCGAAGAACGTAGTAGCCCACGAATCGCACACCAGCATGCTGTATTCCATCCACCTGCGGGCCGCCCCTGATGCGAAATAAGCGTGATTCCCCATCACCAGCGACAGTCTCATCGCTGTCTGGGGGGAAAACGAAGTGTAGCCAGTGTTGTTGTCTATGAAACCATTGGAAGCAGCCATGGTCTCCTGGCCGATCTGCACCTGCTGCACGCCAAAGTTGATGTCCCCAATATCCAGGTCGGGATAGTACTTGCTCAAGTATTCGGCCCCGTAGATGATCGACTCGGACACCTCATGCATTCCTTGGCCGCTAAACTGCCCGGGGCGCAGGCCGGCGATGCGATAAGTATCATGCGACAGGCGCGAACAGTAGTCATCAATCAAATTGACCAGCTCCAGCTTCAACTCATCGGGTATCAGTGGGCTCTCCTCGATGCATGCAAATGACATGATTATCCACGGGAACATGTATTTAGGCGTGTTAATCTGCCGATTGAGATTGTTCCGGTAATACTCGTTCATCCACCTGCGCAGCATCCGGGCGTACGTTTCGGCGTACTCATCCCGGCCGGTCAGTAGGTACATCTCTGCACACTCAAGCATCAGCTTTTCACACTGGTAGGGCAAAGCCGGCAGGTCTATGAATCTGCTCTGATAGCGTTGCAGGGCAACCCGGGTGTAGGCGTCTAGATTCTCAATGCCCGCAAACTGCGTCTCGATAGTGTGGGGGATCACCAGCGTCTCGCCCTGCGCTAATATCTGCAGGAACTGCTTTACTGCTAGCCGTACGCCTTCCAGGTCTGAACCACCAAGCATGATCACGTTCCGACCATTGCCCCACGGGTCACACACCGTGCGCAGCTCGTAACCCTCGGGGCCGGGGAACCAGTCATCCGACGCCACCTGTCGCCATATGAACAGATCCAGCCCTAGCTTGTTGTTGTTCATCCGGCCCAGGCAGACGAGGTTGGCTTCCCGATCGGTAGTCCTGTATTGGAGATCAGTCTTCATCGGCACCTCGACACCGGTGGCGGCCTTGATTGCGGCTTCTACCTCCCCCGCCAATTGCTCATATCCGGCCTCGTCCGGATACACGATCAGGCACTCCGGCCGACCGGCGTTCACCAGCGTCGTGTCCGGATAGTAGCTCTTCAGCTCCGTTATGACCTGTTCCGGTATGAACAACTCCTGCGCCGCCATGGGCAGCATCACTAATACTGCTACTATCATCAATAGTGCGTGTTGCAGCATTGATCTCACCTCAATATTTGCCATTGATACAATCACCACCATCTCATTACCTCGTCATTCCGCGCACACCTCTGATGCCCCTCTGCTCACCCCGTCTTGCTCGCTCACGAATCTGTCACCGATTCCGCCAACACCAATAAACCGGTATTACCCACATCAAAGCGCGATCGTTCATCTTCCCCACCTCGCTACCCGGACCGCCAAGAACCTGACTTCGCACACCATTGAGTGACCCCAGTGACCGCTGGCAAGCCCCTGCAAAGAGCTTCATGAACCAATCTTAGCGGTACAAATGGGTGTTGGGATGTTCGGATGTTGCGGAGTCAGATCATGCCAAGACGCCAAGCCCGTAGCCCTGCAGGATGACGGTGGCCCTGGCCATTGCGGCGGCGTCCGGCGGTGCGACCTCCGGCATTGTGTCCGACCGGCCGACCGCTTCATACTTCGAGCGCGCCAGGTGATACGGCAGCAGTCGTACCCCCACGATGTTCGGCAGTTCGCGCAGCCGTTCCCCCATGGCCGCCATGCTTGTCTCGTCGGCGTTGAAGCCGGGGATTGTCGGGATGCGAATCTCAATCGGAACGCTACACTGCGACAAGCGCTTGAGGTTGTCGAGAATTCCCCGGTTCGAACTGCCGGTGTGGTCGCGATGCAACCGGTCGTCGGTATGCTTCACGTCGTAGAGAAACATATCCGTGTAGGGCAAGACCTTCTCGAAGTTCTCCCACGGTACCGCGCCACAGGTGTCCAGCGCACAATGGATGTCCTCCCGGCGCAGAAGCTGGAAGACCTCCGCACAGAACGCGGCTTGCAGAAGCGGCTCACCGCCGGAGATGGTGCAGCCACCCCCGGATGTAGCGTAGAAGGTTCTGTCCTCGAACACCGCCGCACCCACCTCCTCGACGGACATCTCTCGGCCATAGTATTCCAGAGCGCCGGGGAGGCAGACCTCGACGCATTTCCCGCAAACTGTACAAAGCTGGTGATTGAAAAGATGAGTGCCATCAGCGAAGACATGCGCCCCGGTCGCACAGACCTCCGCACACTTCCCGCAGCCAATGCACTTGCTCCGCGAAAAGGCAATTTCCGGCTCCGGCGAGATACTCTCCGGATTGTGACACCAGCGGCAACTCAGCCCGCAACCCTTCAGATAAACCGTCGTCCTGATGCCGGGGCCGTCATGAACGCACATCCGCTCTATGTTGACCAGGCGGCCTTTCATCAACTCACCTCCGCCTTGCTGATGAACATCTCCTGCTCATCCCGCGTGAGGTCGGCAAATCGCACATTCCACCCACAGACTCGCACCTGGAGGTTGGCGTATTTTTCGGGCGTCCGCTGCGCCTCCCGCAAGACTGCCGCGTCGAAGATGTTGAACTGGATGGCCATGCCGCCCTGAGCGAAATGACTGCGGATAATCGAGCAGATCGTCTCAATGCCCTCGCCGCCGCCTGCCACACTCGGATGCAGCATGATGTCCAGCACTGTGCCATTGGGGAACTCGTACAGATGGAGCTTCGTGACGGAGTTGATGAGCGAGGTGACGCCGTTCTTGTCCATCCCGATGGTCGCGCCTGTGTTCATCGTCAGCGGCTCCCCTGCCATACGTCCATCCGGCAACGCACCGGTCTGCTTGCCGAACGCCTTCGCGCTGTCAATAATCGCGTAGAGGGCCGCCTGGAAGACACCGCCCCGAGCGTTGGGTTCATGGTTGATCCGTGCCCCGAGGAAATCGGTGATCTCAACGGCGATCCTATCCACGTAATCGTCGTTGTTCCCCCATTTGGGGACGCGGTATTGCGCCGTGAGGCGCAGCTCTTCGTAGCCCTGCCAGTTGGCGGCCAGAGCCGCTCTGAGTTCGGCGAGGCTACAGCGTCTCTCGTCATACACAAGCTGCCTGATGACCGCTAGAGAGTCCGCCGCGTTCGCGATCCCATAGCAACAACAGCCGCTGGTGTTGTAGCTCGCTCCGGCCTGCGAAACGTCAAGACCGTCCTCAATACACGAGTCCATTGTCCCTGAGAGAAGCGGCGACGGGCTCACTTGTGGCCACAGACGCTCCTCCCTCCGTACCCTGTCGGTGGCAAGGGCAATCTGCCCATCAAGCGTCCTGAAATAGGCGGCCATCACCTCGTCAAAAGAAGCGTAGTCTCCCGAGGCCAGGACCAGTTCAACGCCCTTCGCCAGGTTCAACCCACACGCCCCGGAGCAGTTCAACTCCTTACCCATAACAGCCGGCTCATAGCAGCCAATCAGAATATAGTCATCTGCGTCTTCAGCAGTCTTGCCATTCTGGCGCAGCATTTCCACCTGCCCGGCGTCGTTGACCATGACGATGCCGCTGCAGCCGGCCTGGATGCAGCCGACCACTTGCTCGAAAAAGTCCCTCGGCGTGCGCTCCGCAAGCCGCACATGGAACTTCGGGTCAACTATTTGCATCTCCCGGTACACTTCGAAGCCGAGATACGAAAGTTCGTTGACATTGGGGCCGAAAAGAAAAGGCTTACCATAGAGCTTGCCCTGCGTCTTGGCGAAAAACTTGATCCAGAAGTACTTGAGCAGCTCCTTGGCTTGATCGCGGGTGAGCCGGCCGGCCTTCAGGTCGTTGGCATAGAAATCATAGTAAAGCTCGTCGAACCTGCCCATCGAGCGGACGGAATAGCCATCCTCCATCTCCTGTAACTCATGGTAAAGGTAGGCCAGCTGCAGCGCCTCATGAAAGGTCTGCGGTGGGCGCTCCGCTAAAGCTGCCGTTGCCCCGTCAGGCAGTGCTGCAGCGAACCGCTTGCTCAATATGATGGCCGCATCGTACACCATCGCCACAGCTTGATAGAAGACACCGGAATAGGCCGTCGCGCGGTCGCGTAGGCCGGTGAACCCGTACTTTAACAGGTTCCGCCAGTCCGCGCACGTGTGACCGGTGTCTAGTATGGCCATCCATGCGCCCCCAGTGGACGGTGGATCGTCCCTGAACTCCCGGGCTTCCTCCTCCCTCCGCCATTCTTCGCGCAACTCGATCAGCAGGTTGTGATGCTCCAGCTTGTCGGCAAAGTAGTCGTCGGGCTCGACGGCTATGCGTGCTTTCGAGCACAGCAGGTGGAAAAGCCACGCCCGGCTCATGATCCGGGGCTCGTCCGGGTTCTCGCCACGATGACACTCAAACTCCGCCACAAGTTCATCCCTGGAGAGACCGGACGCTGGATCGAATCTGGCCTCCACATACTGCCTCTCCAATTGCTCCCGCACTTCATCGAACGGTTTGAGCATGATACGCCTCCGCAATCTCGTCCATTCTCCTGTCGAAATCCTCGTCTATTACCTTGAACTCCGGGTTGTCGAGGTAGAACTGGATCGTGCGCTTGATCCCATCCGCAAAGTGCGTAGTGCAGACAAACTCCGGCACCAGCGCGCGGACCTTACTGCTGTCACATATTGCATTCTTCGAGAAGAATATCAGCTTCTCGCCGAAATCTCCACCAAGCTCGAAACCGAGATCATGCGCCGGGACATGGCACAGGTTCGGCTTCGCACCCAGCGCATCCCCCACCAACTCCGCCACACGATTCCAGGTAAGGTATTCGTCGGAGGTAATGTTGAACGCTTCGCCAAACGCCGCCGGATTGCCACAAAGACCGACGAAAGCCTTGGCGAAATCCTCGGTATGCGTGACGGTGCACAGCGCCTTGCCGTCATCATGCATCAGCAACGGCTTGCCCTGCAAAATCCGGTTGGCAATGGTCCATGAGTGGGTCTGATGTGACGGGCCTACCGGGTGCAGGATGCGGAGCCGGTTGTAGGTATATGCTGGTCGCACGATCGTGTAATTCAGGCCGCTGCTCACCTGCTCAGCCTGCAGCCGCCGCTCGCAGAGTATCTTGTTCCGCCCATACGACCACAGCGTGTTGCCGACCATCGTTCCGTCTTCGGTGATGATCTCATCCGGCGACTTCGTCCGATACACGGCCACTGAGGAGATGAAGATGTATTGGCTGCAGCGGTCTCGGAATATATCTAAGTTGCTTTCAAGCCGCTCCACTCCATAGGAGAGGAAATCCACCACCACGTCGAAGTTCATCCCCTGCAGCTTCGCACGCACCTCGTCGGGCCTGGATATATCCGCCTGAATGCAGTGCGCCCCTGATGGCACGAACTCCGGCCTGCTCCCGCGATTGAGCAGATAAAGCTCAATCTCGCTCTTTCGTGCAGCCAGCGCCGCAATGTCACCACTGATGCAGCCCGTTCCTCCTACCAGCAATATTTTCATGGTCACTTCTCCCAGACAACGGGCTCAACACACCCGCTCTCAATGGAGCGGAAGACCGCGTCGGTGATTATTTCCGTCTTGACGGCGCTTTCCAGCGTGCATACCGGCTCGCGCCCCTGCAGCAAGGCCTCGACATAATCCTCAATCATCGGAAGATGCCAGTTCTCCGCAGTCTTCGCCTCGATCTGCTCCGTGCCGGCACCACTGATCTTGACCACCGGGCCGTTGTCATGCGGCGGCCACTGTGGCCAGTAGATGCGGCCCTCGGAGCCGAACAACTCCAGCTCATGCCGCGTCCCCGGGGAGCTACAATTGAAGATGATGGTGAACATCTCGCCGCCGGGGAATTTCAGGATCACGCTGGCGATCTCCTCCACATCATTCATGACCGCCTCATTGAGGATGCCGGCCTGTGCCATCGCGGTGCACGGCATCCCGAAGAAATTGTGGGCAATATCAATCAGGTAGAAACCCAACTCCTTGATCCGGCTGCAGCCAAGCGCCTTGCGGATGGGCGCCCGGCCGGGATTGTAGTACGGGGTGGAGTAAACGGCCCAGCCCCCTGTTAGCTTCCCGATTTCCTGCCGTTTGAGCATGACGTCCGTCACCTTATACTGCTCCGACAGGCGGCGATAGTTGGAGCAACTGCTTACTCGGTCTGAGCAGCGCGCCGCCTCCAGGAGCCGCAGGCACTCTCCGCCGTTGAGCCCCAGCGGCTTCTCGCAGAGTAGATGCTTCCCCGCCTTCAGCGCCGCCAGGCTCAGCTCGATGTGGGTGTTCTGCGGTGTCGCAATGTAAACGGCATCGGCTCCGCTCTCCGCGAGCGCCTCAGCATAATCGGTGTAAACTGCCCTCACCCCCAGCCGCTCCGCCAGTCCCACCGCGCACTCCTCGTTGAGATCGCAAATCGCGACCAACTCCGAGTTATCAGTCGCGACCAGGGCCGGACCGACCCGCCTGGTCGCGATGTCTCCGGCTCCCGCCAGCAACCATCTCACTCTATCCATAGCATCGCTGCCTGACTTTCACCTGGCCCAATCCCCTCGCTTATCACAATGCGACGACTTCGCCAGTTCGCCCGGCGCAACGTATTTGCCTCCGCGGTGATACTCAACGCTTGCTGCCCGTGGTTAACGGAGGTGTATTACCGCAAATTGGGGCTGATGGCCCGGAGAACTGTCTGTACGCTCTTCGCGGTAGTGTTTTCGCCAACCCACCGGCACTACCTGCACCCCAAACAGCGTCTCGAGCAAATCCCCGTGGTTTCTACCGACGCCGCAGGACGTTCGCGCCGGCTGGCGGCTTGCGAGTTGCTTTAGAACGCCGGAACTCCACGAGTGCCGGCAAAGCCGATTCTATCAAGGCTTCGCACGCACTAAAGAAGGAACATGTGGCCCAAATGGCGAAATTGCAGGATAGATTAGAAGTGGTTCGGGCCTTGAAGCAACGCCACACGACCCAATCTGGACAATCCCGGATTGACAGAACCTGTCTCACCGAAAGGAACTCGAGATATGAACCCGGAGAGTATTGCGCGGGCTGGAGGACTCATGTTTTTGTCGGCGGCAGTGGTGTTATTGATTGCCGGTTCACTCTTGGCGGACGTAACTGAGCCTGCCGAATCCAAGCGCGTCCTGGATGATCAGCAGCGGCTCGAGCAGTGGAGCGGCTACAGTGCGGCAAAAGCCGAAGGACGAATCGTCTATGTCGCTGGAGACGGCACTGGCGATTTCAACTGTGACGGTACAGATGACCATGTCGAGATCAATCAGGCACTCCAGCATGTGACGGCCAACGAGCTGCTCACAACGGTCCACCTAAAAGGGCCGCAGATTTATACCGTTAACGACACTGTCCGCATTCCCAGCAACACCATCCTACAAGGCGACGCAGACGTTGTGCTCACTGTCGTCCCGCATCAAGAAGCGCAATGGCAGCCATTCAAAGCAATGATCGAGTGTGACGGTCACGGGGTACACAATATCACCATACGAGGCTTCGAAATCCTCGGCAATAGAGCATCATTCAGTAGTGACCGTCACTACTATTCGCTCACCCTGATGAATGCTTATGATGTTACTATAAACGATATGTACATTCACAGCGCATCTGGGGATGGAATAAAGCTCCATCACCGGAGCTCCAAATTCGTCGGCACCAGCCCCGACCAGGCCGACGGCAGTTGGGTGCAGATCAGCGATGAGGACCTCGCCGCCTACAATCAGTTGCATGAGCTCAGGGGCAACCGCGTGAATTCGCGCGTATTCAACAACTGGATCGAGGGCGTCGGACATGACGGCATATATATAATCAGTGTGCAAGATTTCGAGGTTTACAATAACTACGTATACAATTGCCGAACCAACTCGACGGTAAGGCTAAGTAGTTGCAGTGAATTCGCCATCTACGACAACGTGCTTCGAGGCGACCCCAACCGGGGCTTCAGCGGAAACGCCGG
The DNA here is from genome assembly GCA_964498775.1 of uncultured Armatimonadia bacterium. Taxonomy (GTDB): domain Bacteria; phylum Armatimonadota; class Zipacnadia; order Zipacnadales; family UBA11051; genus UBA11051. Next base: position 13,107 of record CAZCJS010000020.1, read on the forward strand.
AGTGCAGTTCCAAATGGGCGGAGCAACGGTGGACGACGTCCAGATCTACGGAAACGAAATATCCCGCATGGCTCTAGGTGGGATAGTGGTGTATGGCCAGGCCCCATTCGGAACCCAGACGGGCGTCCACATCCATCACAACCGCATCTCGGACTGCGCAATCGCCGGCATCAGGGTCTACGGGCCACACAACACCATTGTCGAAAACAATGTCCTCTACGGCAATCATGGTGACGGGATACTACACTGGTTCGTCTATGGGCCGATGGCCGAGAATCGGCGACCCGGCCAACCGCCCGAAGGCGAGAAGTATACTACAGTAGTGCGCAACAACATCATAGCCGACACACTTCCGATTCCCCCGAGGACCACGGAATCCCGCGCCACTCCAATATCAGGCTTCGGCCTGAACAACTGCGTGGTCACTGACAACGAGCAGGAAGCCTCGCGTTTCGTGCCCGACCACCACCAGTTCATCTCGGAGCACAATTGTATCTACAACAGCGCCACTGCTGATTACAACAACGCCTCCTCAACTACAGACATTCATGGGGATCCCTTGTTTGTCAACCCGGAGGAGGGAGACTTTCATCTCCAACCACAGAGTCCATGCATAGGTGCCGGTGCCGACGGCAAGAACATCGGCGCGTACTGAGCGCCTGCCGATTGCCTTTCCGCAAGCCGCTGTGCCTTCATCGTCATCCTGTCTGTGCCCGGGTAGACTTGGATAATCCGGCCAGGAGGACTGCGGCCCATGGAGAGGTGATTGTACACGAGGTCTTGGATTGTATCCGCCCTGTGCCTGGCGTCAATTGTGCCCTGCGACCATGGCAACCCAGTTGTTTGAGCGTTCTGCCGTGACTATTCGAGAAGGAGTCACATCATGACCAGATTTGGTATTGTTGCCTGCGCCGTGCTGTTCGTAGCAGTAACAGGATTGCTGCCGGCTTCTCCAGCCGATATTCCACCTGTGCCAACCCTCAAGACCTTCCACACTGAAGTTCCCATTGCCCGTGACGGGAACCCAGTGTGCGTCATAGCCGTGCCGCCAGGGGACGACTACCGGCATCTTGGCGAGAAGCTCGCCTCAGCGATAGAGACGGCTTCTGGTGCCGTAGTCCCAGTTCGGGATGCGTCGCTGATGAGCCCCGGCGACCTGGGGCAGACCAACTACATTCTGCTGGGATACTTTGCCACCAATCCACTCATCGGTCGCCTCTATGACGGTTATTACGTGGCTCTTGACAGCCAATGGCCCGGCGCGGGCGGGTATGTAATCCGCACCGTCCACGACCCACTGGCCAATGGTAAGAGCTGTGTCTGCCTCAGCGGCGCCGACGTCGCTGCCACAGGCGCGGCCCTGGATGACTTCATTTCCATGCTGCCCGCCCAGGACACTATCGCCATCGGCCATACGCTACGGGTAGTTCTCCCCAACGGCCAGTTGGCATATAAGCCGGCCGCTGACAAGATCCCCGCCCGCATCGAGGCCGCAAAGGATAAGAAATTCCGGACAGCCTCCTCCCTGTTGACTGCCGCAGCCATGAACTACTTCCGCACCGGCAACCCGGAGGAGATAGAAGTCTTCTGCGGTATTCTCCCCCATGTCCTCGAGGCTGGTCGCAGTCTCGGGCAGATCCGCGACATCATGGCGCTCGTGGGAGCCCTGCCTGCCTGGGATGCAATGGAGGAGGCCCCGCAGTTGACCGAGCGTGACCGCCAGCAGATTACGGCTGGGTTCTGGGAACTCACCCACCGCTGTGCGTTTGCCGGCGCACAAGCGAAAGATAGCCCGACCCCGCCAGGCAACAATACCAATGCGCGCACCGCCTCAGACATGGCCCGTTACTGGATGACATACTATGGTGTGGACGCCGCAGGAATCTACTCCTGGGTCAACACCTACTTCCGCAGCCAGGCCAAGTTTTGGCGGCCCTCCGAGGACTGTCCGGGCTACGGCGGCTCCACCATGATGGACCTCTTATACTGGGCGCTGCCGTTCGGTTACGAGCAGTACTGGCAGGATGGTACCGGTCGCAAACTCGCCGACTATGGTCTCGCGGTGATGAACAATCTCGGCGGCCATGCGGGGTTCGGTGATACCAGTGCCTGGATGAACCCGGGCTACTGGCCGGTAATCCTGCGGGTGGCGGCCTGGAAGCTACAGGATGGCCGTTACCTCTACGCGGCCCAACGGGCGAGAAAGTCGAGAGGAGCACTCTTTGCAAGCACCTACCTCCAAGATCAGCTCCAGCCCGAGAAGCCGGCGGACATGATGGGCATCCACGTCGTCGCACTGCCGGACTGGGTATATAAACACCGCGAAGCTCTCGGCACCGCACCGACCTTCATGAACACTGTGCTGAATGCCGACCCGGTGCCGCCACGCGCGGACTGCTTCGATAAGATCGTGTTCCGCACCGGTATGGACCCCGAGGGCCAGTACCTCATCCTCGGCGGAATCTCACACGGTTATCATGCCCATCCTGATGGCAATGCGATCATCGAGTACACCGACAGCGGCCGCTATTGCCTCTTCGACAGCGGATATTTCGTGCCCGACACCATCGAGCACAATACCGTCATTGTCTTCCGTGACGGGCTGTTTGAGCCGGTGCCGCGACTCACGGGACTTGCTACACTCGGTGACTTCACACGTCTCGGCATGGTACAGACCTATGTGCGCGGCTACAACGGAGCCGACTGGAGCCGCAATATTATCTGGTGCAAGGAGAAGTACTTCCTCGTCATTGACGAGATTCAGGCGGTCGAGCCTGGAAATTACGGCATCCTCGCGGTGTTCCGCACCCTCGACGACGATCAACCCCAAGTCGGCAAGGATCGCGTTCGTGCGGTCTTCGGTGACCGTGCTTTCAAGATCGTCAACGCCTCCCACGCCACCTTACGAACTGCCGGCACCAGACCGCCGGTGGCCGTACGACATGCGATCTTGGAGAACAAACAGGCGCTCATGAAGTCCGGTGAAGTCACCCGCTTCAGCAATCTCCTCTACGCCGATGATCTTGATGGGTGGAAGTACGAAATCGTTTCCGCCGGCGATGGCGCCGTCATGCTGAGCACTCCTGAAGGCTACGCCCTGGCTGGCGTCGGTTCATGCCGCCCGTTCGCCGGAATCAACGTCGTCGCCGAGCAGTTCCACGTATCCGGCGATACCTTTGCCATGACCGGCGCACGCGCGCTCGACATCGGCCAGGTGATATTCCGCTCCGAACAGCCCGTCAATATCGAGATTAACTTGGGCAGTATCGCGACCGGGACCATAGACGCCCAGCAGGATACCGTAATCTCCCTGCCCGCCGCAGGCTCGGAGCTCAGACTCGACGGTCGGACAATCCAGACGACCCCGGTTCCTCAGGGGGCATCTTTCGCCGTCCCCGCAGGCAAGCACCGACTGACCTTCCGACCGTCTCTACGCAGCTTTGACGTCAGCTCATGGGCTGACGCCTACGCTCAGTTCAGCCGCGAACATGAGCAGAAGCTTGCGCAACTGGGAGCAGCTCCCGAAGGGCGCTCCATGACAGCGGCATGGGTCGTCAATAACGAATTGACTGCGGACGGCGATGAAAGTCGCCCTGCAGTGGTCAATGATCTGGTAGCACGTGATATTGACGGGGATGGCGCCGACGAACTGGTTAGCGTGGCCGGCCCTCTCGTCAAATGTATCACCGGCTCCGGAGACGTTCTCTGGGAGTACACACTCGACGCCGAGGCGCTGTGTGTGGACGCCTACGATCTGGATGGCGACGGTCGCTCTGAGATCGTGGTTGGCGGCGCCGACTTCAAGCTCCATTGCCTTGACCATCAGGGCAAGCAACGCTGGTCGGTTCTCACCCCTGCTGACCGCGCCTATCCGGAACGTGAGCCCGCCCACGGGCGCGTCGAAGTTGTCGGGTGTGCCGACATTGATGCAGACGGTGATGGAGAAATTGTCATCGGGTGCAGCCACCAGCGGGGCGGCATCAACTGGCATGCATACGCCTACACCCATGATGGCAAGCTACTGTGGACGGCCCTCAACTGGGCCCATCAGCCCACCTCGATCACCTTCGTGCCGATGCAGGACGGCAAGCTGGCATCCCTGATATCAACGACCTATAATGCCGCCAATGTCTTCGCGCCGGACGGCGAGAAGATCGGCATCGTCGGTGTCGGCTACCACGGCGCGGCCATGACCACGGCAGCCGGCGACATCAACGGCGACGGCATCCCCGAGCTACTGGCCGGCTCCCGCGTCGGTGGCATTCACTGTACCGTTCCCAATGATCCACCTGTTCTCAAGTTCACCGGCAGGTTGTACGGCAGGGAGGGCAATCAGACTGCCAATGAAGAATTGTGGGCCAGGTTTGCGGGCGCTGAAGTAACCAAGCTGGCATTGAGCGACCTTACCGGCGACGGCAAACTCGAAGTAATTGCCGGCTCAAAAAGTTTCTACCTCCTCGTCATGGACGCCGCAGGCAAAGCCATCTGGGCGAGGAACATCGGGGAAGCGGTCACAGACGTGGTGGCAGCCGATCTCGATGGCGACGAGACCCCCGAAATAGCGGTAGGCACCGACTCCGGACTGGTGAACGTGGTTGACGCCGGCGGGCGAATACTCGGTGCGCTACGCACCGATGGCCCCGTTCGCAAGCTTGCGGCAGCGGATCTCAACGGTGACGGCCGACAGCAACTGGTCGCTGCGGCGGGCAGCCGCATTCTCGGCGGCATCAAGTAAGCCCGATACCGTTGACGGCACGGGCGGCACCGAAGCCCACGGGCGACGAGGTCCACATCAACGGCCATTCGCGCGGCCTCTTCGGAGCACCGGCGTTAAGCGATCCGGGGGTGACAAAATGCTACTTGCAGGTATAGCTGAACGAGTCAGATTTTCAATAAGTCGCATTCGGGAGCGACTATGGATAAAGCCATTGTTCATTGGCGTGCTCTCGATCGCTGCCGCCCTTGTTGCCAAGGCAGCCGATAGTACCAAGCTCGACCAGATTCTGCCGCCGATTTCAGCGGAGTCTATTGATGACCTCTTGTCAATCATGGCCGCCAGCATGCTGGTAATCGCGACCTTTGCGGTGGCTTCGATGGTGTCGGCATATTCTTCTGCGAGCAACACCGCATCTCCGAGGTCATTTCCACTAGTCATTGCTGACGATAGCTCGCAGCACGCGCTTTCAGCTTTTGTTGGCGCGTTCATTTTCAGCATCGTGGGCCTCGTCTCCCTCAAGAACGGCTACTTCGAAACAGCAGGGCGTTTTGTGCTTTTCATTTTCACAGTAACAGTGTTCGGTATTGTCATCTTTACGTTCGTGCGCTGGGTTGATCGGATCGCCCGGCTTGGACGTCTTGGAAATACTATTGATAAGGTGGAAGTAGCGACTGCCGCAGCCTTGAAACGACGCCGGCACGCCCCCGCGCATCGTGGCGTCGCGGCTGATCCTGAGCACGCCTCAGGGCAGGCGGTGTTTGGAGATTCAGTGGGTTATGTGCAACGCATAGACGTTGCCGCACTCCAGTCTCATGCCGAGAACGTCAATGCACGCATACAGGTTGCCGTACTGCCGGGAAGTTTTGTGACCCCAGACCGTGCGCTGGCGTTCATAGGCACCGATTTGCATGCCAAGGCTGATCTGGACTACGAGCAGTTAGCCGATGCATTCGAGATCGGCAAAGAGCGGAGGTTCGACGATGATCCGCGTTATGGTCTCATCGTCCTATCGCAAATTGCGGGCCGTGCATTGTCGCCCGCGATTAATGATCCTGGCACGGCGATCGACGTCATGGGCATACTGGTCCGGCTCCTGATTCTATGGGGCTCACCATCTGAAGTGGACACTTCGGTGGAAGTAAAATATGACCTGGTCGAGGTCCCCGAGTTGTCTACACAAGATATGTTCGATGATGCGTTCACGGCTATATCACGTGATGGGAGTGGTTCAGTCGAGGTGGCAATCAGGATACAGAAGGCACTCTCGTCATTGGCATCAATTGGCAATGCCGCAATGCGGGATGCCGCTATCCACCACGCACAAAGGGCTTTAGCGTATGCGGAGAAGGGGCTTGCTCTTCCAGAAGACGTCGCTCTTATACGCGAAATGGCCGGCTTCGCTTGTGACCAGATTGACCTGGAGAGAAAGGGGCTCCCGAGCAAACAGAGCTATACGTAGAACAGGACGGTCGAAACATGGCAGCATGACTACAACACCGCGCGCTCGCACAACTCGCTGGGACATCTGACGCCGACAGCCTACCCCCGAACCGGAATGCCTTGCACGGATTCAATCATTCCTCAGCAAAATGTTTTCAACTATAGGCTATCCGCAACTACCGTCGCAGGCGCAACCATTTTGAGTTCAGTAGCCTAATCTCGTCACATTTGACGACGGCATAGTCCCCTACTGTGATCGAGTCCGCAGCAGTCGTCTCTATCTCAAAGCCTGTTTGCAGCCGCGTAACATCGGCGGGATCCATTTCCGAAGCAACCGAAGAGCAATGAGCGGGGCGACCGCCTCTGGGCAGGCAAGCCGGGACGTCTGCGACTACAGACCCTCTGCGTTGAGGTCCGGGATCTCGGCAAGCCATTTCGCAAACCCATCCGCGAACGCGTAGCAGTTACCGCCGCCGTGCCGCCCCGGAGCGCAAATCGCCTCCCTGCCCCCGGCGGCATTCAGTGTGCCCAGATGTGAATCGAAGAAGAGCACCGTCTCCGCGGGCTCCTGCAGCTTCTCGAGGTCGGCCCCACTCAGCGCCGCATTCATTGCGTAGCCGCACTTCTGCTCCGGCGCGGATGGGCACCTGAGTATCTGGCCATCGCCCAGGTAGTCCATCAACTGCTCGCACCACTTGTTCGCATCCGGTAGCTTGCCGCCGTGGTCCAGGGCATACAGGAGCGAGGCCAGCGCGATTCCTTGCAGGTTGCTCACGCAGGCTTCCCGCGTGAGCGCACTGTCAGCCGGCGTGGCAGGCTGCGATGTCGGCTTACCCGGCTGCGGAGTGGTCGGCGTGGAGGTGGCGGGAGGCCCGCCGGCGGGCGAGTCTATCACGCGGCCGTCGTCTGTCACATCGCTCTCCTCCAGTAAGACGACGAGCTCCCCGTTCACCGCCCGGTGCAGGGCGAACTGAGTGGGCTGCGCCTCCTCGGTCCAGCGGTACCCAATTAGTACTTCGCCATCAACGCTGAGGGTCAAAACGGTCTTGAAGGTACCTGTTTCGGCGACCTCCGGGATGTGGGCAAGCCATTTCTCAATCTTATCCGCGAACGTGTTGCGGTTACCGCCGTCGTGCCGCTCCGGAGCGCACACCGCCTCCCTGCCAACCGCGGCATTGCCGGTCGTGTAAGTCCAGTCTGCAACAAAAACGCGGCCGTCGGGTTGAAGCTGTCCCGAGATCGTCCCTGGCGGCGCCTCGGGATCCTCCAACGAACTGAAGGTCCCGGTGACTGCGCTGCCGGATACGGTCAACTCGACGCGATACAGCGTTGAACTCCAGAGGCCCGGGAGCGTCTGGGCCGTGGCGGAAGCGCAGGAGAGTAGCGCTACAGCCAGAGCAGCCAACGAGATCGCTACGCAGTGCGATTGGTTCGTACCCGCGCCATTCAGCATTCCAGGACACCTCCATCCAGTTGCTCTGCATGGACTACCGGGGCGCCGCACCCCTTGGCGGCGCGCACTTGCTGCTATATTATCACCGGGCTTTCATCGGCTGAACGCTGTTACCGGTCGGGTCCCACGTGTAGGTGTACCACACCGCGCCCACACCATAGCTCATGGCCCTCACGTCGCCCACCCGATAGACGAGATGCCCGCCGTCCCAACCTTCTGGCACCGTGTATTGAGCATTCTGCTGTTTGACTTCGGACCGCGTCTTCGGGATCTTGGGACTCACCTCCGCCAATGCGACTAATGTTCTCATCGTCGACGGATTCGTCTGACGAATTTCAACCTCCCTGTAAGCCCGGGGTTCTTGCTCCGGTCTGTCGCCGAACTCGTGAGTGTACTGCGCCGTCAACCACAGATCCGGCGCATCTCCGGGATAAAGGCGGTCGGGGAATGGACTCCACTCCCACCGTATGGTCGCCCGCAGGTAAGGTGCGAGAGTCTGGGAGGCGCGCGTCGGGTAACACAGCAGGGCGAGCTTCAGCACCATCGCAGTCGGCCCGGCGGTCTCCAGTTCGTAGGACGGGACCGGGATGGCCGGACCAGTGCCCTGGTATTTCAGAGCGCCGACCTCGCGCTTGGTCAGCACCCAGCAGGCCTTTGCCGGCGGCTTGTCAACAGTGGGCTCCTCGACGATGACGTCCACCAGGGCCGGCACCTCGCGCCGCAGCATCACCCGGTGCTCGGTCTGCGTGTAGTTCGTGTAGGGGGCAACCTCCAACCGAACCTTGACCGGGTAAACCCCCGGATCGTCGAAGGTGAAGCCGCGTTGCCAGCCACGGTCGCCCACCGACACGCCACCTGGGTCCCAGTAGTAGTTGACGCCCAGGCCGGAGCCCTTCCCATACAGAATGCGGATGATCTGCCGCATGCGCTCCAGGCGCTCGCCCAGCTTGCTGTCGGCGCTGATGGCCTCGCAGACGATGGATTCCTTCGGCTTGGGCTGCGTCGGCTTGTAGTAGATGACCAGAGGGGTGTGTATTATCTGGCTGCGCAGCAAGAGGTACTCCGAGGTCAAACCGTCACGCTCCCAGCGCCAGGCGTCGCGGATGGTCGGCCAGCATCGTGCGAACATGGCGTTGGCGACATCCATGTCCGCCTTGCCGGTTGCCGAGCCAAGGTCGCGGGTGGATGCGCGGATGCACTGGGACATCACCACCGCCTCAAGTTTGCGCTCATACTGGAACCTGTTTACCATGTCGGCGAGGGTGAGCTTGCGGCGCGGGTCGGGGTCCACGCTCACTCGTCCCTCCGCCGTGTAGAAGCCCAGCATCAGGTTCCACGCTTCCTGAGAGCTGGCGGCGAGGTCGTTGCCGGTGGCCTTGGCCTCCTGGAGAATCGATGCAGTGATCTCGGCCATGAACAGCGGGCCGAACTCCGCCCAACTCGTGATCCACTTCATGTGCTCGCAGCAGGTGCGCATCGTCTCCATCACGTCGCCCCCGCCCGCTGCCTGCGCGGTGGCATGGGTGCCGATCGCGAACACCACGAAGTTCATGGCCCGCTCTGTCGTCACCCAGTCGGGAGTAGCCTTCGCGATCTTGTTGATCAGCTCGCCAACCTTGTTCTTCACGGCGACGCCGTCAAGCATCACCCGCATGTAGGCTCGGCGGATTGGCCCGGCATCCTCGAAGCCGGCCAGGATCGCCGCCTCGGCCTTGCCACGCAACAGCAGGCGCGCGACGTCGTCGCTTACATCGGTGAGCTTCCCGGGTGACTTCTTCAGCAGTTCACGCATCTGCTTGAGCTGATTGCGGAAGGCGTCGTCGGCCGGCAACCGACTGAGGCTGCGGGATTTGACCAGGTCGCGCTCCATGCGCTCGAGGAGCTTTGCGACCTTGTCACCACGTCCGGAGGCGAGTTCCGTCAACCCGTGCTGCGCCCACTGTCCGGCCGTGTTGGCCGTCCCGGCGGCCGTGTACATCGGAGCGCCCTCCCCCATGTGGGCCAGCTCCGAAAGTCCCGTCACGCATGTGCCATTGTTGTTGTAAAACAGACGCCCGGCCGCTTTCTCGTAGCCCTGCACGTACGTCTGGGAGCCCGACCCATAGAGCCCCTCGACATACTTGCCCGGCGTCGAGGACGTCACCGGGCCGGTGTAGCCGAGGTTGGGCACGGTCTTGAGCCTCTGGAAGCGCTCCACGGCGTCGGCCGTGTTCTCCACGCCATGCATCAGTTGGTTCGGGGCATAGAGGTTGGTGCGGCCCAGGACCTTGCCGGCATCATCGCCGAACTCCTCCCCGATCAGACTGATCATCTGCGTCCGCGCCTGTCGCCAACGAGCCAACTGCTGGGCCTCGGTGCCGCCCCCCGGCACCACGAGGCGCATGTCGAAGTCAGACGAGCCGGGGTTGAAGCCCTTGCCGCTGATCCACGAGCCCACACCCATCACGGAGAAACCCGTCGTCTCCACGAACTGCGCCAGGACCTTCTGCATCCGTACGTTCAGGCCCTGAGCGGCGGCCGGTGCCGACGGCAAGGCAACCACGAGACAGATCAGAACCAGCCAGCCCAGCACACAGCGGTGCCTTCGCATCGCGACCCCTCCCTGACCGACGAGGCCAGAGACATCCTCGCCGGCGGTCTTTGCCCTGTTCGTGCGCTCCAAGCAAAGCCAGCATATCCCCAACCTGACCGGCTGTCAACGCAAATTCGAACCGTCTGTGCAAAGTGGAAATCTCCCATATTAGATGGTGACAAAGTCTCGGATCGGATGCATATGGGATTCAAAATATTGACGTCATGTAACAGGCGTGATAGCATATAAGCAATTGCTTAAATACTAAAGAGTGGTGACATGGACAAGTTGGCTGAGTTGTTCAGTGCTCTTGGCTCCGAAACGCGCATCAGGCTCCTTCAGGAGCTAGCCCAACGGCCTCTGTGCGTCGGCATGCTGGCGATGCGGCTGGGCATCACTCAGAGTGCCGTCTCTCAGCATTTGACAGTCCTGCGCAACGCCGGACTGGTAGAGTCTGATAAGCGCGGCAGCTACGTTCACTACAGCCTAACCGAGGATGCCCCCGAACGCTGTCGAGCGGCCCTCGACCGTATCCTCTCAAGCGACAGCAACCACGACGCCTGATGCAGCTTGGGATCATCATCATCATCATCATCACCTGCAGCGCTGAGAGCGCTGAAGAGACCATGTGCAACACCCCGGGATCGGCTGCTTTCAGCCGTGAGCACGGCCACAACTGAGGTGCGAAAACATGAGTACAGTGATCGAAGTGGAGGGGCTCAGCAAGCGCTACGGCGATGTTCAGGCCGTTGACGGAGTCGACTTCGCGGTCCGGCGCGGCGAACTGTTCGGCTTTCTCGGGCCAAACGGCGCCGGCAAAACAACTACAATCAACATACTGACCGGCCTTGCTCGTCCTGACGCCGGCTCCATCCTGATTGATGGGATCAACTGCACGAACAACCCCAAGGCAGCGCAGCACCTGATTGGGGTAGTACCCGATGAGAGCAATCTCTACCCCGAATTGACGGGCTTTGAGAACCTCTGCTTCTGCGCGGCGTTGTACGGCATGCCTCGCCGCCAGCGGGAGGCGCGGGCTCGCGAGTTGCTGACCACGTTCGGCCTCGCTGATGCGGCCGACAGACGTTTCGGCGGCTACTCGCGCGGGATGAAACGGAAGCTCACCATTGCGGCCGGTATCATTCATGACCCACCAGTTCTCTTCCTCGATGAGCCAACCACCGGCATTGATGTCGCCGGCGCTCGCCAGATTCGCCAGCTCATTGCCGGGCTCCATAAGGCCGGGACCACGATCTTCCTAACCACCCACTACATCGAAGAGGCCGAGCGCCTCTGTGAACGCATTGCTTTCATCGTCCACGGTAAGATCGTGCGCACCGACGCCATTACCGACCTCATGCAGCCTATCCGGGACCGCCATGTTTTGCTGCTCTCGGTATCTCATGCGGAGGCGGGCATCGTGGATGCTCTGCTGGCGGCCTGCCCGGGCTGCACCGTCACAAACCCCGCGCCAACCGACATCAGGATCGAGTCCCGTGAGCCGATCCGTGTCGCGCCGCTGGTGCGCTTGCTTGAGGAGCGCCACGTCGAGGTGGCCGAGGCCCGCCAGCTCCGCCCTTCACTCGAAGATATTTTTGTCCAAATCACCGGCATGGAGGCAGACGCCATGCGCAAGGAGAAGGCCGCCGGCAAGGCGGGAGGCGCGGCATGAAACAGTGGATCGCATTCTGGACAATTCTGGGCAAGGATACCCGTTCGTATTACCTCAAGCCGCCCAACATCAGTTGGGGACTGATCTTCCCTCTGGCCTGGACGGGCATGTTCTTCATCCGCTCAGGCACCGGCCTCGACGACATCCTCACGCTCCTTCCGGGTGTCATCACTGTCGCCGTCCTGTTTGGCACCACCTCCGTGCTCGCGGTGACCGTCACCTTCGAGAAGAAGGGACGCAC
>CAZCJS010000021.1:0-21776 GCA_964498775.1 uncultured Armatimonadia bacterium
CCCAAAGCACTCGACGCATATGATTACTGCCTGAAGCGTGACCCCCAGGATGAAACGGCGAAGGGCGCAACGCTGACGATTCGGGAGCGGTATGTGCGGCCGTGGTACCTGGCCGAGCAGGGGGATTACGAGGCCGCTCTGGATGCCATCAACGAGTATCTGAATGCCAAGCCGAACAGTTCGCTGGGCTTGCATGTTAAGGGGCACCTTGCGGAGCAAGCCGGCAACATCCAGCTCGCGTATGATACGTGGAAGCTCGCCGGCGACATGTCGGCATTAGACTTTTTCGCCCAGAGCAAAGCAGTGGAGCTTGGGCGCAAGCTGGGCAAGCCGGTCAAGGACACCGCGCAATACCTGTACATGAAGGAGCACCGCAAAGAGATGAAGGTTGACCGCGCCAGCGAGAAGATGCGCTGAGCACGCCATCTCCTGTGAGCCATTTTGCCAAGCACAATCGCCAGGGAAGCTGCCTGGCGATTTGCGTTTGGTGGGGTCTGCCGATGTCTGTTCGGCCACGCCTCCCTCTACCGCTCTTCCCACCGCACCATAAACGTATCGCGCGGCAGCCCGACCTGCTCAAGTAACCACCAGGCCCGTTTGTATTTCTGCGATACGGTACCGTGCGTCTCGATAAAAGCGCCGGCTTTGAGTTCTTTCGGCAAATGCAAGTCATCAGCTGATCGGGTAATCAGAGGCTTGCTCGACATATTGACGCCAACCGGCAGTTCACGGCCCTGTCGCGCAAGCCAGTTCGCCAACTCGACAAGCAACTCGTACCAGTACTTTATCTGAATTTCCTGTTCCCCGATGACCAAACACGTCGGCCGTGAGTGAGATGGCGGAATGTCAATATTGCCGCCACGAGTCGTTCTGGTCTGCGCATCAGTGTCGTGGGCACGAGGACCGGGGGGCTGCCTTGTCTGCAACGCTTCGCGAACAAGAGCAGCGGGCGCCAATACGCCCAACTCGGCCTGGGCCTCAGTTTGGAAGACCTCCACAATGGATTCCGCAGGGCGCACGAGGAGGTTTCGAATTATCCCAGGCAGTTCCCGCCTGATCCTCTCTTCTTCTTTGCCCTTATCGTACAGGTCCTTCGCCGTCTTTCTTGCGGTTCCGCTACAAACCGCTTCCTTCTGCAGGAACTGTGAAAAAAGCTTGCAGACGCGATCTGTGTCCTGATCCGCAACGTCCAGTGTCGCGAATTTCCTGGTATCCCACGCCCCCTCTTCCAGCGGCAGATAGAACCACCACTCTGTCCCATTTGTGAGCACGGATAGAGGAACGCCTTGTGCAAACGAGTATTGAAGCAGTTGCTCTTCATGAGAGGAAAGATTCTGGTCAGGCGCCTTCACTTCGAGAAACAGGCGCGGCTCACCCTTGTCGCACAGCGCCCAGTCAACGCGTCCTGAACCTGCCGAGTACTCGGGCCACATCTCCTCGATATTCTGCGAATCCCACCCCAGGGCCTTGAGGAGTGGCACTATCACGGCGAAGACCAGCGCTTGCTCGCTGACTACTTTTCCCCGGGCCAGAGAGTCCTTCGCAGCTTCGACTGCTTCTCTCAACTCGTTCACTGTGCTTCCTCCAGTCTCAATAAAACAATACCATGCCTATTGTACATGGGGATGTAATGTCAGTCAATGAGGCTATTCAGAGATTTGGCAACTCACCGGTGAGGCGCTGGCGGAGGAGGGTGTTGCGCTTCATCTCATCGGCGCGTTTGACTGCGGTTGCGAGGCCCTTCTTGTCGCCGACGACGACAGCCATTCTCTCAGCGCGGGTGAGTGCAGTATAGAGCAGGTTGCGTCGGAGCATGATGTAGTGGGTGCTGTGCATCACCAGGACCACGGCGGGGTATTCGCTGCCCTGGGACTTGTGGACGGTCAGCGCATAGGCAAGCTGAAGCTGGTCGGCCTCGTTGTACTCATAGTGCACGCGCCCCTCATCGAACTCGACGACAAAGCACGTGTTCTGCGGGTCTATCTCGACGAGCTTGCCGATGTCGCCGTTATAGACTTGCTTGTCGTAGTTATTGACGTTCTGCAGCAGTCTGTCGCCGTGACGGAAAACGCCATCCCCGCGCTGGATGTACAACTGCCCGGGACGCGGCGGATTGAGCTTCTCCTGGAGTGCGCGATTGAGTTCGGTGACTCCCGCCGGTCCCCGGTGCATGGGGCTAAGCACCTGGATATCATCGGGCCGGAAGTCCAGACGGCGCAGTCCGGAGGTGACCACGCGCACTACGGCCTGGGCAACTTCCGGCGGATGCGTCCGCTCCATTAGAACTGTGTCCTGGCCATCCCAGTCGCGCCCGGGAGTGAGTTGTGGGATCTTTCCCTGCCGAATGAGATGAGCGTTATAGACGATATCTCCGCCTTCCTGCTGGCGGAATACCTTCTCAAGCCGCTCGACGGGGAAGACTTCCGAGCCGACGATGTCCTTGAAGAATGCCCCCGGCCCGACGCTGGGCAACTGGTCGGCATCGCCGATGAAGACGATTTTAGCACCCGGCTTGATCGCCGCCACCAGTTCGGCGGCCAGCAGCACGTCAACCATGCTTGCCTCGTCAACGATCAGCAGGTCCACCTGCAGCGGGTCGGTCTCATTGTGAGAAAACGCGTGTGTGCGGGGATCGTAAGCCAGCAGACGATGAATGGTGGAGGCGGGCTTGCCGGCAAGCTGTGAGAGACGCTTGGCCGCGCGGCCCGTCGGAGAACACAGCCCCACACGCCATCCAAGTGCGTCACACGCATCGCATATCGCCCGTGTGACGGTGGTCTTGCCCGTCCCGGGGCCACCCGTAATGACCGACACCGGCCCCCACAAGGCTGTCCGCACTGCCGCTATCTGCTCACCGGAAAGCTCAGTGGCCCCCATGGTGACCCGCTGTTGCTGCCAGCGTTGCAGATAATGCCCAGAGGGCCCAGCAGCGGTGGCGGAAGCGTGAATGCGCAGGAGCATCGCGGCGAGGCGCTTCTCCGCCGCCAGCATGTGGGGCAAGCAATAGACGTAACCATCCCCGTAGAACTCGGCGGCCAACTCCCCCTCTCGCATTGCCCGGTCCAACTCCAACTCGATGAGTTCTTCCTCCACCGTGAGGAGGCGCTCCGCCTCAGCGAGCAGCACGCTCGCAGTCAGATAGAAATGCCCCTCATCTGCGGCGCTCTTCAGCACGTGCTTGAGGCCGGCATTGATGCGCGCCGGGTCGTCGGAACTGATCCCCACCTGGCGGGCGATTTTATCGGCCGTCTGGAAACCGATGCCGGAGACGTCATCCGCCAGGCGGTACGGCTCCTGCTCGAGCACGGTCATCGAGTTGGAGGCGTAGCGCTCGTAGATGCGTGCGGCGAGAGTGGGACCCAGTCCGTGCTGCTGGAGAAATACCATGACGCGGTGGGCGTGCTCGCTGGCACGCCATGCGTCACAGAGGGCCGCGGCACGTTTGTGACCGATGCCCTCGACCTGGGTGAGTCTCTCCGGGTGCTTGTCGAGGATTTCCAGGGTTTGGTCGCCGAATTTGTCAACGAGGCGTTTCGCCATGGTCTTGCCAATGCCGGTTACCAAGCCCGACCCGAGGTAGGCGATGATGGCCTCACGTGTTGTCGGCCGCACCATCTCATAGTGCTCGAACTGGAACTGCCGTCCGTAACGCCGATCGTTGACCCAGCGGCCGTGCAGGCGCACGTTCTCCCCCACCGCGAGACCGAGAGTGCTACCAACGGCGGTCACCTGTTTCTCGCCCATCTGCAGACCGACAACGGTGTAGCCGCTCTGGGGGTTGTGGAAGACGATCTTGGCGGCGGCACCCTCGATCATCTCCCGCTGCTCTGCTCCCGCGCCTGCTCTCTTCTGTTCATCATCGAACAAACTCATAATCGGTTGTCAATTCCCCCGTTTGGGTTTTGCACAATTACTTCACTTCCCCCTGCAAGGACCGTTGATAACTCGTATCCCAATGTGGAGAACTCGGAACGCTACGAAGAAGACACGCTGGCTGAAGTCAACTGGGAGCGGACATCCTACATGTCGGAGTTATCCACAACGCAAGTCAGTCAGTTCTCGACAAGTGGGCTAACTTATGCACAGGGCGTGCGCAGATCTGTTAGTCGGCGTCCTGGTGGCGTGAGACCGCTTGCAGAGCCTTCTCTCTGACCTCCGCGACACAGTTGCTAAGGTCAGCAGCTGTCTCTTCGCCTCCGCATCCCAACCACCATGCCCACGTCTTCTCCGCCCCCGCCATTGCCCACAATTCGGCATCCGCCATCCCCATCGCGAACCTCTCGGCCCGCAGCGACATCAATGGCCCGGTCGGACTCGGATAGACCAGACCGCTGAAGCCGTCAGGCACCTCCGGTGCATCCACATCAAAACCTTCCGGCCAATTGAGGTATGTGCTCGCCACCACCGCGTCGAGAAACCCCCAGAGTGCGCGCGGCCCGACAGCATACGGATCCCTCGCGTCGCGACCGATGGCGAGATGCGGCGCGGACGTGCGGCAGATTGCGGTTGTCGCTGTGGCTTCCCGGTCACTGGCAACCAAGAGGCCGAATTGACCGGGCATCTGGTCGCCAAACAGCACGAAGCGGTCGGCATGTTCGGGGAGCCAGGAGGCCGCAGCGGCCGTGTCTATGGTTGCGACGACCTGGTAATCAGGGTTCACCGCCCAGAGCAAGTCCACTGCACGCTTGAAGGTCGCGAGTTCTTCGTCGGTCTGAGGACGGTCCGCGACCCAAACACGCAGGTTGTGGAACCAATCCCTCGTTCGGCAGTGTCTGAAGAGAGCGTCGGCAAAGGCCGTCCATGCCTCATCATAGATATCCTGGCCGGGCTCGCTCTCAATGGCATGGAACTCGCCGTCAGGATCGTGGTAGTACACCTTTGTCGGGGCCGCAGTATTGAGCATCGCCACGTAGGCAATGCCCTTGTTGATACCCACCTTCTCACACAAACTCATGTAGCGATCGAAGCGGGAGAAATCGAACTGCCACTGTCCGGGCGCGCTTCGCTTCCAGTCGAAGTAAGCGCGGCCCACCTGGGCAACCCGTGCTCCCATCCCCGCCAGATGCTCCAGGTACGTCCCGACCAGTTCCCACCAATCCTCAGAGAAGGCGGCCACACCGTAGTAGTGCTCCAGATCGGACCACAACTGCCACACATCGAAGCCGAGGGCGTAATCTGCCGGGTCCGCGATACTGACATCAAAAACGCGTACAGTCAGCGGGCGAGCGCTTGTCCTGCCGGCCTCAGTCTCGAAGCCGACACGTCCGTGATAGGTCCCGGGAGGTGTGTCCGCCGGGACCGTGATACGCAGCCAGAGGAGGCCGGGGCGCTCGCCATCGAGGAGCAGGCCGTCTGTACCAAGGGGAACCAACATATCGCGGACGGACTTGCGCGGGCTTGCGAGCTTACCGGCTTCATCAGGGGAATCTGCCTGTGCTTCGGCAGAGGGCGGCGAGGACGGACTCTCGGATATGGCTGAGCCGCTATCTGCTTTGGGGGGCTCGTCCGGCGAGGCGGCGGCCACTACCACGGGACGGATCTCGAAGAGTTCGAGGTGCGCCCGGTCTATCACATCGCCGTCAGCAGATATGAGCTTCGATGGCTCGGCAGTTACTCGGCCTCGCCATCCGTCCGAAAAGGGAGAACCACCATTTGCAGAGCGGCTCGGCTGTTGCGTGCGACGGGCAGATACGCCTCCACCTCGTGCGGAAGTTGTTCTCCGGGTGCTATGTCGGTCAGCGCGGAGAAGGACAGAGCGCGCACACCGCCGCTTGCCTGTGTCTGCATATAGGCGTCAATCTCCAAACGGAGTAGCTCCGCCTTCGATGTGAGTGCGGCGATCTCATCATGCAGTCCGGCCAGTCCGGCGCGGCTCATACCTCTTCGCTGGTCCCGGTAGCGGTCTGCCAGATCCTGCCAGGTGGCGGTAAGGACGGCAAATTTGCGGGCCGCACGCTCCTTGTACTCGGCATCGTCCAACATGGACCAGACGCGCAGACCGGCGCTCAAAGCGCTTTCCAGATCCGCCAGCTCGGCACCCACCGGAGGTAGAGTAACCGGATACGGAGGGGTCCGGCTTATCACCTGGCCGGTGGCGTCAGTCAGGGAGACTTGCAGGGTGTTGAGACCATCCTGCCTGATCGTGTATGGCACCTGCACGATGCCACCTTTGCCCGGGTTTATCTTCACCTTTGTGAGGTCATAGCTGTTGCCCCGTTTGCCGGGTGCCATCACCCGCACATGAACCTTTCCCTCAAGCGGTTCATCATTGGGGTTGATCACGACTATTGCGGCCTTGTTGTCGCCCAGCAGACCATCGCCTACTGCGGCCAGCTTCATCATGGCGGGTCGCCGGGCGAACCTGATAGCGCCGAAGTTTTCCGGCTCGTGGAAGCTCTGGAGAAGTCTGCTTGAGGCGCTCAACTGCCCCAGGTGCGGCACATTGCGTGCGGCAACGAAGCCCCAGATGGCGGCCAATGATGGTGGGATACCGCCCTCGAAGGGTAGCGACATTTCTACCGACCACCCGGACTCGAGGCGGGCGGTTTTCGCCTCCCAGCGGTAGTCAACAGTCTCGTCGCGTTTGAGCGCGTCGTAGCGAGTGCCCAGCGGGTTGATGATGAAGTGGATGTACTGCTCGCCGTCGTTGGCCGGGTCAAAAAACAGCTCCAGGCAGTCCTCGGAGTACACTGCTCCGTCGCGTTGAGTGACCTCGGCCTTGATCTGGTTCGGCGAGGGATCGTGAAGCATGGCGGCGATGTATAGATTGTGCGGATCGTAGCCGATCCACATTTCGGTCTGCGCGGACGGTTCCGAGCGGCCGCCGAGCATGATGAACTTGCTGACGGTGCCGGCCTGCGCCCACTCGTTTGGCTCCAACATGCCGTCAATGTTCGGGGCATCGGCCATCAACGGAGCGCTGACGAGCGGAGGTGTATAGAAATCCATTGCATCCGCATAACTCGTACCCATACATCCGGCCACAAGGGCCATTACCGTGACAGCGATTAAACTGTAGCGCACTTGGCGCACCTCCCTGGTGCTTGCGCGATCCCTACCGTGGAAGCCGACTGTACACATTGCCGTCTCCCGGCGAAAGCCTTCATGTTATGGCGACGCTCACTGAAACACGCCGGCGATATCGGTGTCTTCGCCATGTATCCGCTGAGTCCCTGCTCGGACTCGACAATTTTCCAACTTCGCCGGAGTCGCGTCATTTCCCTTCCGGGCACCACACGATGCCGACGAATGCCGGCTCGTCTGTAACGCCTCAGTTCCCTCAGATCAGATCCACGTTCCGCACACCGGGCAGAGCTTCAATCTCACTACACAGCGCCCGCATCTGCTCATTGTCGTCGGTTGTGCGCACTCGGATGCTCGTTTTCTGTGTATCGCCGGAAGATCTGGCGCTGTACTGGGCACTGATTATCTCGATCTGGCGCTCAGTCAGGGCTTGGCAAACCTTGTCGAATACCTCCACCCCCCGGGCTGCTATTACGGTGAGTTCCTGCCCTGCTACCTTTCTCAGTACGTTGTCTTCGAGCCAATCCATCAATACCAGCGCGAATAGCGACATGAATGTGGCAAGTAACGCCGCCGGCAACTGGTCGAGCGCGCACGCCATCCCTATCGCCGCCACGATCCACAGCGACGCCGCGGTTGTCAAGCCGCGCACTCCGGTGCCGTAGTGCATGATTGTGCCTGCGCCGATGAAGCCGATGCCCGTCACGATACCGGCGGCAACCCGTCCCTGATCGCCTGTGTCTCCAGCGGCAACAATCGAGATGCTGGTGAAAAGCGCTGATCCGACAGCCACCAATATATGCGTCCGCAACCCGGCCGGCCGCCGCTGCCATTCGCGCTCCAGGCCCACCAGCCCGCCTAACACAAATGCAGCTCCAAGCCGCAGAGCCAACCACCCAAACTCTTGCAGTGTTATCTCCATACTGACCACTGTTCCCTTTATTTCCCGGTGTGACCTAATTCCGGAAAAGATGGCTGTCACCTGCCTGGCGTGAGAGCGAACGTGGCTCTTAGCGCGCGGAACTATTTCGCCAGGTGAGTGTTTCATCTATAATAGCAGCAACTTCAGATATATGCGAGAGAGTGAGCGAGATACATGATGGCACCCACAGATATCGAGACGATGCGCTTTGCCGAGGACGACAACCCCGTGGAGGTCATCTCCGGCCCCGGCGCGCTTGGTGAAACATACAGACTGCTGGCGCAGCTCGGGGCTGGAAGCGTAATGTTCGTGTGTGGCGAATCCGTGAGCAACCTCGATGCTTTCAATGATTTTGTCGCCGCCGCGCCGGGGGATACCGCTGTCACCGTCTTCGACCGCGTTGAGCCTGACCCTTCCGACGTGACATGCGAGCAGGGGGGGACGGTCGCGCGGGAAGCCAGCGTCGAGGCAATCATCGGCATCGGCGGCGGCAGCAGCATGGACGCGGCCAAGGCAATCGCAGCAGAGGCCGTCGTGAGCGGCTGGACCAGGGCCCAGGATCATCCCGGTGAGCCCACGGAGATACCTTTCCAGCCAGTGCCGGTGATACTCATCCCCACGACCGCGGGGACCGCTTCGGAAGTCACGCCCTTCTCCGTCGTCACCTACACGGAGACCGATCGCAAGCTTGTCCTGAGCCATCCCGGACTCTATGCGCGCTATGCGCTTCTAGACCCCAATGTGCTCATCACATGTCCGCAAATAGTTCGCATCGCCGCCGGAATGGATGCACTCACGCATGCCATCGAGTCGTGTGTCAGCAAACAAGGCACAGCCCAGACGCGGCGGCGGGCGCTGCAAGCCATCGCGCTGATTGTGCCCCACCTGCCACGAGTCGTAGCTGATGCGGGCGACATCGAGGCGCAGCAACAGTTGCAGCTCGGGGCGATGATAGCCGGTCTGGCTTTCTCGAAAAGCCGCCTGGGTATCGTCCACGCCATGGCACTGCCGCTGTCGGCTCTGTTCCATGTACCGCACGGAGTAGCCAACACGGTACTGCTGCCGTACGGGATGCGTTTCAACGTCAATGCGGATATCGAGGGCTTCTCGGCGATCGCGACCGCCATGGGACTCGACACCACACAAATGGAACCGCAAGATGCCGCCGTCGCTGCGGTCGAGGCGGTCGAGGAATTGAGTCGCACCATCGGCGCACCAAGCAGGATGGATGAAGTGGGTGTGCAACGAGAGGCTATTCCACAGATGGCTCACGATGCGATGCCCAGTGCCCACATCGCCTGCAATCCACGAGCAATCGAACTGGCTGACCTCATCAACGTCTATGAACAGGCATTCTGAAGCGCAGGTGAACAATGACAGAAACCGACGCCAACATCAATACCCTCATCGCTGAGATCGAGAAGGTGATCGTCGGTAAGCGTGAGGCCGTTGAACTCGTCGTGATCGGGTTGCTGTGCCGCGGCCACATCCTCATCGAGGACATGCCCGGTTTGGGCAAGACGATGCTGGCGAGAGCTCTCGCCAAGGCCATTGCCTGTGACTTCCGCCGCATCCAGTTCACGCCTGATCTACTGCCCGCCGATGTCACCGGCACGACTATCTATGAGAAGGTCAACGGCAAGTTCAGCTTCCGTCCCGGGCCGATCTTCGCCAATATCGTGCTCGCCGATGAGATCAACCGCGCCACACCCAAGTCCCAGTCGGCGCTGCTTGAGAGCATGGAGGAGTTCCAGGTGACCGCCGACGGCACCACCCATCAACTCCCGCAACCGTTCTTCGTCATCGCCACTGAGAACCCGATAGAGTACGAGGGGACATACCCACTGCCCGAGGCGCAACTTGACCGCTTTCTGATGCGCGTTCAGATCGGCTACCCGACTCCCGACGACGAAGTCACTATTCTGCAGCGGCAGGTCATCGAGCATCCCATCGAGCATGTCGAGCCGGTGCTGAATACCGGCCAGATCATAGCTATCCAGCAGGCGGTTCGCAGGGTGCACCTGGACGCATCCCTGCAGCGATACATAGTGGAAATTACTAACTGCAGCCGCGACCACGCGGCCGTGGCACTGGGAGCAAGTCCCCGCGGCTCGCTGGCGATCATGCGCTGTAGCCAGGGCGTGGCTCTGCTGAACGGCCGCAACTATGTAGATCCCGATGACATCAAAGGTGTCGCCGAGGCTGCTCTGTCACATCGGCTGACCATCAAACCCGACTACCGCATGAGAGGTGGCAACGCACCCAAGGTGGTCCACGAGTTACTCCGTTCCGTGGCCGTGCCGGTGTAGCCCAGGGAGGTGATGGAGATGAGAACTCACAAGCGACAGGCGCTCTTCTGGGCGGCGTTCTTCCTAGGGCTGGTTGGCTTCGTACTTCATTCTCAGCAGCTCTTCATCATGGCGGCTGCTGCGGCCTTGCTCTGGCCGGTATCCGCATTGCTGGGACGTGGCAAGCTGGCGGGGTTAAGCGTGAGCCGTTCAGCGCCACCGATGTTGCAGGCCAGCGAGAGCGGCACTGTCACACTTCAACTCAGCAATCGGGGCCGCACCAGGCGGCTCTTCGTGCATGTCGTTGACAGTCTCCCGGAGAAGGCCGGCTCCGACTACGTCCGTCTGACTGTGCCGGCCGTGTCGCCCGGCGAGCAACTTCGGCTCTCATACACACTCCAAACCAGCCTGCGCGGGATTTACCGCCTAGGTCCGCTTACCCTGGAAGCCGACGATACCCTCGGGCTCTCAACCTTCGTCAGGCATTTCGAGCAACTTGACGAGATTGTCGTCTGCCCCACTCCGCTGCTTCTACCTTCACTTTGGCCTGCCGATGCCGCCGGTCGCGAACGACGCAAGCCGCGTCGGATCGCCGGGGCCGACGGTCTGGATTTCCTCGGCATCCGCGAATACGTTCCGGGTGACGAGCCGCGTCGCATACACTGGGCGACCACCGCGCGGATGGATGAGCTGATGACTATTCAGGTCGCCAGAGAGGAAGGTCTGGACGGTGTCATCATTCTTGATTTGCAGGAGAATTCTCACGGCGGGGAGGGCATCCACAGCACCTTGGAGCAGGGCGTGATACTGGCCGCCAGTGCCGCCAGGCAGGTTGAGCTTGGGGGTGGCAGGGTCGCTTTGGTCGCTGTCGGTGCCGCTGACTATAGCGTGCCTCTCGCATTCGGGCCCGGCCAGTACCGTCATCTGCTCGAAGCGCTGGCCCGCGTTGAGCTCACCGGGACCGACAACTGGGCGGACGTGGTAAGTGAAGGCATCAAACAGATGCCCCCTCGCTGTCCCGCCATCGTCATCAGCCCGCGCAGCGACGACGTAGCGATTACCGTTGCGCGGCATCTGCTGGCGCGCCACCTGGTCGTCTCCTGGATCGTTTTGCAGCAGACAGATGCGGCTAATCTGTCAGGTGTCGGTCAGCTCCAATCGCTAGGCTGTCGCGTGAGAGTCGTCAACTGCAGCCTGCCATTGCAGGCTCAATTCGGAACAGGATATCGGGTACATGCCGGAGTCTAATCACACCGTCTCAGCAGGCAAACGACGACATCTCGGGCAGAAAGCGCTCGAGGTTTCGGAGTTGCTCTGGACGGAGGATGACGGTTCGATACCGGATGCTGATCGCCCCATCTTTCCACGCGAATGGCCGCTTCTGGCAGGCGTGTTAGTGATGGCTACGGGAGCCGCCGCCGCTCTGAGCACCTCGACGCAGTCCACCAGCTACCCAGTGCTAATCCACACGCTCATCGTCATCGGCACCATCGTCTCATTCATCGGGCTGGCCAGCGGCAAGCGCTTCACCTTCCTCGGGGTTCTCGTCATGGCCGGGGGACTCGTGATATTCCTGCTGCGGGCCGACCTCGGTTTTGGGGTGGAGCTGCTCTTCCCCGTTGATCTGCAGATGCTTGAGGAATCTTCGATCGCAGTGCTGGGCGGGTGGATGCTGTGCGGGCTGTGTTTCATGCAGGGAGGACGCGACGGTGTCGTGTTCATGTCAGCCACCTCAATAGCCATACTTGGGCTCATCGCCACCGTCAATGTCAATACCGAGGTCATCATCGCCTTCTGGATCTTCATCAGTGGGCTTGTCTATACATGGGGTTACGAGTCGCTGTTGCGCACGAGAGCTGCTTATCCGGCTTCATCAGAGCACGATGACTTACACCCAGGCTGGGCGCGCTGGCACGTCTCGGCAGCATCTCTGCTGATCAGTTGCGTGCTCGTTGTCGCGACGGTCAGCGGGTCGTTGGTGTACCGGTACACGCCGAACATCTTCGAGCGGATGTCGAATCAGGTGCGTCACATACCCATCGCTCTTCCAGACATGGGGTTTCGCACCTGCGCGGGTCAGGACTTCCTTGTCGGCACCGGCCCGATCAATCTCCCCGAGACACTGGCTTTCCACGTCGAGGCCGACCAGCCGGCACTGTGGCGCACGCAAGTATTTGACCGCTACCTCGGTCACGGGTGGTCGAGAAGCGATGATGAATACCACGAACTCCGCTCTGAGGTCCGCATACCGTATGCACTGCCGCATGGCGACATAACGGGTCGGACGCGCAACAGACAGGTCTTCACATTCCCCGAGAAACTTGCCGGCTTCCTGCCTGCTGCTGCCGAGCCGATCGAGATAACGCTGTCCGGCCATGTCGCACGTTCGCCTTTGGCCGACACCGTCACCGGCTACCTATATCCTCTGCTGCGGGACCAATATGGCTGTCTCAGTATCAACCCTCAATGGACCACCCACGCCTTCTGGACGGGGACCGTGCAGGAACCTGCTCGGCACTACGAGGTCATATCCATGATGCCTCCCACGTCAGCGAGTGACCTCCGGGGACGTGGTAACGACTACCCCGCCGAAATTGTTGAGACTTGTATCAAGCAAGTTCCAGTCTCGGCTGAAGCGCATCTCAGCCGCCTCGTCAATGAGACCATCGCAGGCATCGAAGACCCCTATGACCGCGTCGTTGCGCTACGTCAGATGCTGGAGCAGCACTGCCTGTATACTCTGAACGGCCCTCGAGTGCCCCTAAATATTGACGCCGCCGCGTACTTCATCAATGTCACCAAGCGCGGAGCATGCGATCTGTTCGCCACTGCACTGGGTGTCACCGCTCGCATCGCCGGCGTTCCCGCAAGAATAGCGACTGGCTACCAGGTCGGGGAGTACGATACCGCTACAGAGCAAATCCTCGTCAAGCACAGTGATGCACACGCGTGGGTGGAGATCTACTTCCCGGATCTGGGCTGGGTACCCTTTGACATTCAGGCGGCACAACTCTATGAACAGCAAAGCTGGTTCTCGCTGCTCATACACGGTCACGGCCGTACGGCGCTAATGAAACTGTCGCGCATCCTGTTGCCGCTGCTATTGGTTCCGCTGATCGCCTACGCGGCGCTGTCCGGTCTCTTCGACCTTCGGCGGCTGTTGCCACTGCGTCGCCGGCCGCGCCATAGTAGCCCGGCCAGTCAGCTGGGCAACGATTACCGTCATCTGTGCCGGCAGCTTGCGCGGCGCGCGGGGCTTATCGTGGACGACACGCTCACTCCGCGCCAGGTAATCAGTGAGGCAATGACTGCTCTGACTGCGCCACCGACACTGGCACAAAGGCTTTGGCGTATCAATGACGAATTCTACAATGCGCGCTATGCTCCTGACACACCCGCTCGTCACATCCAGCGACTCCGCAGGAGCATCAGAGCAATGCAGAAGCGCTTGCGGGAGTTCCGACATATATCATGAATGAACCAAGCCTCAAGTCCATCAACATCCCGTCTTTCCCGAAGATCGGTGACCGGCCCCTTTTCGTCGTGCACGGGGATTCGGAGATCCTCAAATCGCGTGCTGTTGGGGCCATCGTCGAAGCGCGACTTCCGGAAGACGAGCGCGAATTCGGGCTGACCGAACTGCAAGGCCGGGACGCTGGCGTCGAGGATATGACCGCGTCATTTGTCTCCGGCTCGCTGTTTGCGTCAACCCGCGTCATTCTCCTGCGCAACCTCGACAACATGCCCAAGAAGCAGCAACAGGGCCTGGTGGCTCCACTCGAGACCCTGGCCGACGGCATCACGGTTATCTGCACCGCCTCACCACCACGGGAACGGCGGGGTCGTGCGAGCGGCCCAAACCTGAGCGCGCCGCTCGTCAAGCTCGCCAAGGCTTCGGGAGGCGTCATTGACTGCAATACTCCCAGCTACGTGGCATGGCGCGACGAGCTCACGCCCTGGGTGCAGGGGGAAGTGGGCAGACACGACAAGCGCTTCGCCACGGGCGCACTGCAGCTTCTGCTCGACACTGTCGGCGCTAATTGTGACCGCCTTGCCAATGAAATCGCGAAGCTCACCATATACGTTGACCGCAACGCGGAGATAACGGTGGATGATGTCCGCCAGGCAGCTTCCATCACACAAGAACAGGACATCTTCGGGCTTACAGACGCCATCGGTAAACGCGATGCGGCGGCGGCACTCGAGGCGTTGCCGATACTGCTGCCCGCACATGCCGGACGTGGCGCCGGGATCCCGATTCTGGCGATGATCGCCAGGCATTTGAGGCTGTTATGGCAGGCTAACTACCTACTGGCCCAAAACGTCAACATGCTTTCGGGCGGCAATTGCCCTGATGCCATCAAAGCACGGCTGCCCAAAGAGCACAATATCTTTGACGCTGTCCGGGGGATGAAGCCGATCGCTCAGAAGTATGCCGAGCAGGCCAGGCTATTCACCAACGCCCAGTTGGCTCGCGCGGTCGTCGAGGTTTTCAGAGCCGATGTCGCGCTCAAGGGGCAGAGCGACCAAGAGATGGACGATCGCATGTTACTCGAGACACTCGTCATACGCCTCTGCAGGCTCTAATTCCCCACTGCCGGCGTTCTCTCTATCCGGGAGCGGTGCAGCAATTCAGAGGAACTACCACCATAGGCTGGCACGTTCTACCTATTGAGTCATTAGGCGGATAAGTGCCATTCTCCGGGCCGTGCAAAGCAGCATTCGCGTTGACGGATTCTGAAAGCGTATGGAGCCGGTTGTGGGTTTCTTGATGGCCGCAGTCATAGTCGCCGCCGCCCTGCTTTTCGGCAGCCAACTGCTGTGCTGGACGCGCCTGGCACCGCGCGAAGCATGGCCGCATGCACTCGCCGGGTTCGCCATAGGAGTTGTCACGCTCGCCTACGGCATCCTCCTGCTCGGCCTCTTTTCTGCACTCAAGCTACTGTGGGTGGCCCTGCTGCTGCTCTTAATGGTCGCCTGCGGCGTACGGCAGTGGCGGCTTGTGCTGCGAGCATTTGAATCGGCACGCCGGTATTTGAGCAAGTGTTGGTCCGGCACCGGTGGGCGCATTCTGCTCGTGTTCTTCGGTATCTGGCTGCTGGCAACTCTGGGCAACGCGCTGCTGCCACCTGACGGCGGCGACTGGGACGGTCTCAGCCAGCACCTGGCCCAGGCCTGGACCTATGCCCACGAGGGCCGTGTCAGACCTCTCTGGTATGATCACCACTCCCAATTCCCGTCAACCATGCAGATGCTCTTCGCCGCCGGGGAACTGGCTGACGGCTATTTCACCTCGCGCATCATCGAGTGGTTGATGGGCGTGTTCAGTGTCATCTGGGCTGTCCTCATCGCGCACCGTTTTCTCGACACCTCAAAGGACCGCAGCGCTGCTCTATGGACGGCATTCATCGTCATTACCACGCCCATATTCACCTGGCTTACCGGCGTCTCGTATGTGGACCTCGGCCTCTCGTTTTTCCTGCTGGGTGGCTTGTATTTCTTCCTCGACTGGGTTCTGAACCGACAATCGGGGACGGCGTTGGCGGCTGCGCTGATGGTCGGTGGGGCCCTCACGGTCAAAACCCAGGCGGTCGCCGTGGCCGGAGTAATTCTGTTCGCCGCAGTGCTCTTGACCATCCGTGAGCAGCGGAGCATCCGCCAGCTCGCCGTGGCCGCCCTGTTAACGCTCATCGTCGGCGGGCCGTGGTATCTGAAAAGCTACCTACTGACCGGCAATCCCGTGTACCCGTTCGCCTACGAGGTCTTCGGCGGCAAATTGTGGAGCTACGAACAGGCGCACATGTACGAGGCTCACCAGCTCGCCTTCGGCTACGGGGCGATGCCGCCCGAGATCGAGATGCGGTACCTGCCTGCGTGGTGCGAGCGCTTCGTAGGTCCCCGTGAGCCCTACAAGTGGCTCATCGGCCCGGTGCTGCTCACTATCCGTCCGTGGGATTTCGCCGTGGATCGCAGCCGGGTTCAGCAGGCGTTACTCATCCACTGGATCGGCCCGCTGTATCTACCCTTGATCCTGCTGTTGCTCTGCCGGCACCGCCCGAAGGCCGTCGCCGTCACTCTCTGGCTTTTCCTGCCGCTCTGGCTGTGGTGGTTCTACTCGATGCAGTATGCCCGCTACCTGTTGCCATCCCTGCTGCTGCTAGCTCCACTCGCCGGCTATTCGCTGTCGCGGCTTTTCGTTCGCCGTGGAGTCGTCGCCACTGCAACGGGGACACTCGTGGTACTATGGGCCCTCTTCGCCCTGTTGCCGTTGTATCTGAGCTTCGCCATGGCCTGGCCGGCTATCAACGGTCAGATGACATGGGATCAATACCTGAGTCGCGTGCTCGATGTTTATCAGCCGAGCCAGTATATCTCAGCGCATCTTGCAGAGGATGCGGTCATTGCCACCTACGGCGAACCTCGAGGCTACTATTTCCAGCGCGCAGTAATCTGGGCGGACCCGGGCCACAGCCTGCTCTTTCCATACGCCCCCATGCAAGATGCTGAGGATTTGATAGCCACCTACCGCGATCTCGGTATTACCCATGTGCTCATCAATCGGCTCCACGTGGGAGACCCGGCGGAGCGGAAGAGCTGGCCGCTGGAGCTTGTCCAGGAGGGTATTGAGGCGGGGCTGTTGCGCCCTGTCGGCTCATTCACGCGTCACCCGCGCTATGTGCACCAGTACCTCCTGCTGCGGGTCGCTGATCCGGCCGCTCCGGAACCGGTTTCGTAGGCCGGGGCGGCGCCTATTGTGACAAACCATCCATTTTGGGTATAATAACCACCGACGACTGCCCATCTAATCTCCGGCATCCGCCGCCGCTGTTGTGGCGGACTATTGGTATGTTCGAGGAGATGAGCGTGTGAAGACAGCAATACTCGTCGGCGGCAAGGGTACGCGGCTGTTCAGCGATCAGACAGCATTGCCCAAGGCGCTCTACGAGATCGGTGACCGCCCTATTCTCTGGCACATCATGAGAATGTATGCCCACAACGGCTTCCGCGATTTCCTGCTGTTGCTCGGCTACCGGGGGGAGAAAATCGCCGACTACGTTCTGCACAGAGCGCCCTATGAGGATGTGGATATCAAGGTTGAGATCCCCGCGGGGGGCCGGCCGCAAATCATCCAGCCGATCTCCGACGCAAGAGAATGGAACGTCACCCTGTGTCATACCGGCCTGGATGCTGAAAAGGGCGAGCGGATTCGACGCATTCGAGAGCACGTCGCCGATGATGGCGATTTCATGGTGACTTACGGCGACGGTCTCGCCGACATAGACATGCGAGAACTAGTCCGGTTCCATCAGCAACATGGCAAGGTGGCGACTCTGACGGCCATTCGAGCGCGTTCACAGTTTGGCCACGTGGCTCTTAACGACAACGCTCAGGTCACCAGAATGGTGGAGAATCCCGTTCTGCCCGAGCTGATAAACGGGGGTTTCATGGTTTTCAGCACCAGGATATTTGACTGGCTTGAGCCGGGAGACTCTCTCGAGGCGGGCGCTTTACGGCGACTGGCCGAGGCAGGAGAACTGATGGCCTACGTGCATGAAGGCTTCTGGGCCTGCATGGATACGTACAAGGACACGCTTCGCCTCAACGAGTTGTGGAGCAACGGTGAAGCGCCCTGGAAGAAATGGTGATGAGATGACAGCAAGCCCGATTGACTCTGACTTCTGGCGGGGCCGTACTGTACTTGTCACCGGCGCTTACGGCTTTCTGGCCGGGCATCTCATCGAAGCGCTGCTTGAGGCCGGGGCGCAGGTCATCGGCATGGTGCGCGACATTCCCCCCACCTCATACCTGCAGCTTTCCGGCAACGATGCGCGCATCACCCTCGCGCCCGGCGACATAACCGTGTATGACGACTGTGCGCGTCTCGTCAGTGACCACGACTGCAGCGTGGTCTTCCATATCGCCGCCCAGGCGATAGTCGGGGCCGCCAACCGTTGTCCCCTGGGCACTATCGCCACAAACGTCATCGGCACCTGCAACATGCTGGACGCCTGCCGCCAACTCAACGACACCGGCCGCAGTTCGCTGATTGAGGCGGTCGTCGTGGCCAGCAGCGACAAGGCCTACGGTGATCAGCCAGTGCTCCCTTACGCAGAGACTGCGCCATTACTCGGCCTGCATCCCTATGACGCCTCGAAGTCCTGCGCCGACTTGCTCACCCGCACCTATCATAACACCTATGACCTCCCGGCATCGGTGACCAGATGCAGCAACCTCTACGGCCCCGGCGACCTCAACATGTCTCGCATCGTGCCCGATACTATTTGCGCAGTGCTCAATGATACGGACCCCGTGATCCGCTCTGACGGGAAGCCGAAGCGCGACTATCTCTATGTCGGGGATGCCGCCACCGCCTACCTGATCCTGGCCGAGAAGACAGCCTCCGGAGCCGCAGCCGGGCAAGCGTACAACATCGGCACAGGCATGCCGCTTTCGGTCCTTGAATTGGTCGAGAAAATCATCGAGGTATCCGGCAAATCCGGCCTCAAACCTGATATCCAGGGCACTTCATGGGGCGAGATAACCCACCAGTACCTCGACTGCGCGAAGGCAGAAGCAGAACTGGGCTGGATCGCCGCCACCACTGTCGAAGATGCGCTGAGCCTGACCTATGACTGGTACAGCGACTACCTGACCGCAGAGGGCTCGACTGCAACGTAGTTTCCGCCGAGAGACAACGGTCACCGCATGAAACTTTCAATTGTCATTCCAGTCTATAATGAGGCAGAGACCATCGAGGAACTGGTCGGCAAGGTTCTCGCTGTGCCGCTAGACAAAGAGATTATCATTGTTGACAATTGCTCGACAGACGGCACTCGCGAGCTCATCCAGAGCTTCCAGCATCCGGGGCTGCGTATCATCCTGCAGGACCAGAACCGGATGAAGGGCAACTCGGTCCGCAAGGGGATAGCCGCCGCCAAGGGTGAGTATCTCGTAATCCAGGACGGCGACCTCGAATATAACCCTCAGGACTTCGTCCCGATGCTTGATGAGTGCGAGAAGCCTGATGTACTGGCGGTGCTGGGTTCGCGCGTACTCGGTGCCCGTCGCGGCAAGCACAAGATGCCGACTTCATCGTACTCCGTCGGGCGGGAGTTCATTGATAGAATTTTCCGTCTCCTCTATGCCAGCGATCTGACCGACACGGCGACCTGCTACAAGATGGCGACGACGGAGACATTCCAGAGTCTCGACCTGCACTGCAATAGCTTCGACCTGGATTTCGAACTCGCGGCGAAGCTGACCCTTCTGGCAAGACAGCGGGGCATGAGGGTCGCCCAGATTCCCATAGACTACTTCCCGAGGAGCATCGAGGAGGGCAAGAAGATTCGCTGGCATGACGGCCTCCAAGCCCTCCGGACCATCTGGCGAACTCGTTTCGCTGAACCGACGAAGTCAGGGCCGAAGCCAGACGCACAGCTTTAGCGTGGCTACCCATGTGTTGGGCAATAGCGAGGAACACACCGGAACATGAATCCGCCCATCAATACTCGGGCTATCTATCTGGCCGTCATCGTCGCGATAGCGCTGGTCAGCGCAGGCATATATTTCTACACCAGGGCCACTGTGCCACCTGACGAGGTCTTGGATTCGCTCCCAATTGAGACGAAAAAACCACAGGCCGAGTCGGCTGACAGAGGGGTAAGCATCCGCGGGGGCGAAATAGTCCAGAAGGACGAAGAGGGCCGCGTCCTCTGGCGAGTGAAAGCCGACGGTGACATGACGTATGATGATAAGGCTGATGTCGTCGAGGGCGTCAATATCGAGTTTGAGATCAACCGCCGGGGCAAGCCGTCCATAGGGATCAAGGCCCCCAGCTTCAAGGCCGACTACGCCGCGCAGCTGGTGACCTTTCCGCAGGGCGTCACGGGTAAGTTGCTGGATGCGCCGGGGAATTTCAGTGCCCAACACCTTGAGTACCAACTAACCACTGCGAAGCTCATCGGCACAGGCGGTGTCCGATTCCAGCGCGGGCACTACTCGGCCGGCGCCGACCAGCTTGTTGTGGACATTAATAACCCGGAAGTCCGGATGCACGGAAATGTCAACTTGACCAGGAGGCAATGAGCTTGAAAGCACCAACCGCTGAGATGCCTGCTCGCTTAGAGAGGGTCATCGTGGTCCTAGCTGTTGCGGCCGCGGCTATTGTCCTGCTCATATCCGTCGGCCTAGCCGTAGGCCAGCAGAGCAAGGCTACCCGAACCGCCATCGTGGAGGCCGATGACCTCGTCATCAACCTTGACAAAGACACTTGGGAATTCACGGGTAAATGCAGGCTCAATATCAACGCCGGTCACACCGCGCAGATGAGCGCGCCCCGCATGTCCGTCCAGTTCAGTAAGAAGATGGATCAGATACTCCAGCTCACCGCCTATGGTCCGGTCAAGTTCCATGTTGTGACCAAGGCGAATGAGGAAGGCATACGCAGAGACATCTCTGTGAGCGCTCAGAAGCAGGCCGTGTATCGCGAGGCGGCCCAGACCGTTGAGATCATCGGCGCCGCCGAAGCCAATATCACCACGCTAGGCGTCCAGGGAGAGGCCGCACACATTGTCGGAGACAAGATTACCGCCAACTTGAAGACAAGCCAGATATTCGTTGACAAACCCCAGATGAAGATCGAGACACCGCTGGAGGACTAGCGAGCCCATTCCCGCCGCATAGAGGGTCGTATGTCACTTATTGCCCGCAATCTGGTTAAGAGTTACGCCGGCCGCCGTGTTGTTGACGGGGTTGACATCGAGGTGCACCGAGGCGAGATCGTCGGTTTGCTCGGTCCTAACGGTGCCGGCAAGACCACGTCCTTCTACATGATGATCGGTGCCATCGCCAGCGAGTCGGGCAGCGTCACCATGGATGGCGAAGATCTGTCGTCCGCACCCATGCATATCCGCTGTCGCAAGGGCATCGGCTATCTGGCGCAGGAGCCATCCGTATTCCGCAAGCTTTCGGTGCTCGACAACCTGCTGCTTGTACTCGAGATGCAGGGGATCTCTGCCGGCCAACAGCGTGAGAAGGCCGATGAACTCCTCGAGAAGCTGGGGATCTCCGGCATTGCCGACCGGCTCGGTCTGGTGCTCTCCGGTGGCGAGCGGCGACGTGTTGAGATCGCCCGCGCGCTCTGTACGGACCCTTCCTTTATACTCCTCGATGAACCGTTTACAGGTGTTGACCCGATCGCCATCGAGGAGATCCAGACGATCATCACCGACCTGCGTTACGAGGACATCGGCATCCTCGTCACCGACCACAATGTACGCGAAACCCTTGGGATTACCGACCGCGCTTACATCCTGTTCGAGGGCAAGATCCGCGTCCAGGGCAATGCCGACGACATCGTCAACGATCCGCAGGCCCGCAAGTACTATCTGGGCGAGAAGTTCCGGATGTAGTCCGCCACTCGACCTTTGTGCATCCGCTTTGTGTGGCGAACGGTCAGCTCTCGCCCTGCTGTCACTGAGACCTGCTCATGCGCCGACTCGACAGGTACATTACCGCCCAGTTCGCACCCCTGCTACTGTTTG
>CAZCJS010000021.1:21786-25197 GCA_964498775.1 uncultured Armatimonadia bacterium
TGTTACCCCATGCGCTGAAGATGATCGTTCGCGAAGGCTTGCCGCTTCCCGGCGTCGCGCGCATCTTCTTCTACCAGATGCCCGGCATCGTGGCACTCACTCTGCCCATGGCCACCATGTTCGCCAGTCTCATGGTCGTATCTTCACTGTCTTCACACGGTGAGCTGCAGGCACTCAAAGCCGGCGGCGTGCCATTCGTACGTATAGTCGCGTCCATCGTCATCGCCGGATTTGCCATCTCACTGGTCACGCTCGCCTTCAATGAAGGCGTAAGCCCGCTAACTAACAGGAAGGCGTTTCGCCTGCTGAAGGAGTTCCGTGAGCAGGGCCGGACTGCCGAGAACATCATCTTCCAGATACCTGACACCGGCGAGGCGCAGTGGTGGTTCCGCATGGGTTCATTCAATCCCATGACTCGTCAAGCGGATGACGTTATGGTCGTTCATTTTCGCGAGAACGGGACTGTAGCCCGGATATTCCAGGCAGCGCACGCCGACTGGCGGGACGAGAAATGGCTCCTGGAGGATGCGACAGAGATAAAACTGGACGACCTGGGACGCCAGAGCGAGCGACACGCCGACACTATAGAGGTCGTGGTGGGTAAATCGGCCGACCAATTCGACGAAATCAAGCAGTCCCCCGACAAGATGAGCATCGCCCAGGTGCAGAGACTTCTGCGCCAGCGGAAGATGATGGGACTGCCCTACCAGCCGCATCAGATTGAGCTATACCAAGTCATCCAGTCGCGTCTGGCACTGCCCTGGTGTGCGCTCGGCTTCGCAATACTGGGCGTCGCACTCGGCAGGCGGCCGATGCGCGCCTCTACCGGCGTCGGCTTCGGCATTTCTCTCATAATTGTGTTCGTTTATTATCTGCTATTCAACACTCTGACGCTTATGGGTGAACGCGGCCTGCTGACGCCTATGTTCACCGCCTGGATGCCGAATGTGATTCTTTTCGCAAGCGGTCTCTATCTGTTGTATAATGAGTCTGGATAGCTGCGTTGCAGGGACTTTGCGTAGTTCAACGCATTATGGTGTCCTGATATGCCGACATATACAATCGTAATCATCATCGTGCTTCCGCTGTTCGGAGCCCTGATCGCCTGGGCCGGGGACGTTATCGGCTACCGTCTCGGCAAGAGCCGCTCGACGTTATGGGGTCTGCGACCGCGTACGACTGCACGACTCGTCGGAGCCGTCTTCGGCGCGCTTCTTCCACTCGTCGGTCTTGCTGTGGCGATGATATTCAGCACCTACGCCAGAACCGCAATCCTAGAACTCGACTACCTCACTGCAGAACAGAATAACCTCCACGCACAGAACGAAACTCTGCGCACGTCCGTCGCCGATCTCCACCAGAGGGCCGCCGGCTACCAGCAGGACGCCCAGAAAGCTCGCGAGACCAGCGATTTGCTCGAAGGACGCGTCGAACACCTGGATGCCCAAAGCAGCGCACTGGAACACGAAGTCGCCACTCTGACCAGTACGCGCCAGGCCCTTGAGGGCAAGGTCAATCAGCTCGAGCAGCAGCAGCAGGAGGCCGAAGCAGCTCTTGCCGCTGCTAACAACGAACTGGCCGAGGCACGCATAGAACTAGCCGCCGCAAAAGACGAATTGGTTGTATCCGCCCGCGAACTCACTGATGCACACGGGAATATCGCTCAACTGCAAAGCACCAAGCAGCAGCTCGAAGCCCGACAGGTCGAGCTCAACACGAGGATTGGCGTACTTAACGAGAGAATCCCGCCGCTCGAGGCGCAGCGTGACAAACTGAGTGCGGAAGTAGCTGAAGCCGAAAAGAAGCTCGCTGAAACCGTCAAGCAGCTCGCCGAAAAGCAGGACCGGGCCGAAGTGTATGAAACCCTCGCTGATATCCGCAAGGCAAGGCTCGACAGGCTCGATGAGCAGTATCGGATTCGCCATGCCGGCATTGCAGAAAGCCCCGCCGTTTACGAAGCCGGCGACGTACTGCTCAGAATCAAGATAGCCACCGACCAAACCGAAGAGCAGCTTGCCAACGCTTTGCTCGAGACACTCCAGTTTGCCGACATTGCAGCTCAGAGAAAGGGTGCCGTCGTCGGCGATAACGGCCGGGCCGTGCTTCTGGTCGCCCCGCGGCCGCCCGACATTACCGAGCGTGATGCGACAGAGCGAGAAGTCGTCGAGTATCTTGCCGGCCTGATGAAAAAGCTGCCGTCAGTCAGCGAATTCGTCGTGTCGGTGGCCGCGTTCCGCCGTCTCGTGCTCGCAGAGCAGGATCAGTTGCAGATACGGCTGCTTGCGGTGCCGAACGTGCGCGTTTTCGTCAAGAACGAGATCATCGCCGAGACCACCATCGAGGCTGGCAGTGAGCCGGCCGACACCTTTACCAAGCTCTGGGCCCTGCTGCGTCGCGACGTGCGTCAACGGGCCCAGCAGAAACACCTGCTCCCCAACCCCGAAACGGGCCAGTATGGCGGCGTCAACGCTGCCGAGCTTTTCACGCTGATAACGCAGATCGAGCAAATGGACCACGACGTCAAGGTGCAGGTTGTCGCTCTCGATGACACATACACTCCTGATGAACTGGAAGTCAAATTCTTAGTCCATCGCGATATTCCCCAGAAATCCAATGACTAGCGGCGCGGTACTGGCGGTTGATCCCGGAAGGGCCAAATGCGGCATCGCCGTGCTTGGTCCGGATGCCCAGATCATCTACCTCGATATCGTTCCCACCGCCATGATCGGCGAGACCGTCAGCGTCGTCGCCGAAGCCCATAATGTAGCCCGCATTCTGCTCGGCGCCGGTACATTCTCGGAGAGCGTCATCGAGGAGATTCTCCGCTTCTCCCGACCTGGCGATGTTATACGGGTACCGGAAGCCAATACTACCATTTTCGCGCGCAAGCTATATTGGCAGTACAACCCGCCCGGCTGTCTCATGAGTCTCATTCCCACCGGTATGCGCATTCCGCCAAGACCGGTGGACGACTACGCAGCAGTCGCCATCGCTCAGCGCTTTCTCAGCACCCCCACCCAAGCCCCATGAGCCGCCTGAAGCCGGCCAATGCCTCACAACTATGTATCTTTTTGCATGTCGCAAGTGTCAAATACTGTCCTCAAAACGCGCCCCATTGAGGGCCAATTCCATTTCAGTTGTTGAAATATCTTCGTTTTTGGTCTAAGATAGTCATGTAGCAAATGCGAGCAGGTGCAGCAGATATATGCTTGCTCTCACCCACCACACACACCGTAGCACACACCAACGCACGGAGGGTGAGCACGTTGGCATCACGCAGAAAGACCACAGCAAGAGACGCCGACGCGCTGCGTAGTGACGTCGCAGCAGTCGCCCTGACGACTTTCGGCGCTCTCATATTGGCCGCACTCATCTCCTACTCCTACGGCTCGGAGGGCGTACTGACATCGG
>CAZCJS010000022.1:0-24982 GCA_964498775.1 uncultured Armatimonadia bacterium
TGATTACTTCATAGCCGGCCCGCACCAAGTTGACCTCCACGAAACGCCGGATCGACTGAGCGTCTTCCACAACCAATACCTTTTTTGCCACCGGATTCTCTCCCAGCTAGCTATCGTTTTCAGCAGCGAATGGGCTTGCGTTGGCGAACTAGTCGAGCTATCGTCTAGCCACGGTACCGGACCGCTTATGTGGGTGCTGATAATACATCTGGTAGAAATTGTTGGCACGCGTTGCTACTCAGGCTGTTTCGCGGGTGTTGGCATAAACGGAGAGAATAATTGCCATCAACACGGCGATAATACCTATGCCCACGGTCAGCTCACTGAGTGCAAAGTCTCCAGCCACACGCGAGTTTTCTGTATCCCTTCCCCATGCAGCCAGCCTTCACTACCGTCAGTTACTACATCACCATCCCTACACTTGAGAGTCCAGCTTGCGCAACTGCTGATGAACTCTATTATTATACCTGAAACTTACCCAGCTTTTCTCAGGCTTAAGCTCAAATTATACTCAAGATAACGCGCTTCCACGGCGTCTGCACCACGGCCTGCTCGCTCGCGGAAATGATACGGGAAGCCCAATGATTATCCGGGGCTCCCTTATTCAGCTCTCAATCCACGGTCTGCCCGGAGTGCCTACAGATCCAGTTCCACCCACGCCCCGTCGTTCTTGCGGCTCTCGATGGCTGCTGTCATGAAGCCTACGATCTCGAGCGTCACCTGCGGATCAATTGGCACCTCGCCGGTCTCAAACATCTGCACAATCTGCTTCAGCAGTTCGCGGTAGATGTACTGCGTCGAGATTCCCGACTGTCTGATCGAATTCTCGCCCCATACTGTAAAGCCGTAGGAGTGCGCGCCGGGCGGACGCGTGCCGCGCATCACACCGATCCGACCGTCTCCCCAGATGCCGGTGACGACCTCGGCGCCTTCAGTGTAAGCGCATGAGACCTTCTCGCAGCCCTTGTCCATCAGCGTGTAGAGTATCTCCACTCCGTGGATACCGTAGTTGAAGAGCCCCGGATTCAACTCATGCTCAGATGCCGGCGAATACGCATTCGCACCCATGACCTTTCCGACCTCTTCATCACTCAACACGCCCTGCACTTCCGGGCAGAAGCGCAGCGATGACGACGAGAACGTCGGCACATTGTTCTCATCTGCGAGCCGCAGGATCTCCTTGGCATTGTCCAGGTTCACCTCGAACGGCTTGTCAATATAGCAGGGAATCCCGGCCTGCAAAAACGGCCGGGCGTGTTCCAGATGCACACCGCCCTCATTCGCCTCCACGCACACGGCATCCACCATCCCGATGAGATCCTGCGGCCTCTCGACTACCTCTATCCCATACTCCACAAGCTGCTTGGTGTACTCCGGCACCCGTTCCGGCGAGTGTCTCGACTCTCCCGGGTATCCTGCGACTACCTGAGCTCCGTCTACCCACTGGTCCTCCTCGATGTCAATGTGATTCAGCCGCTTGGTGAATTGCACCACATGCGAAGTGTCCCAGTCCACAATACCTACTTTGATCATCAGAAATCCTCCTTAGCTCTTGGCAGAACTCAACTCTAGTTCCTCAATAAAACGTCAATACCTACCTGGACCGGAAGTATTTGTGCAACCGCGGCCGCCTGGCTACTCATCTTTAGCTCGGTGCATGCGCACGGGAGCCAGATAGGGCACCGCATAGAAAGCCCGGCCGCCGTCGTTGCGGTCACTGATTTCTGCCTGCAGCAGTGCCTCGCGGAACTCATCATACTCCAGGTGCGGAGCGACGAGTGTCGAATACGAGAGATGGCACCCACCATCACACCAGCGGTCGCAGCTATGTGCCGCATGACGTGCGCGGCTTAATCTACTTACGGGCCACAATATACAGCTCTCGGCCCCAGGCCGGCAAAAGGGCTCCCCACATGAGGTTCGCC
This sequence comes from uncultured Armatimonadia bacterium, assembly GCA_964498775.1. Classification (GTDB taxonomy): domain Bacteria; phylum Armatimonadota; class Zipacnadia; order Zipacnadales; family UBA11051; genus UBA11051. The sequence continues at coordinate 1,926 of CAZCJS010000022.1, forward strand.
CGCAGCCACCAGGCATAGTTCTCCAGAGGACTACCCGACCAGCGGAAGAAGTGAGCACCTGAAAGCGTCTCGACTTCAAGCCCGACCGAGGTCAGCAGGTCACGCCATAGTCCCACGTGCAACGCATTGATATGTGCCCCCACCGCCCGCTTTCCCATCGCATCAGCACGCCGATACCGCAGCTCTTGGAGCGGGCAGAGCAGCCGGGGCCTAATCGGGCTACCCGCCACCAGCACTGCCTCGGAGTGCAGAAGCCGCGCCAACTCGTGCAACGTAAACGAAATCCTTGGAAGATGCTCCGCCACATGCTGGAAAATTACAACATCAGCACAACCATCAGCCAGAGGCAGGGGTTTGTCCAGATCGCACTGGTGAACCTCGTCATAGCCTCGGTCCAGAAGAAGTTGGCGATCAATCTGCCAATCCAGTCCGATCCATTTTGCGTTCGGGTCATCACCTACAAAGCGCCTGGAGATTCCCCGGCCACATCCAGCATCCACTATGGTAAGGGGCCGGTCATATCGCTTCGCTTCGTCCATGATCGCGCAGTACGTCCACCAGTAGCGGATAGCACGCATAGGGAAGTCGGTCGCAACTGCTGCAGCCTGGTACAGGTTCTCCGGTCGCGTCGCAACAACGCGCTCTTTCATGGAACTTATCGGCCAACGCCAGAGCGCCGCACGCTCACGGCACGCCTTGCGATACCACGACGGCCACCTATAGTTCAATTGTTCTTCACACCTTCGGTTCGTGTAACTACTCACCTTGCGAGTTGGCTTGGGGTAGAGTGTACCGCCCCCACTAAGATTGTCAAGCAGAAGCCGGAACTTGGGCGCATCTGGTCCATCCTGAATAGTGAAACCGGCGCACGCAGCCATCATCACGCCGGGAGTCGCAGCCATGCGCCGGATGGCGCGCGCAGCGTCAACAGTTGTCAAAGCATGAATTGGCCGACATTATCCTACGCCGGCAGGAGATGATTAAGCAAGTCCAGACGGGCGAGACCGAACTGGTGGCCCGGGTGGAACGCCTCATGCGACCGCCCAATAACCACACGAACTCCTCGCACCCTCCATCGAAAAGCCGCAGACCTAACCACAGTGGCGGTAGTAAGGCCAAGCGTGGCGCGCAGATTTCAACTTAATGCTCACCGACGCCGGGGACCTAAGCATTTAGGCAAACGTCTTCCGCAAACCTCCCTGAGCAACCAATGTAATTAGTTATTAGCCCTCAGCGATGCCTCGGCACTGCCCCACGATATCGAGGCAGTGCTCAATCAGGCAGGTCACGTCTGCACCGATGTTGACGAAGCGGTAACCCATCTCCATGATCTCCTCCACGGTATCCAGCGTGGCTACCGTCCCGGCGAACTTGCCATGTTGCAGTGCGGCTTCCACAACCCGTTTCCGCGCCTCCAGTACTCCGAGATGCTCCCACTGCCCCGGAACACCGATGCCGTGACTGAAATCACCCGGCCCGAAGAACAGCACATCATAGCCTTCCACGGCGGCTATCTCGTCGAGTTTCTCCAGCGGTTCCGGGTCCTCGATCTGGAGCGTGACGAAGCGCTGCTCATTGGCCTGCCGCAGATACTCGACGAGCTCGATAGCACAGTAGGCACCGTCGGCATTGCCTCCGTCCACCGGCCGGCGACCGACCGGGTGGAAGCGCGTCATGCGCACGACCGCAGCGGCGTCCTGCGGGCTCATCACATGAGGCACCATGATTCCGGCTGCATCCAACTCCAGCGGTCTCACATAGTCGCTGTAGCTGCCTCTGGCTACCCGCACCATCAGGTCGCAGTCATACGCCTTAGCGGCCCACACCTGCTGCTCGATGGCGCTGAGGTCATTGCCTACGTGCTCCATGCACGTCCATACGCAATCAAATCCGGCCCGTGCCGCGATCTCGACACTCCTGGCGTCGGCCAGATTCGTCTTGTAGCTGATGGCGGTCTCGCCGGCGCGCAGCTTACTCAGCACTCTGCTTCGTCGCATCTCCATTATCGGTGCTCTCTCCCTTTTCCACTTTTCATCTGCTCTTCTCTGCGGCGCAGGCGGGCTCCTACGATAATGCGTATGGCCCTGCGGATGATTTAGTATCCCACTTCCGGCGGCTCGGCTACCTGGCTGGCCGGGTGCCAAGCCGGCACCGCCCGCGACACAGTCACCAGATAGACCTCTGCTGCTCCGGCCGCCTTCAGCGCGCGCGCGGCATCCATCCCCGTTGCGCCGGTGGTATAGACATCGTCCACCAGCAGCAGCCGCTTGTTTGTGATCCTGCGCTTTTCACGCACCGAAAACGCATTCTTCACATTGTCCCGCCGCTGTTGCAGTGTAAGTCCGATCTGTGGTAATGTCGGCCTGTCCCGCACCATGCAGTCCTCCCACACGGCCTTTTCCATCGCTCGTCCCAGCGGACGAGCCAGCAGCGCCGCCTGGTCGAAGCCACGCCAGCGCTTCCGGTGTGGGTGCAGAGGCACCGGCACGACTGCGTCCACATCCGCAAGCGGCAGGGGCCATGAAGCCTCCGCCTCCGCCGCCACGCGTTCGGTGAGCAGACGCGCCAGGAAAACCGCCAGCGATGTCCGCCCATTGAACTTGTAGGTGATGATCACTCTCCGCAGGGGTCCGGTATGCAGCCCGACTGCCCGTGCGCCATCGAAGCTCGGCGCATTCGATCGGCACGACTCGCAGAGCTGTGGCGGTCGGGCCACGTTCGGGTCGAACGGCTTCCCGCAATGAGCGCAGTACGGCTCCTCCACCGGCACGATCTGCTGGATGCAGTTGGAGCACAAGCCCGGCTCACCGACCTCGCCGCATACCTCGCAGGCGGGCGGAAAGACCAGATCGAGGATTTCTTGCACAGCCTTCCCAATCATCATAATCCGACATGCACATTCACAATCCGCAACCCGGATTCCTCCTCAGACACCTCAGCTATTGCCAGAAATCCTCTTACCGCTTATCATTGAGGCACATGTATTCCTGCGGAGGTGCTGCATGACGCACAGGCTTTTCAGGCTGCTTCTCATCATCCTCGCCGTCTTTGGCGGCGCGCTTGGCGTACTTGCTGTTCAGGTCGAAGTCCTCCCCAACGGCCTCACTCTCGCCGTGGAGGAGAATCATACCGCACCCGTCGTCGCCATCCGCTTCTACGTCAAGATCGGCAGCGTCTATGAGGGCAACTATCTTGGTGCCGGCATCAGCCATTTCGTCGAACATTGTGTCGGTGAAGGCACTCCCACCCGCTCGCGGCAGGAGATTGACGACCTTATCGAGAGTATGGGCAATCAAGCCAACGCCTACACGGCAAGCGCCCATACCTGCTACTACATCACCACCTCCGCCAAGTACCTCAACGGGGCCGCCGAACTGATCGCCGACTACGTATTCCACGCCGACTTCCCACTCGACGCCGTCAAGACCCAACGCGGTATCATTCTCCGCGAGATCGCCATGGGTGACGATGACCCGGACCGCCGCATCTGGAATCTCTTCACCGCAACCGCCTTTCAGTCACATCCGGCCAGATATCGCATCATCGGATACGAGCACCAGTTCAATCTCCTCCAGCGAGCAGACCTCGTCGCCTTCCACGCCGCCACATATACTCCGGACAACGTCGTCGTCGTGGTAGTGGGGGACTTTGACGGCCGGGAGGTCATGACCGACCTCGGAGAGCTCCTGGCAAAGGAGCCGAAGGCTGCTGTCAGGCGGTCAGCACTGCCGAATGAAGCCGAGCAGACTGCACCGCGTCGCCGCGTCGAGAGCGATCCGGGTCTGCACCGCACGTATCTGTTCGTCGGCTGGCCGACGGTGGATCTGTTCAACCCTGATCTGTACGCCCTCGATGTAGCTGCATACATTCTCGGCTACGGCGAGAGTAGCCGCCTCAACGCCCGGCTGCGAGATGAGCTTGGCATCGTGGACGCGATCAGCGCATTCTCCTATACGCCTACATACGACGCCGGCATATTCGGCATCAGAGCCGTGCTTGACCCCGCCAATCTCAAGGCCACCGAAGAGACTATCGCCGCCGAAGTGGCCCGCCTGGCATCAGAGCCCGTTGCGCCCGCTGAACTCCAGAAAGCGCTTACGCAGAAGGCGGCGGAAATCATCTACGCTCAGGAGACTATCGAGGGCCGCGCTTCCGTCCTGGGCAACGATCTGGTCAACTCCGGCAATCCGGAATTCAGCGCCATTTATGTTGGCAATATCCGCAAGGTTACGCCTGCCGATGTAATGCGTGTCGCGGTCAAGTACTTCCGCCCCGAAAAGCTCAACACGGCTGTTCTCGGCCCCCCTGCACTCGCCGCTGACGTTCACGTCAAACCTCCCCCCGGCGCACCTTCGGCTCGCATTATCAGCCACCGGCTGGACAACGGCATGTTGCTGCTGGTCCAGGAGGCTCATCACAGCCCCACCGTTTCAATGCTGGCCGCCTTCAAGGGCGGAGTGCGCTATGAGACCGAAGACACCAACGGCCTGAGCAACCTCACCGCCGCCATGCTCACACGCGGCACCAAGAACCGAACGTATGAGCAGATCGCGACGTCTATAGACATGATGGCCGCTGTCCTGACGCCATTCTCGGGCCGCAACACATTCGGCCTGGAGGCGCAATGCACCAGCGATACGTTCCCGTCGGTGCTCGAGATATTCGCCGACTGTTTGAGTGACCCTACTTTCCCAGCCGATCAGCTCAAGCGGCAGCGCCACCTGACGCTGGCCGCCATCGAGGCGCGCGCGGATGACGTGAATTCAGTCGCATTCGACCTCCTGGCTGCCAACCTATACAAGGCACATCCCTACCGGATGCCCCTCATCGGTACTCGCACCACGGTGGCGTCCTTGACGCAGTCACAGCTTGTGGATTTTTACAGCCGATACGCCCGCCCCAACGGAATGGTCCTTGCCGTTCTGGGAGACGTACAAGCCGACGATGTCATCAAACAGGTCGCAACACGGTTCAGCAGTTTGGAGATAGGCGAGATCATGCCACCTGCGATCGCCTCCGAGCCGGTACAGATACAGCCAACAACGAAAACCGTCAAGCGTGAGCAGCAACAGGCGATCGTCACATACGGTTTCCCTGGCCCAACGATCACCGCTGAGAACCGCTATACTCTGGACGTGATGGCGGCCGTACTTGCCGGCATGGGCATGCCCGGCGGCCGGCTCCACGAAGCCCTGCGCGGAGCCGAACTCGTCTATGCAACCTGGGGCTTTTCCATGCCCGGTATCGAGACCGGACATTTCGTCATCTATGCCGGCACGCGCCCGGACAAGGTCGCCCAGGTCAAAACCACAATCGAGGAAGTCATCTCCGGGATGACCACGGACGAACCTGACGCCGAAGAGCTGGCACGCGCCAAGAGCATGGCTATCTCGGCCCAGCAGATCGCCCTCCAGGCCAATCTCGACCGCGCTCAGGCCATTGTCCTTGACCAATTGTACGGTCTCGGATTTGACAACTACACCCGTTATGCCGACAATATCGCAGCGGTTAGGGCTGAGGACGTCCGCAAGTGTGCAGGTGACCTGCTCGATCTCAGCCGCGCAACTATCACAATCACGCAATCCGAATAACCGACGAGAGGGCTGTCTGAAGTGGATAAGACCCAGAATAGTAGTGACGGGGAGTTCGTGCGTTCTGTCATCCCTGGACAGATCGCAGCCGTAACAGGCCGCATCAAGAAGGCCGAAGTGGATGCACTCGTCGAGGCCATTCTCGCAGCGGAGACTATATTCATTGCCGGCGCCGGCCGCAGTCTTCTCATGCTGAGCGCCTTCGCCATGCGGCTGGTTCATTTGGGCCTGCGGGCCTTTGTCGTCGGCGAGACCAGCACACCGGCGATCGGCGCTGACGACCTTCTGATCGCCGGCAGCGGCTCGGCAGTCACAAGGACGACCTTGGCGATGGTGGAAGCCGCACACGAACGCGGCGCCCGCGTCTGCACCATCACTGCCAATCCTGACGGGCCGATCCCGCAGGCAAGCGATTTCGTCGTTGAGATCCCATGGCCGCTTACCAAGATCAGCAATGGTGAGCTCATGCCGCAGCCGCCGGGGTCTCTCTTCGAGCAGTGCATGCTCGTCCTCGGAGAGCACATAATCATGCGCCTCATGGACGAATTGGGCACTACGCCTCAGGAAATGCGGGCCCGTCACAGCAAGCTCGAATAGGCTAAATATCGTGTCACGGCGTTGTACGGCCGGTAGTTGTCATGCGGTGTTTGGCCGCAAATGGAGGAGCTTGTGGGAAGGGGAGGCCGGGGCGTTTGCGACCGCACTGAGGCCGGCCCACGCCTGTAGGCCTATCCGGGCACAGGCTGCTATGGGCTACACCCTTCGCATCCTCCCGAGGTGATTATCTTGTTGCTCAAACAAATCTACGATGACATCCAGGCTGCCAGGGAGCGCGACCCGGCCGCCCGCAGCGTTCTTGAGATCATCCTGTGCTATTCCGGCCTCCACGCCATCATTGCCCATCGCATCAATCACCGCCTTTGGAGAGCCGGTTTTCGGCTGCTGGCGCGCTACAACTCCCAGGTCGCCAAGTTCCTAACAGGTATCGAGATCCATCCCGGAGCCAAAATCGGCAGCGGCTTCTTCATTGATCACGGTGCCGGTACTGTCATCGGCGAGACCTCTGAGATCGCCAACGGCTGCACGCTCTTCCAGGGCGTCACTCTCGGTGGGAGCGGCAAGGAAACCGGCAAGCGCCACCCTACTCTCTGCGAGAACGTAACCGTCGGCGCTCACGCACAGATCATCGGCTCATTTGCCATCGGCCGCGGAGCCGTCATCGGCGCCGGTGCCGTCGTGCTGGATCCCGTACCGGAATATACTACAGTGGTAGGTCACAAGGCATTTGTACTGCGCCGCAAAGGCAAGCGCGTTTATGATTTTCGCCATGACAGGTTGGCACGTGGCTTGGACCCGATGGACACCTACGGAAGTCGCCTCCGACGCCTCGAAGAGCACCTCAATCTCCCCGAGTTCAGCTCTACCGAGGTGCCAGAACCCTTTGCAGAAATACGCGATGACTCAAGCCGGCAATCAACTTCTCCTCCGGCTGCTCAGGACGAGGAAGAATTACGCACACAGGCACTGATACAACAATGGATACGGCAGAGAAACAGAAACTGACTAGATGGCTTACCATAGCCTTGCTGACGATCTCCCTGCTCATTGTCACCAGCGGGCTGATCTTTGTATTGAGTGCCAGGGCCTTTGCCAGGGGCGACCAGATTGCTCCGGGCGTCGCCATCGCCGGCGTTGATGTCAGCCGCCTCTCGACTCCCGAGGCAATCGAGCTGATGCAGACGCAATGGGTGCCGACACTACCCGAGCAAATCAAACTCAACTACGCTAAAGCACCCCCACAGGACGACGCCGCCGGACGCCCGGACACTCCGGACAATCCTTCTGCTGAAGCTAAGAGTAAGCAGCGTACCGGCGATGATGCCACCGACGAAGCCGCCGACGAAGCCGCTGAGCCATCTGAGACGGCTGAGGACGAGGACACCGTCTCCCTCTCTCCACAGCAACTGGGAGCCGAGCTACAGCTTGAGCGGGCCGCCCAACAGGCCTATAGTATCGGTCGCCAGGGTAACGTGTGGCAGCAGACCATTGCGCTCCTGCGCCTGCGCCGAAATGGCCTTGATGTCCCCGTCACCCGCGAGGTGGATCATGCCGTCCTCCACTCTGCCCTCCTCGACCTCGAGAGCACGATAAACCGCAAGCCCAAGGACGCACTCGTCGAGGTCGAAGGGGATGATGTCCGGATTATTCCCGGCGAAATCGGCAGGACACTCGACATTGACGCCAGCCACGCGCTACTGGCGGACGGTTTGAGAGACCCCCGCATCACTAGCCTTGACTTGGTCGTGGAGACTGAGGAGCCCTCGATAACCAAGGAGATGCTGGCGCACCTCAACACCGTCCTCGCCGCCTACAGCACGCCCTTCAATCCCGGCAAGGTCGAGCGCACGCACAATCTCACCCTCGCCATGGGAATCGTCAATAAGACCGTCGTCAAGCCTGGACAGACTATATCGCTCGATAAGACCATCGGCTCGCGTGCCACTGAACACGGCTACAAGCCGGCCCCCATCTTCCTCGAGGGCGAAGTCGTGCCCTCGATTGCCGGCGGCGTCTGCCAGGTGGCGACTACCATCTACAACGTGGCGCTGTTGGCAAATCTGAAAATTGACGAGCGCCATCACCACTCGCGACCTGTTGACTATGCGCCCTCCGGCAGGGACGCCACACTTTACGGCGGGCAGCTTGACCTTAAGTTCACCAATACGCTTAAGCATCCCATACTGCTCCTCGGCTACACTAAGTCTGCCCGCCTTCATGCCAAAATAATCGGCAGCAAGGAAGATGACTACGACGTCGAACTCATCCGCAGTGGTGTCTCAACCATCGCCTTCTCGGAAAAGGAGCAGCCCGATCCCGAACTCGAAGAAGGCAAGCAGGAAGTCGAGAAGAAAGGACGCAATGGCGTCCGTGTAACACTCACTCGCGTAGTCAAGAAGGGTGGCAAGGAGATTGCGCGCCAGGTCCTCCACACCGACACCTACCCGCCGCAGACCAAGGTAATTCGCGTCGGTACCAAACCTCCGGAGGAACCCGAGAAACCTGAGGAAGCGACCACTGACACCAAACCGACGCCGAGCCCGGGCGCACCCAGCATAGTTGATCCGGACGCCCCACCCCCCGGCCTCGGCAAGCCGCCGACTGCCGGCAGCGCCGAAAGGGGCGACTGATGAAAGCAGCCTTCATGTTTGCGCCTGATGACCTGCGCGTCATCGAGACCGATACGGCTGTGCCCGGCCCCGGGGAGGTCCTCCTCGGCGTCCGCGCTGTCGCCATCTGCGCATCAGATATCCACATTTTTGAGAACGGGCACAGCAGCGGCACATATCCCTCCGGCCCCCTCATCCTGGGCCACGAGTTCTCCGGCGATGTCGCTGCAATCGGCCCTCAGGTCAGCGGCTTCGCAATCGGCGACCGGGTTGCTTGCGAGCCAAGTTGGCACTGCGGCATCTGCGACATGTGCCGGGCCGGCCTCACCAATCTCTGCCGCAATGTCATCTTCCCCAGCTTCCCCGATAACCCCGGGGCGATGGCCGAATACATCGCCGTCCCGGCCTCATCGCTCTGCAAGCTCCCTGACAACGTCAGCTACCAGGCCGGCGCTCTGACCGAACCCCTTGGCGTAGCCCTCCACGCAGTGCGCCTAGCGGGCCTGCAGGAGGGGCAGGACGTGGCCGTTCTCGGTGCCGGCGCTATCGGCGTGGCCACGCTGGATTGCTGCAAGGCGTTCGGCGCGGGGCGGATATACGTAGCAGAGCCGCTCCCAGGCAGGCACGCCTTCCCCGCAGAATTGGGCGCGCAGGTCTATGCCTCGGCCGGCGATCTCCAGAAACTCTTCGAAGGCCACGACTCTCACCCCTCGATTGTCTTCGAGGCCTCCGGTGGTCCCACGGCGTTTGCCGAGACGATGCCTCTGGTACGCGCCGGTGGCACCGCTATCATCATCGGCATACCCGAGCCTGACGAGCAGGTCTTCGCCGCACATGTGCCGCGCCGCAAGGAGCTGACCGTTCAGTTCTCGCGCCGGTCTCGCGACACCCTCGATGACTGCGTCAGCATGGTCGCCGAGGGCAAAGTCCATGTCGCAGATTATCCGACACGCCAGTTCCCGCTTGATCGGGCTCCCGAGGCGATGCAGGCAGCAATAGCGCGAGAGGGCGACATGATCCGGGCCATCGTCACCCCCTGACACCGCAAGATCCTGGCTTCCGCAGTACAACCTTTTGCACTGCGTCTTTGCAGGGTCGCACAGTGGCTTCTTTCGCGGGCTCGGATTCATGCCCGCGTCTTTCACTCCCACAGATCGCGCCGGACAAACACCACCGCCTGCGGGTCCTCATACATCACCTGCCAGTTGGCACTACTGCGCACCGCCTCCGTAAGCGCCACATCCACCTCCGCCAGTCCCCACTTGACCCCGTATTTGCTCGCGATTTCCTCCCAGCCATCCCTTGCCTCACGCAGCGTCAGCCAATCCTTGAACACTTTCTCACCGTACATGTCCACGCGACCGTCTATGAACACCCGGTGTCGAGGATACAGCCGGTGTATCAGGTATCCCCCCCAGTGGTACGGGTTATACATATTCCCCGCCAGGTCGTGGCTCTCAATCCAGTCCGTCGCCGCAACCGGAAAGAGATTCACATCCAGCGAGCGTTTTGCCAGCACCGGCCGACTAATCGCTGCCACTCCGACCAGCATCACGATCACCAGCGCCGGCGGCAGGAGTTTCTCCGGTTCATTTTCCGACCCTCGACTCCAGCCCAGCAGTGCCGGCGATACACCTCGCAGCCATTCGCTCAGCACCGGCGTCACCACCCACGCGATCACTATCGCCGCCGGCATTGCCGCACGGCCCCAGCGCAGACCCATGACCACCATCAGCCCTACCACCAACAGCTCAAACACCGACACCTGTCGCGCCCTTAGCAGGATTAGCAGCGCACCGCCGACGAGTACCAGCGTGGTCGCCGCCATATCAAACGAACCTAGCGTCGGTGCCTGCCATTCCTGCACCGCCTGAGCGGCATACTCATATTCCCCGCCCGGCAGATACTTCAGCGAATAAGTCAACAGCTTCACTCCTGCCGGATTCACCATGGAACCGGCCAGTGACGCGACCAGCACACCCGCGGCCTCAGCCAGACCTTGTCCCGACCACCTCAGCCCATCCCCGATCTTATCCCCGCCGCCGCACGCACGGTACACCATCCAGGCTCCGACAATTCCCAGTCCCAGCACAAGGCTCGCATGGAGATTCGCCCATAGCACAAAGACCAGCGGCGTCAGCCACTGCAGCCAACGCCGCTTGTTACTCCCTATGAGAATGCTCAGGAGGGCCAGCAGCAGCAGCGGCATCACCAGATGCGGGCGGCACGTCACATTCGGCATGCTCGCCGAAGCTACCAGCACCAGCATCGCCGTCGCCGCCAGGTATGCCGATCGCCGCCGGATCAGCAGCGCCCCCAGCAGCCCCAGGCTCGCGGCCGCTAACACCATCCGCAACCACACTAGCCCGGTCTCGCCGACGCCTCCATAGACTGCCGCCTGCAGCACCTCAAACAGCCACTGCTGCGGTGGCCGGAAATTCCCCCGTGCGCTGTGCGAGTAGTCATCATACAGCCCGATTTCATGCGTCCGCAGAATATCCTGCCCCAGTTGCAGATGCCACCACACGTCATACGAGCGCACGTGCCCCGAACCAATCAGCCCACCCAGCAACACTCCGAGGGCAACCACTACTGCCCCCAGCCACACATGCCATCGCCGACCCCGCGCCGTATTCATCCGTGCTTCGTCTTTCCCTACAGTACTCGCACCAGCTCGATCGCGCTGTCCACGACCACATCCACCGCCTCACACTTCAACGCGTAGGTCGGCCTGGGCGTGGCATCGTGTGCCACGCTCAGGTGGGAATTGGGCAAGCATCGCTTGTCCAATTCTCAGCTTCCAGCCCGACTCTTGTCTTCAGCAATTGCGCGCACCAGTTCAATCCCGCTGTCCACGACCACATCCACCGCCTCCGGTTGGAAGCCCAGCGGCAGCGGCTCATCAGGCAGAGTATAATAGATGAAGCTGGAGGTCACCTCATAGCCGCCTGCCGCATGTTCCCCCCGCGAGGCGAAGTACGTGCAAATCAGGTTACTGTACCCAAGCGTCCACAGCTTCACCTCAGGCAGCTTCTCTTTCAGCTCCAACCCTACGCCTACACATATCTCCCCCGACATCCCCAGCAGATACACATCTCCGATCCGCAGCGCCTGCACTTCCATCGGCGCATAGTCAGTCAGCTTCCCCTTCTCGGCTAGCGTCTTGCGCACCCACGCCGCCCATCCCCGTCCATATTCATTGCCCGCCTCGTAATGTGCGAGTTGCTCCTCCGTCGGGTCACCAATCATCGGCAGTTGCGCTATTATGCTCGCTCCGTCCAGTTCCTGTCCCAGTTCTTCCGGCTCGCCACACAGCGCGGCTTCCACTGCGCGCGCCAGCTCGTGTCCTATTTCATACACCGTCTCCACCGTCGCGCCCCCGAATCTCTTGTTCACTGGGTCCACCGAGCGCGGCTTCACATCACCGCCACAGCCCTGCAGAAAGATCGGCGTGCATCCGGGTATCGCCTCACGCAACAGTTCGCGCGCCGGGCCGGGATAATCCGTCCCGATGAGGTACCCGCCCATCGTCGTCGGGTGACAGGCATACGAAAAGACTACCGCCCGCATGTCACCCTCCGGAGTCAGCACCCGCAGGACCGGCACATCCATGTCCATCGGCTCGGCCGGTCCCGGCACCATCCCGGCGCATTTCCCCTCCGCGTCCTTGCGCCGCCGGTTGATCCCCATCGTGCAGACGCCCACTGTGTAGTCCAGCTTGCTCTCCTCCAGGTCATCAACTGCCTCCCGCAGCAGGCCGCATAACTTCTCCCGCGTCTCGGCCAGATACTCCTTATCCAGCTCCCATGCCCCCTTAACTACCCCGAACGACGGGCCACAGTGCGTATGGCTACAGTTGATCAGCATCCGCTCCGGCGCAATCTCCAACTCCGCGCCCACTTCCCGTATCCGGTCTATGAAGTACTCGGTGAGCGAAAGCGCATCAAGCGCGAGTATCCCGACCCGCGTCTCGCCGTTGTCAAACACGACCGCGAATGCCTCCAGGTCATTGTACTTGCCCTCCGAAGGATGCTCCCGCCCGCCAAATCCCGACAGCCACACCGGACGTTCCGGTGTAATCATCGTACTCGCAATCCCTACCTGCATGGCTCACTTCCCTCCATATATCCGCGTCATCATCGTCATTGCAGCGACTTCACCGACTCGATGCCCTTGTCAACCAGAACATCCACGGACTCGCGTGTATAGCCCAACGGCCTTGGCTCAGGCTCCAGCGAGTAGATGAACGCCCTTTCGACCTCGTAGCCGCCTTCTTCATGCGCACTGCGGGACGCCACGTACGACCGCAACAGATTCGAGTACCCGAGCGTCCACACCTTCGCCTCTGCCAGCCTCGCCTTCACTTCGAGCCCAATCTCGCAGCTTATCTCGCCCCCCATCCCGATGACATACAAATCGCCGATCCTCAGCACCTGCACCTCCACCGGCAGCGTCTCGGCAAGACCGCCTTTTTCGGCGATCGTTTTCCGCGCCGCTGCTGCATAGTCTCGTTCCCATTGACTTCCCGCCTCAAGCTCCGCCAGCACTTCCTCGCTCGGCGTCCCGGTCGTCGGTAGCTGGGCGGTCACACTGCTCGCCGCCAGCTCATCGCCTAGCTTCTCCGGCTCACCGCACAGCGCCGCCTCTACCGCCCGCGCCAATTCATGCCCGATCTCATATACCGTCTCCAGCGGCCCGGACAAAAACGTCCGCTTCACCGGGTCCACATTCCGAGGTTTCACATCACCCCCGCAGCCCTGCAAAAAGATCGGCACACATCCCGGCAGCGCCTCTCGCAGCGCCTCTCGTGCCGGTCCCGGGTAGTCCGTACCCAGAAGCTGCCCGCCCATTGTCGTCGGGTGACACGCATACGAAAACACCACGGCCCGCACCTCGCCATCGGGTGTCAGCACTCGCAGCACCGGGACGTCCTTATCCATCGGCTTGTCGGGGTTCGGCAGCATGCCTGCCGCCTGGGCGTCCTTATCCATCCGCCGCCGGTTGATGCCCAGGGTGCATGAGCCAACCGTGTAGTCCACAGTCGCCTCCTGCAAGTCATCAACCGCCGCCCGCAGCATTCCGCCCACCTTCTCCTTCAACCCCTCCAACCATTCATAGTCAAAGTGGCGGTTCGACCCCCGCACCACCCGACACGACGGTGCGCAGTGCGTATGGCTACAGTTGACCAGCATCGCTTCCGGAGCAATGCCTACCTGCTCGGCGGCCTCTCGTATCGGCTCCAGCAGCCACTCATCAACACCCACCAGGTCCAGCGCCGCGATACCCACGCGCTTGTCTCCGCTCTCGAAAACCACGACTGACGCTTCGAGATCGTTGTAGTTACCTTCTGAAGGCGCCGTCCGCGACGCGAATCCGGTCATCCAGATCGGCTGTTCCGGCGTCGTAGTTACATTCGCGATTCCTACTCTCATCACACACTGTCCTTTCGTTTATCATATTCTCTGCAACTATTCACGCAGTCGTCTCTCCCGCAGGATGGCTTCATGAGGACGCGCACTCTAGACGCGCAACCATCTCTTTGATAGCCCTCAGCAGGATAGTCTCCGAATCCACTGACAGCCCCAGCGGCTGAACCCACGGCCAGATCGTGTCCTGGAAGCTGCCATACACCTCATAGCCCCTCTCGTAGCCTGGCTCCGTATGCGCCTCCTCCGGCGCGAAGTAATCCCACGCCCCGTTGGTGTACCCCAGCGTCATCACCGTCCGCTCGCCCAGCATTTCCTTGATGTGCAAGCCCACTTCCACACAGGTCTCACACGCCATCGCCACGACGTACAATCCCCCGATGTTAACCACCTGGACCTCAATCGGCAACTGGTATGGGAGCTTGTGGCCGCTGGCCCACACGCGCCGCACTGCTTCACCCCAAGTGCGTGGGATGAGGCTTTCGGATCTTTCGGCCTGCGCAACTTGCTCTTCGCTCGGTTGCGGCCCGAACGGAATCTGCACGTACTCAGCCCCTACCGCCAGCTCATCACCCAGCGGCTGCAATTCCCCGCACAGCGCCGCACACACCGCTCGCCCCAACTCATGGCCCAGTTCCCTCGCTAGCTCGACCTGCCTCAAGCCCCCGGCCTTTTGCCTCAGACTCCCACCCCGCGAATTGACATCCCCTCCGCAGCCTTGCAGGAATATCGCCTCGCAACCGGGCATCTTGGCCGCCACCTCATCCCGCGCATATCCCGGGAAGTCCGGATCAATTTCCATCCCTAATACGCTCACCGGATGGCTCGCGTAGGAGAACACTATCCCCGCAGCTCATTTTCAGGCGACGTCACCCGCAACACCGGTACATCGAGGTCTATAGATTTAGCCGGATTCTCCCAGAGACCGTCTCGCCCTCGCCGGTTGAGACCCAGTGCACACGAGCCAACCGTGTAATCCAGCCGCGCCTCGGCGAGGTCATCAACCGCAGCCGCCATCACCTCACACAGCTTCTCGCGGGTCGCTTCCAGGTATTCATCTTCGTATGACCGCATGAAGCTCCGGCACGGCGTCACATTCGGCGAGGCGTGACCGTGAGAGGTATTCAGCATCACATTCGCCGCGGGAATGCCCAGCTTCTCCGCCGCCTGCCGCACCGGCACCAGCAGGTAGTCATCCACGGCCAGCACGTCCAGTCCCATAATGCACACTCGCGTCTCGCCATTATCGAGCACCGCGCAGTTGGCATAGATATCATGCGCAACGCCCTCCGACAGTTTCCCGATCCGGGAAGCGAACCCGTCAATGGTCACCGGCATCTCCGGCGTCAGATTGACCTTGGCAATGCCAACCTTCATCACGCTCACCTTTCACGCAATTCCCTATTGCGTTCCTTTGTTTGCCTTTGCTCTTTGCCTGTCGCCGTCATCCGCTGTTCTCTTCGTCATCTCATACACCGCGTTCCACCATATTTCCTCTCGCGCAGGATTATACCCTCCACTAAGCGAATGATTTGGCACTTTGCCGATGAAACAAACACCGACGCGAAGATATCGCTGTGGAGGCGAAGGTTGCGGCGCAGTGCTCCTGGCTCTCGCCATCAGCATTGTCGTCGCCGCCGGCTTCGCGATTCGGCACGGCCCCTGCTGGCTTGATTTCCTCGTGCAACGCCATCCTCCCGGTGTCATCATCCACCATACTGCCACCGGAGCCACTGCCAACGGCCGCCCCGTCAACGCCGCCCTCGTTGACGACTCACACAAGCGCCGCGGCTGGGGTCTCTCCAACGCGCACCAGACCTACCACATCGGCTACCACTACCTCATCCTCCCTGACGGCAGTGTCGAGACTGGCAGGCCGGAATGGATGACCGGCGCTCACTGCCGCGGTCGCAATCACTACCTCGGGATCGCCCTCGTCGGCAACTACTCATCCAAGTCAAATCCCGAGGGGAGCCAACAACCGGCCCGCCCGACGCCCGCCCAACTTCACGCCCTCCACTCTCTCCTTCTTGACCTCATGAACAAGCATGGTTTCAGCCCTGACGATGTCCATGGTCACAGCGAATTCCGCGCCACCGAATGTCCCGGCGATCGCTTCCCCATCGCCGAAGTTCGCCGCAAAATCGAAGAGACTTCCCGATAGATTGCACATAGCATCAATAGCTCATTAGAGGCGACGGGAAAAATTAATCTTGCTGTTAGCAGGAATACGCACCTCTGTGGGAGAACTCTCTTCTTGGTGCTCTGCTAGGCGACGCTATAGTGGGTCTAGGAGGAGATTTGGGAGGATGGACATGGAAACACGTGTGAGTCCGGCTGTTGTTGTCGTAGTCTTGATACTTGTGGCGGCGATACTCCTGGCGCTCTATCACATGGTTGTCGTCAAATCGCCATCAGCCGCAACGCAGACAGAGCCAGGCGCTGTCGCACCAATGCCTCCTGTAGATGTCCCCGAGATGCCCCCTGACGACATTGACCAGCCGGCTACGACAGACACCGACGCCGCCCCGGCGGACACTGATACCGACACCGAGAGTCCCGAGGAAAAGGGTGAGACCCCCGCAGATCCTCCTGCATCCGAGGGCACCACCCCCACGGATGTGCCGTCGTCCGACGAGGAGCCCGTCGCCGACACGCCTACCGACTAGCCGTCCTCGCCGCGCCAGCTCCAGCCTTCAGACCCACGAAAAAAGCGGCCGCCCGCTGGCAGCCGCTATTTCGTATCCTGTGCGTCTCTCCTCGGATCTTTCTGCTCGCTACTTGTCCTCTGCCACCTTCGTGGTCGTTTTCTCCTCCTGCTTGCCGGCTCCCTCACCACCCGGATTCTCCGCCACTGTCGCCGCCGGCGTCTCCAGGTCCTCAGAAGGCCCCATCGCAAACGTCGACTCCGCTGCTATGTTCAGAGGAAAGCCGCCCATGTCCACCTGCGCTCTGAACTCCACCTTCCCTTCAGCCTTCACAACAACGCCGTTGTCCATATCGAATACCCGCGAGAGGTCTATTATGTCCAACTCTGCGTTGTTCACCGGCACCGGATCCCCGGACCCCATCGGGTTAGGCATCTTGAAGCTGGGCACCTGCAGGTTGATCTCAGATACCAGCCATGCATACCGCTCATCTTCGACATTGCACAGCCTCGTTGTGACCATTACCGGTATCGGCCTGGCTTCACCTCCGGGCTTGAGGACCTCTGCAAACTCCCATTCATCATCCACGGCCACGGGCTGATAAGGGAATCTCACCAGGTGTACCAACAATGCCACAAGCTCCGCCGGCATCCCTGCCGAGCCCATCACCGCGATGTCGCCGCCGCCCTCCTCCTTACCAAGCATCTCGCCCCGCGCGGACACTACCAAGCCTACGCAAGCATCCTTACTACCCTTCAGCGGCGCTCCGTTGAACTCCTGGCGTATCTCATTAAGCTGCAGCCGCATCAAAAACGACTGCTTCTCCTCGTCCAGACCGCTGCCCGTGTACTCCAGATTGCTCTTCATCCATCCCTCAAGCCCCAGCGGAGATCCTTCCATCGTCACGCTCTTGATCTCGGCGCTGAGTTTCTGCCGTATGACGGACTGTGCCAGCCGGTTGTAGCGCAGGTCATACTTCTTCTGCTGAGCTTCGTCCACGGCCTTGCCACCGGCCTCGGCCTTCGCATCCCCGGCTGCTTTCGTCTCGTCGGCTGGCTTATTCTCCTCGGCAAACCCACCGACCGCTGACAACGCGAACATCAGAATGACGGCTACCGCCAGACGCTTCATATTTATCCTCCATAGTTTTTCGATTCTACTAACCGCTTGTCCCGGCACACCGCCGAGTGTATAATCAATATATTGCGAATCGGCCATTGACAGCCGCCGTATGCCCATCGTCATCTTGGCACTGCAGGGACGCCCGGCGGATGCCTATCCCATTCGCGGCGTGCCTCCGTCAGAACTTTGGTATTATACGAGGTAGTAGCTCCCCAACACAAGAGGCCACACTATGAGAGCAGCAATTCTCATCACCGACCCTCAGAACGTCCGCAACACCTGGCCGGTAGTAGCCAGAATGCTCCAGGTAAGCTGCGAGGAGCACGTCGCAATCATCTCGCAACCCGCAGCTCTGCCCCCTGATACGCCGGTCCGTTTCATTGAACCCCATGACGAACTCACCGCGCTGAAGGACGCCCTCGTCTGGAGCCACGACGATCCCGTTCTCTTCATGGTTTCCGACTTCACTGCGCCCTCCTCCGAACTCGCCCGCTACATGGAGTTCGTCAGGGCCGGATATGACGCCGTCGTGCCCCGCATTGACGGCAACTGTCCCGAGCCGCTTTTCGCCATCTACACTCAGGCCTGCATGGCCCACATCAATTCGGCCCTCGCCAGCGCCAGACGCTCAATTGCCGATATCCTCGATGAGTTGAATGTCCGCTACGTGGGCAAGCCGGAAGTTGCGAAATTCGGCGAGCCCTCGGCTATCCTCTCCCGCCATAGCTAGGAAACGACCTCCGCTAAGTGGCGAGACGATAATCGGCGGATTCCGCGCGCTGCAGGTAGTAGCATCAGCCTTCTCGCCCGCGTGGTTCATTACCTCATTCACCATAGACCGCTACCTCGGCGAGGACGTGGCATCGCTATCATATTGCCATACTGCGGAAATACTGTCCGGAAGAAGCTATCCATACCCATGCTCATCCCCGGCATAGCCGGCCCCATAAGCAGGAATCGCCTCACCGCGCGGGCAATTCCTCACCACATCAACTATGACAATCTCGGCACGGATGAAGGGCGGCGTCACCATGAGACACCCGCAACTGAAGCTGCGCACCACCGTGGCCTTGCTCAATGAAGTCGGCGCGAACATGCCCCGGCTGCTCGGGTACGACGAGGCCGGTGGCAAAGCCGATTTCAGTACCTGGCAGAAAAAGGCCCGCAGGAAGCTCAAGGACCTGCTTGGTTTCCTGCCCGCGCGCGTTACGGACCCCAAAAGTTGGCTCCTGTCGGAGGAAGAAGATAAGGGCTTCGTGCGCGAGAAATGGGTACTCGAATCGCCCTTCGGCGACCATATCCTTTTATACCGGCTAGTCCCCGAGGAGATGGAGAAGCCGGACTGCGTGCTACTGGCGCTGCACGGTCACGGCCCGTTCGGAGCCGACTCAGTGGCCGGTGTGCAGGCCGGCCGCCCCGGAGAAGTAGATACCACCCGGCAGTTCAATTACGATTTCGGGGCCCAGTTCGCCCGGCGCGGCTACCTCGTCTATGCCCCCTGCCACCGTGGTTTCGCCCAGCGTTCCGATCTCGGGAACCCCTGGGACGACGGCACTCCCGGCAATTCCTGCGTGGACATCAATGCGCGCGCGATCCTGCTCGGGAGCACTGACGTGGGTCTGCGCATCCAGGACACCATGCACCTGATTGACTGGCTCCGGCGGCGGCCCGATGAGAAGAGCGTGCCTTTGGGTTGCGTCGGGCTTTCCGGCGGCGGGCATACCACGGAGCTGCTGGCAGCGGTGGACACGCGCATTGATGTCGCCTGCATCCAGGGCTATTTCGCCTACTGGACCGAGCAGATAATGGACGTGACGCACTGTAACTGCAACTATATTCCGGGGCTGTTGAAGTATTTCGAGCAGGACGACGTCTGCGCGCTGATTTGCCCGCGACCGCTACTGGTGACTACTGCGACCGACGACGGCGTCGCTCCGGTGAAGAGCTTCCGCAAGGCCTACCGGTCGCTGAAGGCCATCTACCGCGACCAGGGCGTGAAGAACAACCTCCAGCAGGAGATATTTTCCGGCGGGCACGAATTCACTCCCACCAAAGCCTTCCCCTTCTTCGACCGCCACCTCCGCCCCTGACCGCTGCGTTGAGGGATATGGCGCAGAAGCCGCCCGCGCAAGAACGGAAATGAGCAGCGCCTGCGAATCTAGGCCAGCGGCGAATACGTCGAATGCGGGCAGCCCGCCGACAGGCTCAGCTTGCGCCCCGGTACGGCCACCGAGCTGCAGCCGCAGAAGAACGCCCGCGGATCCTGCCCGAGTTCGTCCTTCAGTTCGTCCCACATCTCCCGCGACTCGGTGCTCACATACAGCAATACCTCGTCATCCCAGCGCCGCACCTGCTGGATAAGATACTGGTAAATTGCCTTGCGCGCATGATGCGGAAACGGTGCGCAGACATTGCCTTCCATCTCTGCAGCCGCATCGCGGGCCGCCTGGACGTACTCGGGGTCCAGCAGGTCAAGGTCAATCTTACCCGCCAGCGTCTCCAGGTTCATCCACATAATCACACAGAAGCCCACCGATTCCGGTTCCGAGACCGTCAGGGCCTGCTCGATGGCGCGCGCGTACTCATCCTGCCAGTTGCGCACCGGGATCATCGGCTTGAACTTGTAGCGCACCGGCACGCCGAATTCATTGCACTTGCGGCCGGCTTCGAAGCGGTCGAAAGCATGCCCCGTCCCCGGCTCGATATCCCGCGCAACCGCCTCACACGTCACGCTGAAGATGGCGATGAGACGGTCCTTGCGCGGCAGCTCGGCGATCCAGTCCACGTTCGAACTCGCCGCGTGGAAATACCCGTACTTATCGTACTCCGCCAGCTTGCGGGTGTAGAGGTCGAAGCAGCCGTATTCCGGCTCGAAGGAGATCATCTCCGCGGCCCAGCCGATCATCCGGAAGCACTGCTGCCACGGGTACTTCGCAATCGTCCTCGGCACTACCACCTCCATGAATTCCTCGAGGTTCAGGCCCACGGTGATGAACTTCCCCGACTTGCCGGCGCCGCAATACTGGCAGCCGTGCGGGCAGCCCATCATTGTCCCGAAATCCCACGTCGGCCAGCAGACCCGGTTCTCCTCCTGGTCCCGCTCATAGGGATGATAGGCGTGGATAGCCTCGAACTGGCCGAGAATCGCTCTGACCGTGCCCTCGTTGGTGTTATCGGGCCAGTGCAGGAGCTTAGCGGAGATATCCGGCAACTCCTCGCCGGTATGCACCTTTGTGAAGACCAGCGGCCGCATGAATGTCGGCGGCGTCCCCTCAGGCACTTCAGCGGGCGGCCATAACTCGGAAAGCTCCTCCACAACCTCGGGCAGGTTGTTATCGCTGATCCACTCGATATCTGAAACCGACCGGCCGATGGCATCAAGCATTCGCTCCATCCGCGTCATACACAGCCCATCATCCCGCACGGCCTCCAGCGCATAGGTCTTCAGTGGCTTGAGTTGATACAACTCATCACCTTCCTTCAGATGCGACGCGAGAACGCTTCCGCAGCGAGGCACATTTCCACACCACCGCGACATCTCCTGCACCGAGGTTGCCCCCTACATGTACTTATATGAAAACAAATGGTAGCGCAGGTAGGAAATCGGCGAGTTCCCGAGGAATCTATTAGATGATAGCCACTCAACAGACCAGAGCCAGGGCTATTCCGCGAATATGAAGGGAGGAAAGTGCAATGCGCAAGACGGTATTGGTGATGATAGTGCTGGCAGTACTGATGTGTGGTAGTGCAATGGGGCAGGATAAGCAGCCGTGGGAGCAGGCGGGGACTGAAGTGGGGCAGGAGATAATCGGCCCTGACGGCGGGACGATGGTGTGGATGTCGGCGGGCGAGTTTCTGATGGGCAGCACAGCGGAGCAGATCGCGGGATTAGAGAAGCAGTGGCCGCCAAATGTGCAGGATTTTGCCAAGTTTGTGCTTGCGTCGGAAACGCCGCAGCACCGGGTACACGTGGACGGCTTCTGGCTGAGCAAGCATGAAGTGACAAATGCGCAGTACTTGCGGTTCGTGGAGGCGACGGGGCACCGCTGTCCGGAGGTGGCGGACTTTGGGGAGCCGGTATGGCACGGTCGGAGCTTCCCGGCCGAGAAGTCGTCTCATCCGGTGGTGTGCGTGAGTTGGGAAGATGCGAGGGCGTACTGTGAGCACTATGGGCTGAGCTTGCCGACGGAGGCGCAGTGGGAGTATGCGGCGCGGGGGGACGACGGGCGTTTGTACCCGTGGGGCAATGAGTGGCCGCCGCCGGCGGGTGCGGGGAACTTCGCGGACATGACGGCTAAGGGGAAGTTCCCGGAGTGGGATGTCATCGCCGGCTACGATGACGGCTATGCGGAGACGTCTCCGGCGGGGTCATTTGCTGCGAACCCGTATGGAGTGTATGACCTGTCGGGGAATGTATGGGAGTGGTGCGCTGACTGGTATGATCCGAACTACTACAAGACATCGCCGGAGAGGAACCCGCGCGGTCCTGCGGGTGCGGTGTCGTTTGAGCTGCCGTTGCTTGGGCAGACGCCTACGATCGCCGGGAGCCGGGTCTTGCGCGGCGGCTCCTGGCTCAGCGACCTTCCCAGGTACTTCCGCTGTGCCTACCGCTACTTCACCACCCCTGACCGCCGCGGCAACAGCTACGGGTTTCGTTGTGCGCGAGGACTTTAAGTCGTTTTACACTTTGCACTTTAGCCGTTTTACACTTTGCGCCGTTTGCCGTGGTGGTTGGTGTTGCCGTTAGCGGGTGCCGCGCCTAAGCGCGGCCGTAGGGGGAGAGTTCGCGGAGGCGCTTGATGACCTCCGGGACGCGTGCGCTGACGTAGTCAATCTCCGCAGCGGTGTTGTAGCGGCTCAGGCTGAAGCGGATCGAGCCGTGGGCGTACATCTCCGGCACCGCAGTTGCCCCACTCGAGCTTTGTGAATCCTGCCGATAGTTTTCCTAATACAAGCAGGAAAGTGAACACAACCGCAGAATTTACTCCCAATGCGGGTATGTAAGTAGAAGGGAGGCTATGGTATGCATTCACTGAGAGGTTACCCAGGGTTGACACTTTTGTTAGGCATTTTCCTCGCCGGAAATCTGCTGGGCTGTTCGGG
>CAZCJS010000023.1:0-5252 GCA_964498775.1 uncultured Armatimonadia bacterium
ATATGATCGGTGAGACCAGCTACTACCACCCCACGGCGCTGTACTGCCGGGAGCGGTTTCGCCAAGGCGCCTTCGGCAGAATAGTCTATGGCGAGGGCGAGTACTACCATGACTGGGATCATGGGCTCTACGATGTGATGAAGTGGCGTGGGGGAGACAATTGGCTAGAGACGGCGGGAGGCCCTCCAATGCACTATCCGACTCATTCAGTGGGCATGATCGTGTCGGTGACCGGAGCCTATGCGACGCATGTGTCGGGCTTCGGTTTCACCGACGAGCATGAGGATGGCATCTATAATCCGGACGTCAATATCTGGCACAACTGCTTCAGCAATGAGAGCGCGCTGTTCAAGATGTCGGATGACTCGATGATGCGGATAAATGAGTTTCGGCGCATCGGGCATCCGGGCAGGGTCGGGATGAGTCTTTACGGGACCGAGGGGAGCTATGAGGAGCAGGCCGAAGCTAAGGTGTGGGTCACCAAGGAGCTTTCCGAGACTACCGATGTTGGCGATCTCTTGGCTGCCGTGGGCGTGCCCGCAGAGCCGGATGACGAAATGGCGGCAGTTAAGACTGCCGGTACGCATGAAGGCGTCAGTCGCATGCATGATGTCGCGCGCCTGCCCAAGGAGTTCATCGGGCTGCCGAATGGGCACCGCGGCTCGCACCAGTTCCTCGTGGACGATTTCGTGAACGCGTGTGTGCGTAATGAACAGCCGGTGAATAACGTTTGGCAAGCGGCGCGGTATCTGATACCGGGCTTGATCGCCCATGAATCGGCGAAGTGCAGCGGGGAGTTGATGGAAGTACCGGATTTGGGAGGCGGACCTGAAGTAGAATAGACAATTGTTACGAGCGAGATAAGTCGCCAAGCGCATGTGAGTTCTCAGAAGAGGAGAGTGTGAAGATGGCTGAGAAGCTGGAGATTGGTGTCATGCTATCCGCGCGACCGAGTGCGGATGAAGCAATGAAGAAGGTAGCAGATTTGGGTTTGAGTGCCTGCCAGGTGCACTGGTCGGCACCGGGAACACTTGAGGCTGCACAGGAGCTTCGTGCCGCAGCCGACAAGCACGGGGTCTTTATCGCAACGATCTGGGCGATGCCCTCGGGTCGTATGGTATGGGATTTCGTACAGGGCCCGACGACCATCGGGCTGGTGCCGCCGGCTACGCGCAGCCAGCGCACCGCAGAACTCATCGCAGCGGCAAAGATAGCAGGAGCTATCGGCGTGAAGTCAATCACCACCCACCTGGGCTTCATACCGGAGTACCCCGGTGATGAGGACTACTTCGGCACCATGCAGGCGGTCAAGTCCATCGCGAATGTGTGCGCAGATGAGGGCATGGAGTTCTGGTTCGAGACCGGGCAGGAGACGCCGGTGGTGCTGCTGCGCCTCATCGAGGACGTGGGCACCGGCAACCTGGGGATTAACCTGGACCCGGCCAACTTGCTGATGTACGGGAAGGCAAACCCGGTTGATGCGCTCGACGTATTCGGAGAGCACGTGCGCGGCGTACACGCCAAGGATGGGGAGTATCCGACGGATGGCGTGAAGCTGGGCAAGGAAAAGCCGATGGGGGAGGGGCGCGTGAATTTCCCGGTGCTGGTGCCGAAGCTGAAGGCGAAGGGCTTCACCGGTGTACTCGCGATCGAACGCGAAATCAGCGGCCCGAAGCAGATCGAGGACATCAAACGGGCCATCAGCATCCTCGAGCCAGTGTGTTGAAATGAGACGCAAGGTGTGGAAGGCTTTTGCAGGATAGTGCCATCGCGGCCATGTGCTTGATGTGGGAGAGCCACGTGGGCATGAAGGGGTCCGAACGGAAGGAGGCAACGGATGGGGATTGATGCGCTCTTGAAGGAAAAGCGCGAAGACATCCTCCGCATCACCGCGCGGTATGGTGCGCATAACGTGCGCGTGTTCGGTTCGGTGGCGCGTGGGGACGCTCAGCCGGGCAGCGACGTGGATTTCCTGGTGCGATTGGAGCCGGGCGTAACGCTGTTGACCCATGCGGCGATGGTTCGCGAATTGGAGGAGCTGCTTGGGCGGGAGGTGGACGTAGTAAGCGAGCGCGGCCTGCGCAGCAGAATCCGCGACCGCATACTGCAGGAGGCAGTTACCGTATGAGAGACGACCGGGAGAGGCTGCTCGACATTCCATCTCGCCGGATTGAAGTGAGCGCTGCGAATCGGTATGCCCCAATCAGATCACGCATCGTCTGGCTCAGCCATCGAGTTCCATGGCGTCAGCGAGGACTGACGGTGGCCAGTGGGAGAGGTAGTGCTGGGTGCCGTAGTGGTCGAAATCCTCCTTGAGGAAGAACATCCCGCTGCCGATAAGGCGGCCGCCGGCGTCAAGATGCTCCAGCAGCGCACGTCTCAGACTCGTGTCGCGCGGGGCCGTCTTGGGGTCAATGTCATCCGTGCCGAATACGAACGTCACCCCCGACCTGCTGCCCGAAGGGATCGGATACAGATAGAGTTCGCGCTGCCACTTGACCATGTTGGAGTCGGGTGTGTAGATCTCGGCCAACTGCGGATTGAGAATCCAGGAACCACAGGCGAAGCCGACGAAGGGCCGGTCCGGGAAGTAGCGCGGGAAGAACTCAAGCGCCTGGCGCATGGTATCGGCACAGCGCTCGGGTGTCATGCCGCCGCCGCCGGGAATGTGGGTGTCAAGCATCGGATCGCCGGGTTTGAGGACGAGGCGCCAGGTCTTCAGCGGCAGGCGCACCTGACAGCGCAGCCCGATTCCGGTGGGGGAGACGGGGCAACCCGTGACCGCTTCCTCATCCATGACCAAGCGCGCGGTCCAGCCGCCGCAGGAGGTCGCTGCCTCGGTCTCAGCGTCAATGTAGCCTGCACTGTTGAACTCGACGCCGTCCTCTGCCAAAGCCAGTACCTCATCCGTCCGGCGATTGCGGAAGGCACGGATTTGCCCGCGGAAGGGCTGGATCATGTACTCCATCCGCCCGAGGCGGCAGATGCGACCTGCCGTGTAGTGGCGGAACCAGTAGAGAACGCTGACGCGGAAGCCCCAAGTGCCCGGGTGCGCACTGCGCCACATCCAGACGGGTTCGTCGAGGTTGCTAAGCGTGTCGCGGGTGATGGCTTCTGGAATCCCGCGCCGGCTATGTGCAGCGCGCGTCAGTGGGACCGCCCCGAGGGCGATAAGCATATAGAACATCCCCCAATGATCACCGAGCAGCGCCGTCAGCTCCGGCCACTTGCCCATGCTCGGCTTGTCATAGTCGTCCTCTTCGAACAGGAGCCGGTAGCAGTGCCACGCGAGGTGGGTCAGTGCCGGGGTCTGCCGCACACGCGCTGCGGTCTCCTGCAGCAACGGCGCGAGTTCAGGGGGCAGTCTCGCGAAGTCGTGGAACTCAGCCATGCGGGCGGGGTCAAGGAATTCCGGCCCCTCTTCAGGGAGTGACGCCGCGGATTCCTCCCAATGTGGCGCAAATAGCTCACCGGTATTCTCGATACCCAACTCCGCAAGCATCTCGTCAAGCTTGATCCTCACTACTGCATTCACACCTTCCAATGAAACAATATCACAATGTAACAACGACTTTGAGATCCGTGACCGGCCAATGGGGGTCGGGGTTCTCCACTGTGAGCTTGATGAACCTCGCTCCCAGATCTATGTCTCTGGTTTGCCGGACTGTCTTCCCGGGCCTCAGTGGCAAGGGCGCAAAGACAGGATCGCCTATGGTATCCTGCTGCTCTTCCGTATCCCAGCTCTGTCCGTCATAGCTTGTAAAGACGTGGGTGCGTAAACCGGCGGTTGCAGAGACATCGTAGGTACACTCGACAGTGAGTGTCATGTTCTGACCGGGCTCCAGAGAGATGGCAGGATAGCAGTCGGCGATCTGTGTGCTTTCGCCCGATGCCAGAGACGTCTTGTCGAGAACAGTGTTGTACGGCTTGCCGATCAGCGGTATCTTGGCCAGTCCGAAGACGTTCGGCTTGCCGTAGTCATATACCACATATCCCATGCCCGCCTCGGTAAGTAGCGGGCTCACGTGGCTATAGAGATAGCCATCGTCGGGGTACGTATCCCAGACGCTCCTGGTGTCAGCGTACCAGGTTCTCAGATCGCGCGAGACCATCCAACGTTCGGGATAGCCTTCGTTGCCTTCCATATCAAAGGCCCGCGCGCTGTCGTGGGTGATGAGCAAGAAATACCAGCCGAGCATCGGCACGAGTCCGTGCGAATCATAAATGGCGAAGGCCTGGTCCTGCGGCACGATCACCTGCTCGAAGGAGTATTCCTCCCCGTCATCCGATGTGGCCAGGGCGACAAAACCTTCGTTCTTGCCGTGGGTTTTCTGAAGCAATGAAACGCTGCAGATGAGGAAATATTTCCCCTCTTCGGCATTGTAAATCGGTATCGGCTTGGTTGGAGAATAGGTGTGCCCACCGAGGTCGAACCTCCCCAGAACACGCTTTTTGTTGCCCCAGGTCTTGCCATCTGTCGAGGTCACTCGCATGGTCGAGAAGAAGTCCCTGCCATCCTGCTCCCGGCCGCGCCCGGTGTAGAGCATCTCGTAAGTATGCGAGCCGGGGATCTGGAAGACATACGGCGTGTGATTCTGCCCTCCCGGGTTGTCATCGCCGGCAGGATCGATCCCGTCATTCTCCCATTCTTCCGTCATGGTCACGATCGGGTTGCCGGGATACCGCGTCAGGCTTTCGAGTGAACTGCCGTACGCCAGACCGATCTGCATGTGCCCCCCGGTGCCGGTGCCCATGCCGCAGTAATACAGCTTGAACCTCTCTTCCTCAGCGGCGGCCTCGTCAACGAAGATCATCGGGTCTCTGACGAGCGTATCATCCCATTCACCCGGCTTGCCCTGCTCGAAGATCGGGTTCCCGTGGTAGCGGAAATTGTTCAGGCTGCGGTTGAGCGCGAACTGCTCAAGCGCCAGAAGGTGGCCGGCAAGGTCCCCCCCGTTAGCGCGACTCACGTTGATTGTTCCCTCCATAATTCCCCTCTCCCTATGTCGAAATAAGACCGCCCGGTTATGTGACGGAAAGCGACGTTCTCGGCAGCCATGAGTATGACGCATGTGCTCGTCATGCTCAGCGGTAGCGACCATACTCGCGGCAGGCGCGGCTGATGGTAAGGAAATTCTCTTGCCAGCGGTCGGGCGGCACGTCCTCGGTGATGCCGATGATCAGCTTCTGCGCGCCGGCGTCCTCGTCTATCATGCGGCACGCCGTGTCGTAGATCTGCTGTTGTGACCGCA
>CAZCJS010000023.1:5262-24860 GCA_964498775.1 uncultured Armatimonadia bacterium
GCAGATGCACGGATGATGGGAAGTTCGTCCAGAGGACCTTATCGGGCCAGGCCTTGCGGGCGTCGGCGATGCTCATGTCAGTATCGGGTGCAGGCGTGAACGCCTCGATATAGTCAAGCTCCGATTCGGCGATGAGGTCCGCCAGCAGGCCACAGTTATCATCGAGGTGACAGCCATAGAGCTTGCCGTTTTCGTGGAGCATCTCGCCAAACTCGTTGTACAGTGGCAGCACAAGGTCACGGAACCGTTCTCGGCCGACGATGGCGGGACTGACATTGCCGCAGTACTGGATGAACTCGAAGGGGCTTTGGGCCATCACTCTGAAGGCGCGGCGGTCCTTGGCGGCCAGTGCGTCGTATAGCTCCATCAGCTTCTCGCGCCGGTCCGCCCACTCCATGCAGAAGGTCTCGACGCCCAGGTAAGTGTAGATGATGGCCTGCAGCGGGGAGTAGCCGATGGTGGCACGCAACACCATGTCATCACCCAGCCATGCTCGCGCTTCATCATAGACTTCGTAGTTGGGCTCGAACTGCGTGTCTTCAGCCTGGGCGATGAGCTTGGGATAGTCGTCTGGTCCCTTGAAGGGAAGTTCATGTCGCCAGGACGTGAAGTCGGCAGGCTCTCTGATCTGCTCCAGGTCACCCTCAGGAGTGTGGGTGATGGTCTTGACGAGGCCCTTGCCGGTCTCTGAATCCGTGTAGCTGATCGTTTCGGTGGTGCAGTTGGGCGTCGAGGACTTCATCGGGCCGAAGCGACGCTGGTGGATGCAGAGCCCTTCGTTGCGCAACTGTCGCTCGACCTCGCACTGCGGCAACATGCACTCATAGACGGTGAACGGCACATGGTCAATTCCTGTACCTTTGAGGACCGCCTCGACACGCTCACGGGGCGTCATTTCCATGGGCAGCGGTATTCTCCGTTTCTGCTGAATGTGCGGACCTAGCCGAGCCGGCTCACGCCATGCCGTGCGCCGCCGCATCGGTCAGATAGGATATGCCCCATATTTGAGGCCGGCGAGCAGGTAGGCCTCACAGTTGTCCAGGATTTTGCCGAGCTGCTCGAAACCCCGCACCGCACCGGTGCCGGCGGTTCCTCCCGTAGTTCGCAGACTGAAGCCACCCCCGGGCGCACCTGCTTTAATGGCTTCGCACACAGATTGCTCAACCTGTTCACGACTCCAGGTTGGGAAGTAGGGTGAGGGGATATTGCCTGACAGCAACATGCGATCACCGACCCGAAGTTTTGCCTCGGACAGGTCTACATCGCCCATCGGGGCAGCTTCCAGCGGTTCGACGGCGTCAATACCCATCTCCCAGAAGCGCTCGAGGTAGTGCATCGCGTTGCCGTGGCAGTGTGCTCGCAGCTTCCCGCCGTGGGCGTGGATGACATCATTGACCCGCTTGTCATACTGGAAGACGAACTCCTCAAAGAATTCCGTGCCAGCCCAGGGCGGGATCAGCATCTCGTGGGCGCAGACGGCGAAGTAGGGCCCGATGCCGGCCAGTAGCATTGCCTCCACCGTTTCGGCGACATGCGTATTGGTAACCTCTAGGAAGCGATGGATCAGGTCGCGGTGGGTCTTAAACCAGATATACACCTCTTCCATGGTGGCGTTGCGCACCAGCCAGCCGAGTGGATGCAGAATACTAACGAGCACGATGCCCTTGTCGCCAACTTCGGCGACTGCGCGGTGGAGTTCGCCCACGTCCGGCTCGCGGACCTCGAAGGTTGGCTCGATAAGCCTTTCGATGTCCTCTGGGCAGGTGATATAGCGCTTTTCCCAGTGGCAGTCAATCGCGCCGCCCTCAAAGTCGGGCTCGCGCACGATGGCTGTAAATGGCCCGGCTGACGTGTCGTAGATACGCTCAGTGCGGACGAACTCGCCGGGCTTACGCTCCAGCTCTCTCTCCGAGTAAGTAGCCGGCAGGCCGAGGAAGCCCCAGTCGTAAGGGCTACATCCATAGAAATTGTCGGCGCACTCATCGATGAGCTCTAAGACTCGCGCAGCACCCGGGTGGTCGTAGGCATTAGGGCTGATTCTCAGCTCGATTGGCACACGGTCCGCTTGCTCGAAAGACCAGGCTGTTTCGAGGCGCTCTCTCGAGGTCATTGACATTCTCCTTGGCGGTGTGTTCCTGTGTCCGGCCCTTGATTGGCTTGCTCGGATTTGCTTTGGCGTTGTTCCCTCCGTCGCTTACGGGAGAGGAGGGCAAAGAGAGTCACGGCTGCGGCTGTAGGGGCGGAATTGATGTTGCTGGATCGCAGTGCACGATAGGAACGTGCAAGCAGCAATTGACGAGCCAACACGGTTGGGTGGGCGAATCTCGCCCTCATAGTCGTGCCAGTGAGAGAAGTCCTTTGTCATTTCCTCGGTCACAATGGACCGGGTACTGAACAGGGTCAGAGCATGCGACGGCCCTTCATGACGGCATGGACACGCTCCATCGCGAGTTCTATTGCTGCTTCGACCAGGCCGATGCCTTCTGATTGGGCGCGCTGCCGGGCCAGATCAAAATTCTCGCCAATCTTCTGCTTGACGATGTCATAGACGGCTTCCTCTGAAGGCTTGCTGGCTGATAGTGAGCTGGAGTATTCGATCATCGAGGCGATGACGCCGCCGGCATTGGCGAGGATATCGGGGCCAACCGCAATGCCGCGGTCGCGCAGCACCTTCATGCCGCCCATCGTCGTAGGCATGTTAGCGGCCTCGACTACGGATTTTGCCTGCATCCTGGTGGCAACCTCTTCGGTAATGACGTCGCCGGCTGCGGCGGGTATGAAGCAGTCTACAGGAAGCTGGAAGATGGCCTTGTTGTCAATCGGCTCGCCGCCCGCGAAGCCCCCGACGGTGGCCTTCTGGTCGAAGTGGTCGAGGAGGGCGGAGATGTCCAGCCCGTCGGGATTTTGAACGCCGCCATAGAAGTCAGTGATGGCTAGTACTTTGACGCCATGTTCGTGCAGGTCTGCTGCCAGCGGGCGCCCGACATTGCCGAATCCCTGCATGGCGACGGTAGCACCATCCGGGGCGATGTTGAGCACTTCGGCGAGCACGCGCTGGGCCATGTAGGAGCAGCCGATGCCGGTGCTCTGCTTGCGTCCCGGTAGCCATCCGTGCACACCCTCGCCCTTGCCGGTAACCGACGCGGGATCTTGTGTCTCGTTGTAGATGAAAGCCATTTCGTCCGGCCCGCTGCCCATGTCGGGCGCGGGGATGTAGAGATGTGAGCTGAAAACGTCGCGGAACTGGCTGGCGTAGTATTCGACCGCATCAATGCTGATGATTTTCTCGAACTCGAGGTCCCGAGGCGTACGGCCGAAGCGTTTGTACATGGCGCTCATGTCAACCCGGATGCCGGTCTTGCCGCCTCCGAACTCGACGTCGCACACCGCACACTTGAGAGTCATCAGGCGGGCCAACTCCGTCGTTTCCCAGATAGTGACATCAGAAGCGAGACGGATTCCGCCCTTGAAGGGGCCGCGCGCGGAATTGTGCAAGGCCAGGCAGCCAGAGAAGTTGACGACCTGACCGAGTATCTTGCACGGCAGCCGGAACAGCGTAATCTGCTGCGGTACGACGAGCTCATCAATCTCGTTGGTAGGCAGACCCATGCGAACGCCGGCCTCACGCATCAGCCAGATTGTTCGTGTCTCGGGTTCCCTGTTCTGTAGGACAGTCTCCATCTCTGTGGTGAACGGACTACTTTGCACAGCTATCAACCTCCATGTAGCCTCAGTAGTAAGTCGCAGTATGTTGCGGAATTGTTGGGCAGATGGTGATATGCGGAAAGACACGACGGACTTCTCGGAAGCGACTTGAGTAATTATTTTACACCATTAGCGCAAAAGTTGCCATCCCGACGATTGTTACTAGGCTGGCCGGGAGGTGGCCTCCCCGACCGTACGAGTGAGGCTTGATGCGCCCGAGGACTCAGGCGTACTGCTCGGCGATGCCGATGGCAAGTTTTGCCCAGTCGCGGAGGCGTTCGGGCCGCCCGAAGAGGGTCTCTAACTCTCGCAGCACGACCTGGTAGCAGTGCCCCTGAAGGCGCATCAGGCCGGCCTCGAGGTGGCGGCGGTGCTCCTCGAGGTCCTCAGGCATCGTCACCTGTGTCGAGGATTGCCGCCACATGATGGTGTAGTCCTTGCCGCACGCCTCGATGACGGTATCAAGGTCGGTCCAGAATGATGAGACGAAGATGCGCAAGTTGGGAATACGCAGCACGATGTCGGTCTTAGTCGTGAGGTTCTCGCAACAGCCGTACTGGGTTGCGCCGAACTGCTGAAAGAGCACCTTCTGGTAGCTCAGCAGGAACTCCTCCTGCATCGGCGGCGAGACCTGGTCGAACTCCTGGCTATTGGCGGCGACCCAGAGGTTGTGCAACTGCGCCGGACGTTCATACGGGGGATCATTGAGCGGATCGGAGCAGAACATCGGCTCGTGGTGATTCGTGGTCAGGATGCCGGCATCTTCGGCGGCACGCTGAGCGCGCAATACGGCTTCGGTGAGCTTGGCCATGGCCCGGTGGACGAGTTCGGGCCGAAATGCCATGTCCTCCATCATCGGGCCCATCCCGCGCAACTGCTCGAGATAGACGCTGAGTTGCGGGCCGAGCGGCGGAGAGCCGGTGATACGGACCGGCATGGCCTCGCCGAGCAGATCAGTCATGCGGGAGGCTATGCGTTCGGTGGCTTCCCGGTCGTAAGCGAAGGTGGGGATGCGGATGCGCTCGTAGTCCTGTGGCGTCTCGATGGGGTGGTGGTAGCGGAAGCCGCCGAGATCAGTCGCGCCTGTCGAGACGTGCGTGGGGACTCCCCAGGTGTGCTCCTGGTCGCGCTGCCACACAGCGCCCACATTCCACCAGGGAGCCATGATATGGTCATCGCCCACCCAGTCCTTGTAGAGGTCTCTGCGCAAGATGAGTTCGGCTTGGCGGCAGAGCGGGTGGCTGCACTCCAGCGCATCATCCGCGATTATCTCCGGCCAGACGCCGGCAGGTCGGCACCACACCGGCGCACGGTCAGGTCGGCGCCGTTCATTGACATCGCGCCAGCGCTGTCTGCGGGCCTCATATTCGTCGCTGCTCGCCAGGGCTCGGACACGGGCGGCCAGCTCCCGCACAAGACTCACATCTTTCGTCGGCCAATTGCTCGGCTTATCGCTTGTTGTCATATCATTCGGCCGGTGGGCTGCCGGCCGCACGCGCCTCATTCGGTCGGAAGTCGGGGACGGTCATTGGCCGGCCGCTCTGCGCGGAGACGGCGGCGAGAATGCCGGGAGCCTGCACCTCGGCGGCTCGGTAGATGTTGTTGAATGGCTCGGTATCGGCGATGATGCTGCCGATAAAGTCGGCGAGCGGGTAGAAGTCAGTGCCGCCATGTCCGCTGGAAGCGGCTTCCGGCGGAGCTGGTTGCCACTCGGTATAGTTCCACTCAGCCGGCTCAGGTGTCGGCATGAAATGGTTGGCCAGCCAGAGCTTGCCGGGTTCGGTGCGCGAGGATGAGCCGGACCGCGCCGTCTCGACACTCCCGCCGGTGCCGACAAGATGGTACCAGTGGTTCGGCGTCGGTGTTGGAAAGCTGAAGCCTGCCGCGAGACGAATCACCGTATCCTTCTCAGTGTGCATGAGCGCCACCTGGAGGTCCGAACCGTCCACTTCCTCGTGGTAATAGCTGCCCCGCCGCGTTCCCATGCAGAAGACGGTTTCCACCCGGTCATCCAGGGCCCGCAACAGAGGGCTGAGGTCATGGGTGTGATACATGATCGGGTCACCGAGGTTGCAGTAGCGGCTCCGAACCGCCTTGGGGTTACTCTTAGCCTCTTCGCGGCCCATCTTACGGCCTGTTTCGCTGTCCTGGTAGAGGACATGGTCGGGCATACCGTGGAGGTATTGGCCTTCAGCGAAGAGTATCTTGCCAAGTTCACCATTAGCCACCATGTCACGCCAGGCAAAAACAAACGGTGACCAGGCGACCTGCTCGGCGAGCTGAAATTTGAGTCCCGTCCGCTCGACGGCCAGGATGAGCCGCCAGAGGTCTTCCATGCTATAGCAGAGCGGCACCTCGCAGATAGCGTGCTTACCGGCCTCCAGGGCACGAACGCTGAGATCGGCGAGCGACTTGGGCTCGGTTATCACGGCGACCGCATCAATATCGGCCTCGGCGAGCATTTCGTCGTAGTCATAGAAGGCGCGGACATCCGGGTTGTCGGCACGTTCGAGCCCCTGCTCCACAAGTGGTCGTGTTCGGTCGCATAAGGCAGTAACGCGGCAGTTGTGTGTCAGGCCGCAGGTGTTTATCCAGCCGCGTCCGCGACCTCCCATGCCAATGATACCAATCTTCACTTCATCCATCGCAGTCCTCCTAATTTCGCTCAGACCCGTCGCGACGCTTCGTCTGCTCAGACATTATTCCTCTGTAGGTGCTCAATACCTGCGTGCCATGCGCGTGAAGTCTGTCCGCGGGTTGCAACCGGGGAGTAAAGGAAGGTAGCGACCCCAATACGAGGAAATGAGACGCGTAGAAAACTTGATGCAGTGGACGAGGAGCGATAGATGGTGGAGGAGTTGATGGCGATGAAACAGGTTATGGTGTGGGGGGTGCTTTGTTGCCTGGCCTTGGCGCCTGCGTGGGCCGGCTTCGAACGAAACTACTACACCGAGGCAAAGCTGGAGATAATGCGCGACAACGTGGCGAAATATCAGTGGGCGCGTGGTCAGCGGGACGGCATGATGGCCGGTGGCGACCGCTGGGTGAAGTATGACGATGAGAAGCTCCGCTCCATGGTGGTGCCTCCGGAGGTGCCGCGCGGTTATCAGATACACAACTTCGGCTGCCCCGTCCACGGCGTCAAGGTACATGAGAAGGGGCTGTACTCCTGGATCATAGACGTGGATAAGCCATACAAGGTGAAATGTCCGGTGGGCGGAGAGGAGTATCCGTCCAACGACTTTGCGGCCTTCCTCGCGTCGGGAATGAAAGACCGCTCGCTGCTGTTCAATGCCGAGCATCCGGACCCCAATGACCCCCTGCACAAGCAGTACGTGGATGACGGCTGGGGCTGGAACAAAGAGGGGGATGACACAAATTACTGGTTCGTGGCCTGGTATGCGCACTGGAGCATGAACAAGTTCACGCTGCCGGCGATCACCGCGCTGGGGCACGCTGCATTGGTTTGTGATGATCCCGAAAAGGCAAAGCTGTACGCCCACAAGTGCGCCGTGCTGCTCTGGCAGTTTGCTCAGTACTACCCTGACTACTTCTACGAGAAGCAATCTCGCGAGGGCAAGGAGCACAACCCCAACTACCGCGGCAGATGGACTAACATGATCTGGGAGACGGCGACCCCGCGTAAGTGTGCGCCGGCCTACGACGCCATCAGGCCGTTTTTGGCAGATGACCAAGAGTTGCAGGAGATGACGGGCCAGACCGCCGAGGAGATAGACGCCACGATCCGCGAGCGGCTCCTGATGACTGCGGCCCGTGACATTACCGACGGCAGCCATCGCAATGCCGGCAACTATGGCAGCCATCAAAGGTCGCTGCTGATTCTGGCCACGGTGCTTGGCGAGGGTGTAGAGAATCCGTCACGCGAAGAGATGATTGAGTACATCGTTGATAATCCCAAGCCGGCCACTGCCCAGGACATAGGCATCCGGGACGCCCTGGTCAACCTCGTCTATCGTGACGGGCTGCCACGTGAGTCGCTGGGGTACAACCGTGGTTGGGTCAACAGCCTATCGGACATCGCCTCGGAACTGACGGAGGTCGGCGTAAACTTCTTCGCTGACCCGCGTTTCCAGAAGCTGCTTACCTGGCCCTTCGACGTGATGGTGGCAGGCAAATTCGTGCCCGCACTTGGCGACACCGGCAACATGTTCTGCCGGGGTGGCTCACTGAGTCCCGCCATCGCTCACAGGGCGATCCCCCACTGGTACGAGCCGCGCATTGCGCACGTAGCGCTCTCTAATCCTGCCGCCGGCAACGATCTGTTCAAGCGCCCGATGGATGACATCCTGGCCGAAGTTCCACCGGACGAGAATCCACCCGTCGGCGTCAACTCATTCCTGTTCCCCGCTTACGGCCTGGCGTATCTGCAGAACGGCGGGCAGAGTAACCGCACCGCCAGCGTACTCTGCTACGGCAACTATCCGCAGCACGCGCACGCCGATCAGTTGAACATGTTGTTCTTCTCGCAGGACAACGCGCTGCTCACCGATATTGGCTATCCTGAGCAGACCGATTCGCGCAACCACAAGCGTTATGCCTTCTTCGGAAACACGATTGCCCACAACACAGTCGTTGTAGATGCCGGCAAGCAGAGCAGAGGTCCGGGGAAGCTGTACGCATATCAGCCGACCGGCTTCGCGCAGGTTGCGGACGCCTCCTGCGAAGGTGCCTATGGCGGGACCGTGAGTCTCTACCGCCGCGTCAACATGCTCGTGGAACTCTCGCCGACAGACAGCTATCTGTTCGACGTGTTCTATGTGCGTGGCGGCAGCCAGCATGACTACGTGGCCCTCGGTGCGCCGGCGGAGACATCTTGCACCCCGCCGCTGGGCCCGGTGCAGGAGAAAGGCACGCTCGCGGGTGAGGATGTCCCCTACGAACACTTCTACGATGACGAAAGATACGCCGCCAAGCCTCTGGGCACCATGTCCTACGGTGGCTATCGGGGCAGCGGCTTCCAGTATCTCTTCAACGTTCGGCGCGCGCCCCTTGATGGGAAGGCCATATTCGAATGGCGCCTGAAGGAACCCGGTGAGGGCCAGACCTCATACCCGTGGGAAGGCATTGGACTGCGCGCCCACCTGGTCGGTCGGGATGAAGAGATCATCGCTGCTGACAGCAAGCCGCAGAAATACAAGTACCTCCCGGAGACAATCCAGTTCATGCTGCGCCGTCGCCAGGGCGGTGAGGATCTGGCCAGCAACTTCGTCACCGTCTATGAGCCGTACAAAAATAGAACGTTCATTGACCAGGTCGTGCCCGTATCCCTGGAGCCGGATGACAACAGGGCCGTAGCGGTGCGCATCAATCTGGTCGGCGGCGGCAGCCACTACGTCTTCCACTCACTGGCGCCCGAGCAGAAATACACTCTGGACGGGATAGTGGAGATCACAGGCCAGGCCGCCTGTCTCGGCCTCGATGCAGACGGAAAGCCGGAAAAGGGTCTACTGCTCAATGGCACAGAGCTGCGAATGGGCGAGTTTGCTCTGGTGAGTTCCGGAATGCAGAAGACCACGATCGCCTCGATTGACTATGAGCAGGGCATCGTCGAAATCAGCGACCCGCTGCTGACTTACCCGGCGCTGGCTGGGCAGACGGCGATCGTCGCCCCTGACAGCTTCGCCGACTCGATGGCAGTACGGAAGGTGATAGATCCGACGCACTTCTCAATCGGGGACGAGGACCTTCGTGTTGCCGGCGGCCCGGTTAATGAGTTGCTCGCCGAGTCGAGCCGCATCGTCACCAGCGTCGCGACACCGCACATCGAGACAGGCATGACGGTGCTCAACAGCCTGTTGCAGCCACAAGGCCGTTGCGCCGGCGGGGACACACTTACGCTGGACCGCACCGGCCTCGAGCCCCTGAAGGCCGACGATTTCCCACACGGTGCCGACGGTTCGCACCCGCGCTTCTGGGTCGTCATGGCAGGACCCGGTGATGAGCTGTTAATACCCAGCGTCGTCGAGTTCATCAGGCGTAAGTAATAAGAGAGTTGGGTGACTGCGCGCCCCGTAATCGAAAGCTGAGGACAAGCATGAAGATAGCCTACGGCACCTATGCTCTGCCGCAGATGATGCTGGAGGATGCGTTCCCCGCCTTGGCGCAGATCGGGTATGACGGCGTCGAGCTCTTCATCGGGCCCCGGCACGTCGGCGCAATGTTGGATGATTTCGATCCCGCGCGGCGGGAGCAGTTGCGCAGCATCCTGGAGCGCACAGGTCTCGGCCTTCCGGCGTTCATGGTGTACGGGAGCGTCTATGCCCCTGACAGGGCTGCTCACCTGGCGAACCTGGAGGCGATGCGGCTGTACGCGCAGTTGGCCCGCGATTTGGGGATGGCTGAGCCGCCGGTATTGGCCTGCGGATTCGGCGGGCGTGCTGATGAGTGGGATACCATCAAGGAGCAGATGGTCGAGGCACTCGCTGACTATGCAGTGGTGGCCGAAGAGGAGGGATTCATTTTCGCCGGTGAGGCCCATTCGGGAGCCGCAGTAGATCGCTCGGAGCGTGTCGTATGGCTGTTGGATGAAGTCAACCATCCGCGCGCGCGGTTCCACTTCGACATCGTTCACCTGTTTCTGGCCGGTGAGCCGATAGATGAGTGTGTCAGGACGCTGGTGCCCTACACCGCCCACACACACATCATGGATGCGCGCAGGTATCCCGATGGCAGCCGCGACCTGTTGCTGCTCGGTGATGGCGACCTCGACACCGTCGCATACCTCCGGGCGATGGACGAGGCAGGCTGGGACGATTTCATCACCCTCGAAGTCAGCACGCTCATCTGGGGTAGAGACGACTACGACGCAATGGCAGCCGCCAGGCATTCATACGAGACGCTCACCAGGGCCTTTGCAGAGGCCGGAGTCGCACGCACTTGAGGGCCGCCGCATTGACCCGCACGGAATACCCAAGCGCAAAGGAGTCATGTCATGGAGAAAGTTCTGCTGGTGATCGGTGATGCCGCCGAAGTCACCGATACGCTGTATCCGTACTATCGCATCCCTGAGGACGACTACGAGATAGTCGTGGCCGCTCCGGAGAAACGGGTATATCACCTCGTCCAGCACGACTTGCATCCGGACTGGGACATCACCGTCGAGTCGAAGGGCTACAATTTCAGCTCCGACATTGCCTTTCGGGACGTCAAGGCAGAGGAGTACCTGGGGTTAGTCATCTCCGGTGGACGCGCACCGGAGTATATCCGCTATGACGACGACCTCATGCGGATCACCAAAGAATTCGCCGAGGCCGGTAAGCCCATCGCCTCCGTCTGTCACGGCATCGAGATTCTCGCCAAGGCCGGGGTCATCGCGGGGAAGACGATCACGACTGTGGCTAAGTGCCGTTACGATGCCGAAATCTGCGGGGCGACCTATGTGGACGAGCCGGTGGTGGTGGATGGCAACATCGTCACCGCACCAACGTTCCACGAGAACACCGAGTGGATGCGCGAGTTTATGAAGGTGCTGAACCGGGCGCGAGAGGCCGGATCATAGTATTGCGAGGAGTTGCTGCTCGATGGAACCAGTGAACGTCTTACTGATCGGCTGCGGTATGATGGGGGCCCGGCACGTGCGCGGTTTCGCCGAACTCGAACGGACGCTGCCGGGAAGTCTGCGCCTGCTGGCGGTCTGTGACAGGCAGGTGGAGAATGCGGAGACCGTGGCGGCGGAGGCCGAGGAACTGCTGGGTTTCAAACCGGCGGTCTTCGCCGATGTAGCAGCCGCACTTACGGCAGAGCCGAGCCTGCAGGCCGCCGACGTAGTGACTGACCCCCGCTCGCATGATGGGATCGTCACTGCTCTGCTTGTGGCAGGCCTCGATGTCATCTGTGAAAAGCCGCTCGGCCTGACCGTGGCCCATGGTCGCCGCATGGTTAGCGCCGCCGAGGATACTGAACGCATCCTGGCTACCGCCGAGAACAACCGTTACGACCCGATGAACCGTCTCGCCAGGGCGTGCCTTGAAGCAGGTCTGATCGGCGAGCCAAATTTCGCTCTCCAGATCGCGATCAGCCGGGGCGGAGGCATTGTGGCTACGGCATGGCGCCACCGCCTCGCCATGGGCGGTGTACTCCTAGATGTGGCTATCCACCACTGCTACGTTCTGGAGTATCTACTGGGGCCGATGGCGAGCGTCTTCGCGCAAGCTCAGATAGCCCAGCCGGAACGCGCGGGGAAGCAGTTCGACGGCACCGAGGCCAAGGTCGAAGTGGATGCCCCTGACTGCTTCTGTGCAGTGCTCGAGTTCGCCAGTGGAGTACAGGGCCAGTTCACCGCGCACTTCGCCGGCGCCGGGGAGGGGATGTTCAAGCGGCTCGTGCTGGGGAGTGAGGGCACTATGAACTTGCCGCCCGATCGCTCCGGCATGCCCGTCGAAGTCCAGCGGAGTGATGAGACGCTCAGCGGTGACGCGCTGCTGGAGTTGCTGCCCGATTACCAGCTCAGCGACATCGAGACGCAACTCTTCGGCGCTCGCCCCGCCTCATATTCCCTCGACAGTACAGTCACCGACCGCAAGCTCATCGCCGCCGAGGTGCACGACTTCATCCAGGCCATAGAGGAACCGCGCGCGCCCGAGGCTGACGGTGCACAAGGACTGCGGTCGGTCGCCATCATCTACGCAATCCTCGAGTCCGCCCTGGCGCAGCGTCGGGTGAGCGTGCAGGAAGTACTGGATGGCCGCCTGCACGACTACCAGGACACCGTCACATCCGCCGGCATGGAGTAAGCGCGCAGGCCGAGCTCCGACACGCCCCAACACCTGACCGCGCCGACCAACGACGGCGCCGGCACCGCAGGTGAAGCAGTTGTGCGTCTCGTCGGCGAAGTCAATCCGCGTCATCAGGCGGAATTCAGCACCCTTTGTACTCACCGCAAGTCCTGCATCATCGGCAATAGGATATCGGCGACACGGTACGCCCTGAAAACGATCACGCCGATCAAGCCATGCAGCACGCCCCCCACGGCGAGCCAGGCTATGCAGTGCCACAGATAACTCCTTATGTCCTGCTCGCCATAGCGTTCACGGACACACTTGAGTCGCTGTGGTCTTGCGGCAACGTGAAAACACCACCTGAAACGATATACTACGATAGCCGCAAGAAAGCACCTGACCAGTGTCCCGGGGTCTGCCCGCGGCGGCACCATGAAGATGATAAGCAGCAGGATCAGGAGAGCCCCAATGCTCGCCAGAGCGGCCCAGGTCCGAACTGAGCCGCGTGGCTCGTCCGCACAACACGCGTTCGACACAGAGCGCATCCCAACGCGCCATAGAAGAACGGCCAGGGCGATGAGCACAACAGCGCATGTCGAGAAGACGGCGCAGATGAGGGGGCCGTGCCCGTGAACGTGCAGCAGCCGTTGGACCACCTCGTGATCAGACATGATCGCCAATCTCCGTTGATCGTCGGAACGTCTGCGGCGCGAGCACCCACCACGCCCCACCAACACCTGACCGCGACGGCGAAGACACAGGCAACACCCGTAGACGTGTACTCACAGTACGTCGTCACCCCATCGAACGTCTGACACGCCCGATTCCCGGCCCCGCTATTGGCTCGACGGCCACTTCTCCGGTTGATACAGGTACGCCGCGTAGTGAACGTAGTAGTGTACGGTGTGCGTGTGCTCCTCCTGGGCATCGCGAAGCAGCGGGTCGGCTTCCACGACGGACAGCGGTATGATTCCCATGTTCGGAGGGCGGGGTATCGCCCAGCCCAGGTCGCGTTGCAGGTCGTGAGTCACACAGCTGGAGCACCAATCCTCGATGTCCTCATCATCTTCGTCAAGGACGTCTTGCGGCCGCCAGAAGCCGTAGGGGATCTTGTAGTAATCCGCGGTTAGCTCGAGGTGCCTGCGAATGACCTCTTCCTGGTCTGCGAGATCCCTCCAGTAGCGAGCCATGAGTTCAGCGCAGCTCAACTCCTCGCGGCAAGCGAGAGTATGCAACCACCGAGGCCATTGGGGCGGATGTGATGGGAACGCAGTCGCGAGGATTGCCACGCTCTCGCCGTTCCTGGCAGCGTCACTCTTGTCCGCTAGCAGATTCCCCAGATCGGCCACCGTGAGTGATGTCCAAGCTCGCCGCCATCCGCGCCTGTTGATTTCTGTCCGAATGCGGCGGACGAGGGTGTGCGACAAGGGACCTGAACTGACTACACGATACAGCCAATGCCGGCGCCATCGAGCCAGGTCGCCCAGCGTTGCGTCCGGTCCTATGTCCGACCGTTCGTTGCCAAAGGCAATACGAACACAATTGACGGCATAGTCCAGGCGCGCCACGGATGGATCGGCCACCATATCACGCTCCCTGCAGGACCTCAACTCCTTGCCAGTTGTGTCGTGGGCTCCAAAGCCTCCCGGGACGTGACAACCATTTCAGGACTGGCCGATGCCCGCGTTGGCGCAGCGTCGGGTGACGGTGCAGGAAGTCCTCGACGGCCGCCTCCACGCCTACCAGGATACGGTTACAAGCGCTGGTATCGAGTAAGCGCACAGGCCGAGCGCCGCGAGGCTACTTCTCCGCGCCAGCTGCCTTGACGAGGGCCGCAAGGGATTCCGGCGTGTCGAGCCAGAGCAGGACGGTCTTGCCGGCCCCCGCGCCTGTCGCGTTGATTGACATAGCCGCCTCGGCCAGCACACTGACAGCGCCAGGAGTGCCGACGACGCCCAGGGCCCAGGCTGAACCCCACACGGTGCCGGCGTCCTCTGCGGCCATGTTGGCGACGAAACCTGAGAGATCGGGCTTGTCGGCGAGCGAACCGATCGCCCACTTGACGGCCGCGGCTACCACCGCGTTTTCGTCGCCGGCGGCCTTGTTGAGAGCTTCGGACGCCGCTGCATCCCCAATCTGGCCGAGTGCGATCGCAGTTCGCCAGCGGATCTCCCAGTTTTCCGACTCGAGTGGCTGAATGAGTCCCGCGACGGCGTCAGCGGACTTCAGCCTGCCGAGTCCGACAGCGGCGCCACGCACGTCGGCCTCGTCTTCTTTGCCGAGTTGGGCGAGCAGGGGCTGAAGCGCTCTGAGGTCGCCGATTCTGCCGAGGGCTTCGGCGACTGCGCTGCGCACCATCGGCTCGGGGTCGTTGAGCAGCCCGATGAGCGGCTCGACCGCCTCAGTCGCGCCTATCCTGCCGAGAGTCGCCGCAGCATTTGCGCGGGTGTGCTTGCTGTTGCGGTTCAGTACCGACAGCAGCGGCTCGACGGCGTCATTGCCCATCGCCACGAGGTGGTGAATGGCATCGAACTGCGCGGCCATCGAAGGGCCTTGCTCGCCGCCCTCCCGAAACACTCGGATGTAGTCCCATACGGTCCTCTGACCGCCACCGAGGTCTTGATCGCATGGTGCCATATTGATCGCGAGTACGGACAACAACATGGCGGCCATCAGTAGGATCAGCCAATGCGTCTTCATCATCATCACCTCTCATCGCCCGATTATCGCCATGCCTGCCTGTGCCCATAGCACAGCGGCCGGCTGACGCAGTTT
Organism: uncultured Armatimonadia bacterium; assembly: GCA_964498775.1. GTDB lineage: Bacteria > Armatimonadota > Zipacnadia > Zipacnadales > UBA11051 > UBA11051. The sequence continues at coordinate 20,481 of CAZCJS010000023.1, forward strand.
CTGGAGCATTACTGTATGTATTATTCATTGCGCGATGCGTGTATTCCTGCATCCGCGGGCGACCGCAGCGGCGGAGTCAAAGATTTACCTTGGCATTCTTGGTGCATTTATGATATACTTATTCTGCTCACGGGGTCGCATAAGCCGGAGTGACGTATGAAGAAGCTAGATCTGTCGTTAGCAGCTTGTTACGGATACGCATCTCCATCAAGCTAGGTTCGACTGGCTAGCAGAACTGAAGAAGGAGGTGCGTTTGTATATGGAAACAGGCAAAGTTAAGTGGTTCAACGATGACAAGGGTTTCGGTTTCATCGAGATCGAAGGCGCGGATGACGTGTTCGTGCATTTCTCGGCGATTGCCGGCGAAGGTTATCGTTCACTCAACGAAGGCGACGAGGTCCAGTTCGACATAGTCGAAGATGGCAAGGGCCCGCGTGCCGAAAATGTCACGGTTGTCTAGTCAATAGCTAGAGCCTGACAAGGGAACCCCCATTGCAAAAGCAGCGGGGGTTTTTGCATTTCCTGAGATGCCCCAACGCTGCCGGTAATCCGGGCCTTGTCCAATGATTTTACGGCCCTCGAGCCTATGCTGACGATGGCCATCTGCGAGCCGGAGTAGGGGCCTCCCCCCTGCCCGTCGCGGACATCCGGGTGCTCAGCCCACTGCAGTTGCTGCTGGTGGGCATAATCGGTGGCCTGTTCGGCCGCCCAGTGGAAGTGTCAACCGTTTATGAGTACCTCGCAGCGATTGACATTCTGGGTGCCACGGGCTTCGGCCTTCGCATGGCAGTCGAGCAACTCGTAAAGACCGTGCCCATCTCCGGCGTTGGACCGGCAGCACTCGGACTGGGAACGGAGCAGCTCCTGGGCATCGCGGACCCTTTTGCGCTTCTTGCGCTCGCGGAGAAGGTATCGCCCTCATTGTTGCTGAATTACAGACTTGCGTACGAATAGAACCGAAAACGCAGAAAGAGGAACTCGATTATGAGCGTAAAGCTGGCTATCTGCGGCGGAAACCCCGTCGTCACACGTGAATCTCCAGACTTCGGCACATGGCCCATCGTCACCGAAGAAGACGAGAAGGCCATACTAGAAGTGCTGCATGCCCGCTCCATGTCCGGAACCGACGTCACCTTGAAGCTGGAGGAAGAGTACGCAGAGTGGGAGGGCGCAGAGTTCGCGCTGGCCTGCAACAACGGCACCTCCGCAATCCACTGTGCCATGTACGGCATCGGCATCGGCCGCGGCGACGAGGTAATCACGCCGACCTGGACCTTCTGGGCCACCCACACACAGCTTCTCAACCTTGGGGCCACGCCGGTGTTCTGCGACTTGGACCCGCGCACTCTATGCCCCTGCCCGAAGGATGTGGAGGCCCGCATCACTCCCAAAACGAAGGCCATCATCGTGGTGCACATGTTCGGCTACCCCGCCGACATGGACGCCTTTATGGACATCTCTGAGCGCCACGGCATCCCCATCCTGGAGGACTACTCACACGCACACGCCTCCACCTGGAAGGGTCGCAAGGTCGGCTCGATAGCGCAGGTCGGAGCCGCCTCGATTATGTCTGGAAAGCCGCTCGCGACCGGCGAGGGCGGGCTGCTCAACACCAACGACCGCGACATTTACGAGCGGGCGATCATGTTCGGCCACGGCGATCACCAGAAGTTCGTGCAAAATGAAGAGTACCTGCGCCTGAAGATGCCCTGGGGCGGGTACAAGTACCGCATGCACCAGATGACCTCCGCCATGGCCCGTGTCCAACTGCGCCACTACGACGAGTACCGCATGCCGGGAGTCAGGGCCATGGAGCGGTTCTTCCCCCCGGTCGTCAGTATCCCCGGGGTGAGTTCCAACTACCCGCTGGACGACCCGGACGTGAAGGTGGGCGCATCTTACACCCAACGGATTATCCTCGATCAGTCCATCGTCGAGCAGGTGCCCAACAACGTCATCGCCGAGGCGATAAGTGCCGAAGGTGCCCGATGTGGCCCGGGCGGATACTACTGCCACCACCTGCAGCCGTTCTGGAATGAGTGCGATGTGTACGGCGATGGTAAGCCCACGCGGATCGCCTTCAGCGACCGCGACGTGCGCCAAGGCCCGGGCGATTGCCCCAACGCGGAGAGCATCTCCAAACGCCTGATCCGCGTGCCGCGCATGATCCAGTACGATGAGCAGTACGTAGATCAGCTTGCCGAGGCCTACCACAAGGTGCTCACAAACCTTGACCAATTGGAGGATTTGACCAGCGATGAAGATGTCGAGCGCGAGATGACGCTGGGGTAGGCTTGAGGGACAGCGGCGATTAGCCACGGCACACGGCGAAGGGTCGTGTGCCGTTTTATTTCCGATGCATCAGGGCTGCAACCGGCGTTTGCAGTAAGGTCACCTACCACCATATGCCGTTTGTTTTGGTCGGTGCATTACACCCATCTTGAGTGCTTATGGCATATGCCGTTGTCAAATGGGAGCCGGCCCAGGTGCCGGAGCTTGACAGCATCCGTCGCCCGCGTGCGGGGGCGTGTCCCTCCGTGACGTTTTGCCTCCATCTGGCAAGGGTTTACCGTAATGGTGCGCTGAAAACGTCTCACATTGCGTCGTCAGCGCCGCAAGCTGCTTCTGGAGGTCCTTGAGCTGGTTTTGCAGTTCTATAGGGCGGGGGCTTCTACCCCGCCACCAGTTGCCGTATGCCGTGCGGCTCTAGAGGAGGCGGGCTGCTCAACGGCGGGCGTGATAGTACCGCGGCACTGTGGAATTGTCGGGCGGAAATTGACCGGCTGGCAGCCACTTGGTATGGCCGTCAGCGAATGTGTAGTTAGCCCCGTCGTTATGGCGCTCGAAGGTGAACAGCCGGGCGAGGTCAGGATCGTTCATCTGCGAGGGCAGATACAGAAAGTTGCCGTTGTTTCTCGACTCACCAAACACGATGGTTTCGGATGGATGAGTGATTTCACGTTTACCGCCGGCGGCATGAGCCGCGGCAAAGTCAGCGACCCACATGCCGGAGGCGACCAGGTAGTAGCCGTTGTAGGCATAGCTCACCCAAGGGCTACTAGTAGGCTGGTCGCTGGCGCATACCAGTATCTGCTCGTTGCGCAGGTATGGCTGGAGCAGTTCCTGCCAGCCGGCGCCCCAGGTTCCGTCCGGTCGCAGCAGCGCGTGCGGCGGCATCTTGTTCCCGCCATACATCGCCCAGGCCATTCCCAACTGCCGGCTGTTGCTCAGGCAGCTAATCTGCCGGGCCTTCTCACGCGCTCTCGCGAACGTCGGGAACAGCATCGCCGCCAGAATTGCGATTATGGCGATGACCACCAGCAACTCGATGAGCGTAAAACCTCTGCTCATGTTGCGCATCCTACATCACCATGTCGTCTCTAATAGTTTACCTATCCACCATGATAAATGACGTGCGTTGGCGCCAAATGGTTCGCCCGATGTTGCGGCGACCTGTGTCCTGCCTACGGCTAACTTTTGCCTAAGTGGCAGGATCACCGGACCGGATAGCTGCCGCGAGCGTCCGTCCATCGAGCGCAAGTTTGCCGAGCAGAAGAAATACCACGGACTTAGACAGGCGCGCTACTGGGTTTTGGCGAAGGTGACGATACAGATAGTGATTGTTTGCATTGTGGTTAGTTGCAAGCGGATGGTGAGTCTGCAGGCGATGGGTACGGGCCCTCCGGAATCTCGGCTAAGGAGTGAGTGCGGTGCAGCAGCCAATTCAAGGTCCCATGACAAAGATATCGCCCGAGTCACCGGCGTTTGCCAAGACATTTGCGGGGCGAGTTTCGTGCGCCTACTACTTAGAGTACCACGACGGCTATGAGCTCCACCTAATACATAGAGGCCAGGGAGCATATTTTGTCCGCGACAGGCAGTACGCCTTTGCGAAAAATGATCTCATAGTCATTCAACCACTTGATGTTCATCGCCTTGTCATACCTCCTGGCAGCTTCTCCGGCAAAATGACGTTCTTTTTCGACCCGGCAGTGCTCCGCGACAGGCCCCATACCGCAAAGCTGTTTGCTGATCTACCGCCGAAGATCAGCATGTCGGCAGATGAAGCTGTTCGCACTGAGATGCTGTTAGCAGGCGTGCACCGCGAGGTGTCCGAAAAGCGTGAACACTGGCGTGAGATTATCCTATCAGCGTTGGAGATGGTCGGCTACATGACCAAAAGGCTATCCGTACAAGACCAGTCTGCTCACCCACACCATCCGGGTGTAAGGCGTGTTATTGAACACATCAACCGCCACTTCACGGAAGACCTGCCTCTGAAGCTGTTGGCCGATATCGCGGAACTATCCCCGACTTATCTGTCCCGTCTCTTCTCCCGATGTACCGGCATCCACCTCAGTGAGTATATACTTCAGATGC
>CAZCJS010000024.1:0-23874 GCA_964498775.1 uncultured Armatimonadia bacterium
TTTTTCTGCTGGTATCATCCCTGGTATCTCGGCGATGAGATGAAGCCCATCTTCATCTACTACGATCGCCTCCGTCACCGACTCATCCCGTACCTCTACTCCAGCGCCTGGGAAGCCCACACTACGGGGACGCCCTTCTTGCGGGCAATGCCGCTGGAGTTCCCCGAGGATCCGGCAACCTATGATCTGCACCGCCAGTACATGCTGGGGCCGAGTTTGCTCGTCGGTATCTTCACCGACCGCGTGTATCTCCCCGCCGGGGACTGGTACGACTTCTGGCGCGATGAGCGTATCTGCGGGGGGCAGTGGTACCAGGCCGACATCCCTGACGACCGGGGCGGGCCGCTGCTGGTACGCGCCGGCGCAGTCATACCGATGACCAAAGACATGGACTACGTCGGCCAGGAGCCGGACGATGAGCTCACGCTGCATGTCTATCCCGGCCCAGCAAGTGTGTTGGAGCTATACGAAGACGACGGCATCAGCCACGAATTTGAGCAGGGCGCGCGACGCCTCACCCGAATTACCCAGGAGAATGCCGGCAATGAGACTGTCATCGAGATCGGCGCCGCGGAGGGGACTTTCGACGGAGCCGTCACTGTCCGCAGGATCCGTCTGGTCCTGCCTTGCGTACCGCCGCCCTCGGCCATCGAGATGAACGGGAATCTACTCAGTGCAAGCGAGATCGGCCCGGCTCCGTCATGGCACTGGGATAGGTCCACCCGCGCTCTCACCATCGAGCTTGCCAATTGTGACGTGAGCGAGCCGATCGCCTTGAAGATATCGTGCTGACCCGCCGCTAGCCTTTACAGGGGCGGAATGTTTCTTGTATGTATAGTCGGCATAGTGTATAATGGTGCGAAAGTTGCCCCGGACCAAGGGGCGCGTCAATGCCAGCGCAAGCAATGTGAGTGATTGCGCGTCAGGGAGAGGATGATGCAGATGCTGAAGCAGAAGTCGTTTCTGTGGTTACTTGCTGTAAGCGCCGTGCTGGTACTGTTATTGCCCCAGGCGGCAACGGCGCAGACAGACGGTACGCCGAACCTCAAGTCGGCGCGGGCATACGAGGGCTCCCCACTTGCCTGGGGTGAGGTACGCTTCTGGGCATCCAGCAATGAGACGATTGCAGTCGGTGTGACCGACGATGTCGGCGACAGGCTAGAAGGCTCTATAGGCTTACTCGATATTGACGTAAGCGGGAGGGATCCTGTAGCGAATGTGGTTCGGGCATCCAAAATGCGACTGCTAGCTGTAGACCTTAAGCAGCAGGTGTCAGAGGGTGACTGGACGGTTGCGATCAATCCGGGTTTGGAGTTTGCACTCTCGGATCCCACCGGCACCAATACGGCATCAGGGGTCAGCGCCTATTGGGGTGACGTTATCCCCACCTTGGGCATAGTCATGGAGCGACTTTATGACGACTCTACGTTGATCATCAACCCGAAGATGGCTAAGTGGCGCAGCTCGTCCGTTGCCACCAACAATCAGGTTGTCAAGGGCTTCGGAACGGTTGTGGGGATCGGCGTGGGCTTGCGGAAGCCAGTGAATCCGCGGTTACAGCTCAGCGCAGACGTTACGGCGATCATCTGCGGGAGAAACACGGTCAACGAGAACACCAACAGGGTTGAGAAAGACCTAGTATGGGGTATCAGTGCTTCGTATCTCGTTTCCGACACCCGCCCCACGTGGCTGACAGTGTTCACCTCCAATGCCTTTGGCCCTACCGGTGCCACTTCATTACTGGCAACCCCAGACAACGCTGCGTGCTTCGGCGTGCGGTTAGACTCGACATTTTAAGAGGGAATAGGAGAGGATAAAAGATGAGAAGACAGTTACCTGTGCTAAGCGTTGTACTTGCGATGCTGATCATCATGGTCTGCGGATGCTCCGGTGGACTGTCGCCGACCCTGCCCTCACCTGACGGCGGTGGCGGCGGCAGCGACACGGGTAGCAGCACCATCAGTACCACTTCGGGGGTAGATCTGCTGCCCTACGGGCTGAGTGCGACGAACTTCGAGGTGACGCTGAACGGAGACAAGACAGTTGTCTTAGATGCCATACCAGCCCGCGATGGCGGGGTTTCAATATGCTTCATCTTCGACACCACAGGTTCCATGGGCAATGCGATTGATGGCGTCAAAGAGAGTATTGTGGAGTTCGCGTCTGAGTTCACGGACTTTGAGAAGGTTTACTGGTCGGGAATGGAATTTGGAGATGGAACCCCATCCGACGGCATCAACACATGGGACTTCTCCTTTCCTCCGGGTCTGACCGAAGGGGAGAGGACTCTGGTACAACCGAGCCAAGACCTGAATGACCTGAACACGTGGTTGGACGGCTTGGTAGCCATCGGTGGCGGTGATTGGCCCGAGAACCCGCTGAAGGCTCTCATGGAGGCCAAGGCCACGATTAATTGGCCGGAGGTGGGAGCTCGCCACTTTATCACCATTATTGACGTTGGCGCTCATCAGCGTGACGTCCCGCCACCCGACCCCGATCAAAACTACCCCCGTCCGGATGGCGAGCCCTTCTGCCCCTGGATGGGCTCTGAGGTATTGGCAGCTTTCCGTGGCTGGGGCATCATCCACGCCGTCAGCCCTGATTATTCGGCAAACTGGACGGAAGCGGAAGCAGATGCAGCCAACGCGCCGGGCGCCGAAGTAACGCCCAGTGTTGTCATCCCTGAGCAGGGCTGGGATATCCGCGAACTGGCCGATGGCGGCCCTCCAGAGAGCCGAACTCACGAGGGAACTGGTGGCAAGTGGACTGAGCTTCTATTCAGAGAACGCGTTGATCTAAATGAACTGGGAATCCTCGACCTCATCAGGCAGAGCTACACGATTGTTTATAGAAAGCCGGTGGACATGACGTCCGCTCACGTCGTGATCACCGCGAGCTACATTGAAGACGGCGTTTCAAAGACGGGAACGTTCGATCTGGGTGAAGTCACTTTCTGACAGACGCATCCCGTCACCAGTCGCAATCCGGGCGCGGTCTCTCAAGGCCGCGCCCGGTCGTTTTTCCCATTGGTGGAATCGGCTCTATCGTTTAGCTTTCCGCCCAAATCCATTGTTCTCAGGAGGAAATGCCCCACCCTGCGACGAACTCTGAGCTGACACAGATACAGGCAAACGGATACTCTCGGGGCCGGCGCTTCAGCCTCGGCATTCCATGGGATGACCACTGATGAGCCAATACACTTCAGGGCCTGCAGGCGTCGTTGACACCACTAACAGCCCTTATGCGCGACTGATCTCGGTGCCTGTTGCCGATGTGAAGATGGAGCAAGGCTTCTGGCGGCCGCGGATGGAAGCAAACGTCAAGACAAGTATCCCGCGGCTGCTGGAGTTGCTGGAGGAGCACGGTGTCGTGGACAACTTCCGGCGACTGACCGGCAGCAAGCAGGCCGAGCGACTTGGCCCGCGTTTTACCGACTCTGACCTCTATAAGTGGCTCGAAGCCGCCGCCCTTGCCCTCGAATCCCGTGACCTGCCGCAACTCCGCCGGAGCGTGGATGATATCACCGCCGAGATCGCTGCTGCTCAGGAGCCGGACGGGTATCTCAATACCTGGTTTGTCGGCGAATTGGCCGCAGAGCGCTTCGACTCCATTGACGCGGGCCACTCTCATGAGCTCTATTGCGCCGGTCATCTCATGCAAGCCGCAGTCGCTCGCTATCGCGCCGACGGGAATGAGAAGCTCCTACATGTCGTTTGCCGTTTCGCTGACCTGCTGGTCTCTGAGTTCGGGCCGGGCGGGCGGACTGACACCGACGGTCACCCCGAGATTGAGATGGCGCTTATTGAGCTATACCGCGCTACCGGCCGGCAGGAGTACCTGGACTTGGCGGGCTCTCTGCTCGCCCGTCCGCAGGCATCGTTCGGCTTTGCCCCGATCGCTACACGCAGCAGCCTCGTCGGCCATTGTGTGCGTTCCGGCTATTTATGCTGCGGGGGCGCCGACTACTACGCCGAGACCGGCGATGAGATGATGCTTACCAACCTCAAGCATCTCTGGGAAGACCTCGTCAATGGCAAGATCTACCTCACCGGCGGTGTCGGAGCGCACTATCGCGAGGAGGAGTTCGGCGAGCCGTATGAACTACCCAACTTGCGGGCCTATGCCGAGACCTGCGCCCAGATTGCCCACTTCATGTGGGGCTGGCGGATGCTGTTGGCTACCGGAGAGGCTCGCTTCGCCGAGGTCATGGAGACCATCATCTACAACGGTTTTCTGTCCGGCGTATCGCTTTCCGGCAGCGAGTACTTCTACAGCAACCCCCTGGCCGCTAACACGAGCTGGGATGAGCAGGAGAGTCTCGCAGGGAGCACTCACCCCGGCGCCGAGGGCGGCTGGATGCGCCAAGAATGGTGGCCTTGCACTTGCTGCCCGCCGAATGTCGAACGCACCATCGCGGCAATTCCGGGGCATCTCTTCAGCACCAGCGCCGAGGGCATCTGGATGCATTTCTACGACGCTTGCCAGGTAAAGCTGGTGCTGAAGGATGGCACTCCGGTCGAGCTGGAAGTTGCCACTACTTACCCCTGGCAAGGAGCTATCCGGGTAGTCGTCAACTCCGGCGTCGAGGCTGGTTTCAGCCTGATGTTGCGAATACCGTCCTGGGCGCAGGGAGCAACTGCTACCATCAATGGCGAGGCGGCGAGTGTAACGCCCGAGCCCGGCAGCTACCTGCAACTGGAGCGCACGTGGCAGCCGGGAGATGTCGTCGAGATGACTTTGCCGACGGAGATCCGCTTCATCGAGAGTCACCCTTACGTGCCGGAGAACCGTGGTTGTATCGCCATTCAACGGGGGCCGATTGTGTACTGCTTCGAGGGCGCAGATAACCCGACAGTCGCCATGCCCGACTTGCGCCTGGATGGCGGCAAGCTGTGCACGGCGGAGTGGCATGCGGAACACAAGCCCGAGCTGCTCGGCGGCGTGACCGTCATCAGTGGTCCCGGTCTGCGCCCGGTGGCTGGGCCTGCCGATGGGGCATTGTACGCCGACCTCGGCACGCGCCCGGACACGCAATGGGAGCCGGTGATGGCCACTGCCATCCCGTACTATGCGTGGGCGAATCGCGACGAGACTGGAATGCGGGTCTGGCTGCCGTTTGTGCAGACCTGGCAGACTGAGTAGTGTAGAAGCCCCACTGCAGAAACAAATCGCAGAGAGGATGACCCGAAATGCGGATGCTTATTGTGCTCATGTCATGTATGTGTCTTTTTGGGATCATAGCACTGGCTGCCGCCGCCGACCTGCCAAATCCCTGGGCACCGTGCGAGGAGGCGTGCATCGGCCCAGTGGCAGTGCCCGTCATGGAGCAGATGTTCTGGGTGCAGTTGCCGCTCAGCCCTGACAATGAGATTGCGGTTGTAGCGCCCGAGGGTGTAACACTCCTGGACAAGACCAGACCCGGCCAACGCGAGTTCACCAGGCTCTATTTCCGGGCCGACCGGGGTTTCAAGGATGCCCAGATTGTGCTCACTCCTGCCGGCGCCGACAAGATAACCGTGCCACTTACTGTCAAGACATACCGCGAGGATCTTGACGCGCAGCTCAAGCGCGTCCCGGAGCTAGTGCCTGACGCCCGCAAGCAGGGGCGTTCGTATTATACCGACGAAGTCGTCGCCGTCGCCAGGGAGAACCTGGAGAAGTACCCGGACCTGATGAAGGGGATCGCAGCAGAGAGCTTCTTTGATCGGCTCAGCGACGAGGAGCTGTGGAAGGCATTCCCATCCTGGAGCGTGCCGCGTGACTGCTACAGCAACTGGCCGTGCCCCAAGTGTGGGACGGAGATATTCAAGAAGAGCGGCTTTTATCCGTGGGGCAGGAGCTATGCTTATCCGTGGAGGTGCAAATGCCCGGTATGCGGCGAGCTCTACCCGACAAATGATTACGCTAACGACGACTTCACCAGCGGCGATTATCCCGACGATGGGTGGGGCTATGATCCGGGTACCGGCCATGAAGATGCCCATGCCTGGGTCGCCAATTATGCCCACCACAACGTGTGGCAGAACGGCCAGAAGATACGCCAACTGGCATTGCGCTATCTTCTTTTGGGCGACGAGGAGGCGGCGCACGGAGCGGGTATTCTGCTCGGGCGGCTAGCCTATGTCTATCCGGGCCTGAACTACCGCTGGCAGCAGGCCCGACCCGCCTACCTCGGCAGGACCGGACGCGCACTCGTGGACGGCAACTGGGAGCGCAACAACCTCTGCGTGCCGGCCCTACAAGCCTATGACGCTATCTTCGACTACATTGAGAAGGACACTAAGCTCGTTGAGTTCCTCCATGCCAAGGACCCCACGATTAATTCGCCCGATGATGTGAAGGCTCTTCTTGATACGTGCCTTGTGCAGGTGTTCGGATGGGACTGGATTCGGCGAGAGTTAACCGGCGGCAGCCAGGGCTCTCGGGAGCAGGATATGGCCGAGTACGTGCTCTGCGCAAATATGGGTGCCGTCAGTGACCGCTGGCTGGAGGAACTCTTCACCCACGCCCATAACAGCGGCCTTGAGAAGGGCGGCTTCGACGATGCAATGTACGTCAACGCCCTCACCCGCGAGGGACCGACACTGGTATCGGGCCTTGGTTACGCGATTGGCTATATGAACAGCAAGTCGGATATGGCCGAAGTGCTCTCGCGGGTGCACTCGGAGAAGTACAAAGCGCGGACGAACCTCTATGACGAGAAGCTGTATCCCAAGCTGCGGGCGGAATATGACACCTGGATAGACCTGCTGGTCGCGGGCCAGTTCGGTCCCAGCTATGGCGACTCCGGAGCCGGCCGCGGAGCCAGATTTGCCCAGGGCCTCCCCGCCTCCCACATCACGCAGTATTGCCGTGCATACCGCCACTGGCCTACCGACCGCATCGCGCGAGCCATTTACCGGGGCGGCTTCAAGGCTCCCACGCTTTTCGAGCCCGATGTATGGCCACAGGTCGAGGCGCAGGTGAATAAGGTCGGTCCTGAGCCACCGTTTGAGAGCCGGGTCATAGACGGCGCCGGATGGGCGCTGCTGGAATCGAGGTCGCACGCGACGGACCTCAATCAACGCGCCGGCGTCGCTATGCGTTACGGCTACGGACACGGACACCATCACAGTGACAACCTGAACATCGAGATGTTCGCCCATGGCGAAGACGTTACTCCGGAGCTGGGCTATCCGTGCTGGGCACACCCGCTCGGCGCGACGGGATCAACCGTACACCACAATACCGGCATGATAGACCGCGATGTGCAGTACAGTGGTGCCATCGGCAAGGGAACTCTCGAGCTGTTTGCGGGGGCTCCCGAGGCCTCGTTCGCCGACGTCTCTGCAGCCCCAAGCGGGTTCCCCAACCGCGTCTATCGGCGCGCCGTCTGCCTGGCCGACGCCCCGGGTAACAATGTGTACCTGTTTGACGTTCTGCGGATGGCGGGGGGCACGCAGCGCACGTATTGCTTCCACGGCCCGCCTCACGACGGCTTCAGCACCAACCTCCAATTTGGGGCAAAGAGTTCGGAGCCCTGGCCCGTCAAGTCAATGGGCCGCCGGCTGACCAACAACATCCTCGAGCCACAGACCGCACAGTCCGACGCTGATGTCTGGGCGGACTGGCAATTCCAGGGCCGAGACGACCTGCGGATGCGCCTCGACCTCCTTGCCCAGCCTGACCGCAGCTACTACACCGCCCGCTATGGCAAGACCGACGTGCCGCCGCATCGCTTCCTCTTCGCCGAAGATGAACTCCCCGACGGTGCCAGCGAGTTCATCGCCCTCTGGCAGCCTTACCTCACGCAGCCGTTCATCGAGACTGCAGAGCGTCTCCCCATCCAGGGCGACGTAGCAGGCGAATTCGAGCCTGTAGCCGTGCGCGTAACGCTATCCGGCGGCCAGGTGGACACATTCATCTACACTTCGGACCCGGACGCAGAGCTCAAGTGCGGCGACATCGAGTTTACCGGCAGCTTCGGGTATATCTCAGAGCAGGGCGGCCGGCTCCGTGTCATGCACCTGGTCAATGGCCGCAGGCTGGTAAAGGGCGGACAGGGCATCACTGAAGCCGTCCCGCGCTTTACCGGTGAACTAGTCGCCGTCAACTTGCCGGAGCGGACCGTGACCATCACCGGCACTCTCCCCGCCGGCGATGTACTCGAGGGAAGCCTCATCTACCTGCGCAATGGCCCGCACCGGACGGCCTACCATATCGCCAACGTCAGCGCGGAGGGTAATGTCGTAAAGCTGGATCATGACGCACTGATCTACCGCTCGGCTATCGAGACATTCGGCGAGGGTACGGAACCTGTTGTCTGCGAGCTACCACCCGTATTGCCGCCCAGCGGCGGGGCTGAGCCCTACGGATATTACGATGGAGCCCTTGTCACCGGCGAGGATTTCAAGGCCGGCTATCGGGTTATCAAGACGGAAAGAACGGCAACCAGGAGCGGCAACATCTACCTTGACCGGCCCGCAGATGAGAAAGACTTCCCTGATGTAAATGGCGACGGTCGCAGGATGCTGTACATTTATGACTTCGGCCCCGGAGAGCAGATCACCGTGTACAATTCCGTCTTTGCGGATTTTACGACCGGTCAGGTGACAGGCCCTCCCGACGCCAAAATCGCAGGCCTCTAACCGTCGGCCGTATGTTGTTGCGCTACCAGGGGAGAAACCCACAATGGCAAAGCTAGCCGTCCTGCAAACCGACTGCATCGTCGGTGATGTGGCGGCCAACACCGCCCACGCCCTTGACTTACTCGATGGGGCCGCCGCTGCCGGAGCCGACCTCGCCGTACTGCCTGAATGCTTCTCGACCGGCTCAGGTGATCTCGCTCTCGCCGGTGATTATGCCGAAGCCGTCCCCGGGCCTTGCAGCGATGCTCTCGGAAGCGCTGCCGCCCGTCACGACATGTGGGTCGTCGCAGCGGTCGCCGAGAAAGTGGACGACGGCCTCTCCAATACATCACTCATCTTCGCCCCTGACGGTTCCCTCATCGCCAAGTACCGCAAGCGCTTCCTCTACATGGGCGAGGCTGAGACGTTCGTGCGCGGGGAGCGCGGCCTCGTCGTTGACATGGGTTTCGTCACCGCCGGCATCACCATCTGCTACGATTACATGTTCCCCGAATACGTTCGCGCGCTGGTGGACAATGGCGCTCGCCTGCTCGTTCATTCCACGGCATGGATCACCACCGACCTGTGCGAGGATTGGGGATATAACGCACGGGTCAATTACCGCGGCCAGTCGGTCACCCGCGCCATCGAGAACGGCATATTCCTCATGACCGCCAACCACGGCGGCAGCTACGATCGTGACGGGATCATCAGGCCCGTCGGCGGCTCCTGTATCATCGCTCCGTGGGGCGAAATCCTCGCCGAGGTGGATATCGGAGCAGGTGTCGCAGTCGCCGAGGTGGACTTCGCCGACATTGAAAGGTGGGCTACCGCCGCGGCGCCGTACTATCATGACTACCGGACCTACCCGACCCCACCCGTCGAAACCAAGTAGTGGCCGAGCACCCATCGGGTCCGCCGCTAGCAGGAGATGCTTCTGACCATGAAATCGAGCGTGCTCGTATTCACCGGCCCTGAGCAGGTCGAGATAGTTGAGGAAGAGCTCGGCGAGCCCGGCCCCGGCGAGGTCACTATCCGGACCTTGGTCAACCTCGTCAGCACCGGCACGGAGCTCATTTGCTACCGGGGCAGTTGGGACGCCGACACCCACTGGAGTGGCTTCGGCGCATACCCTCTCTACCCCGGATATTGCACCGTAGGCAGCGTCATCAACACCGGCGACGGTGCCACCGGACTGCAGGAAGGCGACCGCATTTGCGTCACCGTCCCGCACCGCCAGTTCGCGAACATCTCCGCCACTAAGGTCTGGTCGCGGCCGATCCCGGACGCGGTGAGTGACGAAGAGGCCGCCTGGGCAGTCCTGGGCGTCATCACCCAGACCGGTGTGCGGCATTGTGAGCACGTGATGGGCGATACGGCTCTCATCATCGGCCTCGGGCCGCTGGGCCAGTTGGTAACCCAGTACCTCCGGGCGCTCGGCCTCCAGCAGGTACTTGTCGTGGACCCGATCCAGACGCGGCTCGATGTCGCCCTCGACCACGGCGCTACTGCGGCCTTCTACGGCAGCGCTGCCGACGCTAAAGACTTTGTGCTCGAGCATACCGAAGGCCGGCTCGTGGATGTCGTCTATGACGTGACCGGTCACTTTAGCGTCTTGCCGATGGCCTTGCCGCTCGCCCGTGACTTCGGCAAGGTCATCCTGTTGGGCGACAGCCCCCATCCCTCCCGCCAGAACCTCACCGATGACATACTCAACCGCCAACTCAAGCTCATCGGCACGCGCAGCTCGACACTTCCGCCACAGTACGAGTACTGGACCCCGATCCGCCAGGCACAACTATTCCTCGACTACGTGCAGCGCGGACAAATGCGCGTCGGCGACCTCATCACCCACCGGCTCGACCCAGGCAACGCCATCGAGGCGTATCGCAAGATCTACGAAGACCGGCGGGACACCCTTGGTGTGCTTTTCGATTGGCGCCAGTGATAATGACACTCAATTCCCTTCCACGGAGGCCGGACAACAGTGACCGCAGCTGAACCGAAGTTCCCGATGACACGGATAGGCGATCTGGAAGTATCCCGCCTGCTCTGCGGCACCAATTCATTCTTCGGTTACTCACACCTGTCTGCAGCGCGCAGTACGTGGCTGAGACGCTACTTCACCCTCGAACGCATCGTCGAGGTCATGCACGCGATGGCTGAAGAGGGTATCAATGCCACGGTCTCGATGCAGCGCGAGCCGTTGATGCCCCTCGCACTTGAGCGCCTGGAGAAGCTCGGCCACAAGATGCACTGGATAGCCACACCGGGTGGCGCGACACTCGACGAACTCAAGGAGGGCATCCGCGAGGCAGCCGACGTCGGGGCGGCAGTCTGTATGCCCCACACTTCCTACACCGATAGCCACCTCAACATTGCGGAACAGACCATCGCCGGCGCCGAGGAGATATCTGCACTCATCCGCGAACTGGGCATGATCCCGGGCTGGTCAACCCACCGCCCCGAGGTCATCACCGTCAGCGACGCTGCCGGCTATGACATGGAGACATACGTTCAGCCTTTCAATCCCGTCGGCTTCCTCTGCGCAGTCGAGACTGACTGGATGCAGCGCGTCATCAACAACACCCCGAAGACGGTCATCGCCATCAAGCCGCTGGCGGCGGGGCGCATCAATCCTCCGACGGGCCTCGGCTTTGCATACCAGCACCTCGACCCTCGCCACACGGTCTGCATCGGCTGCATGAGTCCTGAGGAGGCCCAGGAGGACATCGCGCTCGCCCGTGCCTTCATCGCCGCTGAGACCCCCGACGTGCCACTCCAGACCACCCGCTCAAAAAAGACTCTCGAAAGCGACACATGACGCGGCGATGGCAGTCAGGACGATATGACTGCGGCTTATGATGTCCAAGGAAGGAGCTGTTGAGGCATGCCCCGTTACCAGAGGAGACCGATGCAGGTTGGGCGGCGGCAGGCAGGAGTCTTCGTGGTGTTGGTGCTCGTTGCGGTGAGCGTGGGTGCGTGGACACCCGCCGCAGAGGCAGATGAGTTCACCTTCGTCATCCTCACCGATCCCCATATCCCCGGCTACGGCTTCAACATCGGAATGCCCCTGACCGAAGAACAGATGCTGCCGATGCACAACCAGCAGCGGCTGCAGCAGTTCGTCGGTGAGTGTCTGGCGATGGAGCCGAGGCCGGCCTTCGTGGTCAACTGCGGCGACACGGGCGACGTGGGGTGGACGCCACTGCTGCGTCTGTACTCGAAGTTGATGCAGCCGCTCGTCTCTGCCGCCATACCCATCTACACCATCGTGGGGAACCATGACATTGACTACGCGGGGATAGGCAGGCAGGACCTCGCCGAGTTCTTCGACCCGTTGGGGCCGGCGCTGATCGGGCGCCACGGGACCAGGTATTCCTTCGACCTAGACGATGCGCACCTCATATTCCTCAATAATTCGGCCATGTGCGGTTGCATACGCCTCAATCCGATGGATCTGGCATGGCTGCACGAAGACCTGGAGGAGGTGGACCGGGACAAGCAGGTACTGGTCTTCATGCATGCGTACATGACTGGCGAGGATACTTACCAGGTTGTTGAGATGCTCCAGGAGTTCCGGTTCCCGGTGATATTCCGCGGCCACGCGCACGGCGAGAAAATCGGGAAATGGGGTGGCGTGCCGATGGTGGTGACCGGAGCGCTGTATGGCGGCAACCCCAAGGCCGGCAGCTATCGGGTGGTGAGCGTCGCGCGCGACAGGATTGTCATGCGGACCCGCGATTTCGCACAGCCGGCCGGCACACTCGGGCCAGAGCAGACCCTCGAGCCACCCCCCGCTGGCCCCGACCTGCACATCTCCGAACCTGCAAGCGAGGCTGTGGTAAGCGGCACTTTGAGACTGGCGGGCCAGGTGCAGCCAGCGGTGCCCGGCAACCTCCAGTATCAGATCCCGAGTTTTCAGAAATGGACACCGCTCACCACACAGGACGGTAAGTGGGAAGCGGAGCTGCCCGTGCCCACGACGCCTGGCCGCTACATGGTGGCGGTTCAGTTCACGGGCGACAACGGGGCCATCGTCTGGGCGCACCGGACGTTCCGGGTAGCCGGGGAAAAGGTGCGTGAAGTCTGGGCCAGGAATCTCGGCTCGGCTGTCCAGGGCGCTCCGGCCAACTGGCGCGACCTCGTGATCGTCCCGACTCGCCAAGCGGGGCTCTACGCCTTGCGCCATGCGGACGGTGAACAGGTCTGGCATCGGGAGGCGGCAACGGGCGAGATTCTCGGCAGAATCGCCGCTGACCGGGCCGCCGTGTACTATGGGGCCGGGCGCACCGTATGCGCATGTGATGCCGCGACCGGGAGCCTTCTGTGGGAAACGACGCTCGATGGCGCAATTGTGGCGGGAGTGCCGGCCAGCAGCGGCCGGCTGTACGTACCTGCAGGAGAGCGCACGCTCCATTGCCTCGATACGCGCGACGGCAGGATGCTTTGGAAGTACAAGGTCAGCCTGCCGATCCTGATGGAACCAGCCGCTACCGAAGACATGGTGTTCTTCGGCGCGATGGATGGCTACTTGCGCGCACTCGACGCAGCCACAGGCCGGGAACTATGGAGCCGCCAGCTATCGGCACCCGAGGACCGCTATTACACGGCTTCGTACTGGACGCCGCTGGTGGCTGGCACGAATGTGATCGTGCGGAAGCGGCCGGCCAGCAAGGAAGAAAACAACCTGCTGGCCTTCGATGCACAGAGCGGAGAACCGCAGTGGTCGTGCCGCACAGGGGGATTCCCGAGCCGCCTGGCCGCTAGCCTGCGCCAGGACAAGGTGTACGCCTACTACGCCGAGAAGCGCGGTGCGGGAGTGCAGTGCCTGTCGGTGGAGGACGGCGCGGTGCAGTGGACTGCGACCACCGGGGTGGGCATGTACGCGGGAGTCGCTGGGGTCGGTGAATTGATTGTGCGTGACGGCAACAGTGTGTGCTGTGTGGATTCCGCGACCGGCGCGGCGAAGTGGGTGTACCGGGCTTCGATCGGCCCCCAGGGGTGGCTCTATGGCCCCGGTGCCATGACGGTCGAGGACGACCTGGCGATCATCGGCACCTTGGACGGGCACGTCTTTGCGCTGGAATGGTGAACAACCCGCCCGCGCCTTCATCGCCGCTGAAATCCCGAACGTAACACTCCAGACCACGCGCTCGAAGAAGACGCTTGCTCCCTGAACCCCCTCTCCTCATTGCGTCCAGCACCGTTTGCCTTTGCCTACGAGGGCCTCTTCTGACGCGTTGCCCCGCATCCTTCCGTGACTCCGCCCTCCGCACCCAACTTTTTCCTTGACATTACACTATCCTTGCAGGAATGATAAGACACATAGCACAGTCTATCAGGCGACGACAAGTCCTTCAGTTTTCCCTAATTATCCCTGTCTATAGAGGAGTGTGCTCACATGAAACGCACAGTCGGCGGCTTCACGCTGATCGAGTTGCTGGTGGTCATTGCGATCATCGCGATTCTGGCTGCTATTCTTTTCCCGGTCTTTGCCCGGGCGCGGGAGAAGGCCCGACAGACCTCCTGTCTAAACAATCAGAAGCAATGGGCCCTGGCCTGGCACATGTACGCCCAGGATCACGATGAGGCAGTGCCATCCTACTCCCAGCTCATCGGCGTGCCCCCCGACCATTCTTGGGGCCCGCGGTGGTATGCGGTACTCGAGCCATACGTCAAGAACCAACAGATGCGCACCTGCCCCAGCGATCCCGATGGACGGACACAGTCCACCGGCCTCAGCTACGGCTACAACGGATACTACCTCGGCGATCCCCAGTGGACGAGCACCTGCGCCCTGGTGTTGGCCGAGATCACCAACCCGTCCCAGACCTTCATGGCCGGTGAGACGAAGCTGGGCACCCATTTCCTTTACCGGCCTGACCAGGACCACCCATCCCCCGAGGACCCTACCGGGCCGAACTTTCGCGACCGGGTAGCCTGGCGACGGCACAACGATGGAGCCAATTACAGTTTCTGCGATGGCCACGCCAAGTGGTTGTCGGCCGGCGTGGTGGATTCCGCCAACTGGCCCGACTTCTACGTCTCCAAACGCTAGACGGGCCTCGGCACCCACGCCAAAGGCGTGTGCTACGCCAATAGTGCCATCGCCTTCAGTTGCCGGCATGACCCCGCCGTCGGAGTAGATACCCCCACCGTCGCAGGAGCCGACAATTCGCCTGCGATAGAGGATTCCGCAGTTCGGTAGCGAATTATGCTATGGCATTGAACTACCGAGATGCGCTTACTGGATGGTGATCACCAAGGCCGTTTTTCATTCGCATTAGCTACCGAGGATCCGGGAACACATCGAGCTGAATCAGCCCAGGCACGACCTGCACGATGAACTCGTGTACTTGTGGTCCGTCTCAGTTTTCGAGTGCAAGAAAACTAGAAGCATAGCCGGCCCTTCGGGGCGGACTTGACGCTCAGGGCATGGCGCACACACAGATAATCGAGTAATATTAGGTCCACGCGGGTTCTCGCAAACTCGCGACGTACCGTCTCAGTCAACAGCGGTAGTATCGGCAATAATCGCACCACGGAAAGGTCTTGGTAACAATGAGTAAGTCAGCGTTAATAGTAAGCTTACTGGTGCTGAGCATGTGCCTGAGTATCAATGCTCTATACGCCCAGGCGGATCAGCCCGGGCCGTTGCGCGTCGGCATCGCCAGCGCCGACATAACGCCCGAAGGTCCGGTATGGATGCGCGGTTTTGGCGGCCGCAACAAGCCTTCAGAGGGGACCGAGAAAAACATAGTTGCGCAGTGCATAGTCTTTGACAACGAGCAGACGCGGGTTGCTTTTGTGGCAGTGGACTTATGCGCGCTCAACTATCGGCAGCTTCAGCAGTTGCGTGCGGCGGCCGCGGCGACCGGTATCCCCGAGCAGCATGTGATGGTGAATTCGTCACACAACCACTACGGGCCTCACTTGGGCAGTGTCGAGGCCCACGCGAAGAACGAGGAATACTACAAGCTGTTCACCGAGCGCACGCAGCCGCTTTTTGAGCAGGCAGTGGCCGATTTGCAGCCGGCCGTGCTGGACTATACCGTCAGTTCCTGCACCATGGGTGTCAACCGCCGCCAGCGGGATGATGCAGGTGTGGCCCGCTTCCGTCCCGATCCCCGCAAGCAGATAGACCTCGATGTACCGATACTGCGGGTGCTCGGTGCCGACGGTCAGGTCCGCGCTATCATATTCGGCTATGCCTGTCATCCTACCACTGCCAGCGGTCCTCTGCTCTATCTCATCGGCACTGATTTCCCCGGCTACGCCAGAGACTGGGTCGCTGCCGCGTACCCCGGGGCGATGCCGATGTTTTTGCAGGGCTGCGCCGGTGACATCAAGCCGCGCGCGGTGAAGCCGCGTGAGAATCAGCCCTATAGCGGCTTCGGGGTGGTGCTGTTGGATGAGCGGGGCACCAAAGCAGCCATGGGCTATGAGCTGGGCCGGGCCGTACTGGCTGGCTTGGCAGTGCCGCCACAGCCCGTGCCCGCCGATCGCCCTACCGAACTGGAAGAGGCGCTCAAAACGCCGGTGACCCTGGGCGGCATGGTGGAGCTGCTGCGGCTGCCTTCGAAAGATGATCCCACCCAGTTATGGGAGACGCCGTGGCACTCCGGTGCCTGGCGCATAGGCGACGTATATATCATCGGCAGCCAGGGCGAGATACTATCGGCTATCGGCCTTCGCATCAAGCGCGAACTGGCCGATATGCGCGTTTGGACCAACGGCTACACTCACTGGGGCGGTGGCTACTTCCCGGATGCCGCTTCCTATCCGGAGGGCGGCTACGAGATCACTACCAGCAAATTCGCTCCGGAATCCGAAGATATTCTCGTCAACGCCGCCAAAGGCTTCGTCGAGCATCTGCAAGCCAGCCCCATCCAGACTGAGCCGATGGCGCCTGCTCATTGATAACGGCGATCACTCAACCCGGGGAAAGCCATGGAGCATAATGAGCGGCGGCCCGCGCGGCATTGCCAACATGCCTCGCTGGCATCATCCACACGACTGTTGTATTGGGCGCGAGCCTGAGAGCTGACCTGGCGGTCAGATTACATGTCAATAGCGCTGTTGATCACTATCCCAGCGATAGCGCTTGGCCGGGCTCCAGCAGTGATGTGGCTGCCCTCGCAATCTGACCAAATCTGCGGCTCTGAGGCTAACCTCACCGGCAATCCCGGCGGCGGTGGTGAAGTCTACAGCGACATCTATGCAAGCCGCTGAGTACGGCATGAACGCGCGTCTCTCGCGGGGCAATACAATACGCCACCCGTGTATGATAGGTGGCGTATTGATTCATCCCGGATGTTGGCAATCTGCGGCTATGGCGTCCAGCGCAGCCCCGCGCCGTTGTCCATCTGCCATATCCGCGCTGACTTGTACCACTTCGCGTGCCCGTCGAGCAACCCGACATTCGTCCCCTCATTATGCCGCATCCCGATGCCGGACTGCGTATTGGGATCCCGGTCGGCCATCACCTGGAACCCCCGGCCACCCGACCCCACATCATTGGGCACAGAATCCGCAAGCTGGATGGTCTCGGCCGGATACGCATACTCCGCCAGGCTGTAGGCGACGTTCGTATCGCGATCTTCCATGTCACGGTTGAGGCCGATAGAGAGGCGGCCTCGGTCGTTCCAAGTCTCACCATACACACTTTCATCCGCCACGGACGGACAGACAAACACCTGTGTGTTCTTCACGTACGGCTGCAGGTAAGCTGGCCAGATGAGGTTATTTGTCTTGTCTCGCGACGGTAGCAAGCGCCCGTCGTAGTCCTGCGCATACATCAGCACCCCGAGGCTGAGTTGCTTGATACCCGACAGGCACGCCGTCTGTCGTGCCTTCTCCCGCGCCCGCGCGAACACCGGAAACAGGATCGCCGCCAGGATGGCGATAATCGCGATCACGACGAGCAATTCAATGAGCGTGAAGCCAGTTGCCCTTTTCATTGTCGCTTCTCCTTTGGTGAGTTGACTTCGCTTCGACACAAGTATTCCCAACCACTCCGCGCACCCCACGCCAGCAGCCCCCCGATAATTCCGAACGAGACGTACAGTCCCAGCGTCGGCAGGAGCGGCAGCCCCGCGTGATTCAGCGGCACGCCTGCTACAGCCAGCGCCAGCACCTTGACCGACAGCTTGGTGGCATGGCCCAGACCTCCGGCCAGTACAATCAGCACTCCCGCCGGACGCTCTCTCCGCCCCAACCCGAATGCCTCAACCACCCCTGCCGAGGCCAGCACGCCGGCGAATTCCATTGCCCTGAAGCCGCCGATACCTGCGGCCATCGCGCCGCCACACAGCGCGGTCGCCACAACAAAGCCCGGCATGCGCCGGCATCCGGCCAGTACCAGCACCGGCACCCAGAATACCGCCGAGTGGCCCGGCACGCCCATCGGTGTCTTGACGAGCCCCGCAGTCACCGCCAGCGCCACCGAGAAACCCAGCAGCACAACCGCCTCGCCGGCTACCGCCCTAATGGTGGTACCACTGATCGTCTCTGACAGTCTCTCTTGCAGCATCAAAGCGCCTCAGTCACTTTCCCCTGCTCCGGCCGGCCCTTCACCGGAACGTAGTTGCCGTCAGCAAGCTGGCTGCAGTACAGCACACATCTGCCGTCCGCCAGTGCCGGACGAAGCCGTTGTGCGACCACCTTCCCCTCCGTCAGACGCTCACCTGTCCCCGCACGTACCTCGTCCACACCTGCGGCAAGCATCTCAGCCACTGTGAGTTCGCCGCGAAATTCTCGTATCCTCCCGTGTTGCACAAAGCGACCGTCATTGCCCTGCGCGGCCAGACACGCGCCACAGAATGCGCCGACTATGCCGCCGACATCCTCGCGTACTGCCTCCAGCATCACGCCGCAGGCCTCGGCAGCCGCACGCACCTCCTCCCTCCTCACAAACCGCTGCTGGGCGGCTCGCCCCAGTTCGCAACCCACTAGCGCCTCCGTCCGCGCCACGCACAAACCCGGCTCGGACCCTTCAACAGCTAACTCATCCAACCACCTCCGCAGCTCCGTTGAAAGCGTGTCCAGATCATCGGGCATCGCCATAACATGCACGACATTACCGCTGTTCTTTGCGGTGTAATTTATCTCGGGCAGGATTATAAACTGGTGCCTGGTAACACCCCAGACAGCGCAGCGTTCCGCCAAACGGTCAGCTATTGCTCGTGCGACACGCCCGGTGCCACCATCGCCCGGACAATCGGTGTCATCCACCGCAATGATAAGCTCGGCCTTGGACCTGCATTTCGCCATCGCTATTCGTACACTTCCCGTGGCGCGCCCTGGCGGAACCGCACACTCCCATCGGCGCGCAGGTAGTTGAAGGCTTTCTGGAAATCCGAGTGCGGCCCGGGCTCATCCCTGATCAGCGCGTCTGCCATTAGCCACGTGCCCGGCGCCGACGCACTCGTCACAACATGCTCCTCCGGCATCCATTTCGGCCAGTTGACTTCGCCTCGGCTGCGGTAGCTGTGGCATACATACGGCGGCCCGCCAGTTGCCTCGCTTACCGGACATACCAGTTGCTGCGCGCCGATCCCGTACGATGATAGTAGCGGGAGAAGCTCATCATACGTCGCCGCCGGAGTGCTCAGCACCGGATACAGCCCGTCATAGTCCCCGGCATATGCGGTCAGGGCCCACCCGGTCTTCCTCAGCCGGCTCGCACACTCCTCCCGCGCCACCGCAGCCGAGTCCACTTCATCCTCCGCAGGCGCCTGCGCGCGGATCTGCAGGCCCGTCCAGACGGCGATAGCAGCAGCAGCTCCAATGGCCACTGCAATCGCGCCGCCTCTGACTGTCCTTTCTCTGTCCAAATTCAGACCCCGAGCCTGCAGAATCGCGTGCCTATTGCTCGCCTGCAGCTTCCGCCGCCAGCATCTCGACCACCGCTTCAGCCCCCGCCGGCACTTCCCCTGCATCGCCGCCATTGATGGCAGCCAATTGCTCCCCCAGCCGCCCTCTCGCCGCGTTATTGTGAACGTACCGTGCCAGCCACAGGAGACCGTCATCGTCTTCGCCCCCGACCTGCGCTGCCATCAGCCGAGTACAAAACCCGTGCATCCGCTCTGAGCGCCTGGCCGCTATCTCATGCCCTAAGTCGGTGTTCAACCGCTCAGTCAACGCATCCTTCTTCGGCAGCCACTCAGCCATCGCCTCAATCGTGTCGTCCAGCTCTTGCCCTCCGTGCGAACGGATGGTGATGAACCGCCAGGTCGCTACCAGGCCGAAGTTAGCATCAATCAGGTCGGCATCACCCAGACACAGGTTCTCCACCGGGTGCTCCGGCGTATTGTCCCCTGAATGACACTCGATAGCGTGAGCAACTGCTGACACAAAGTGCGGCGAGAGATCGTAGCCGGCGAGTATCCTGCGCACCTCGGCGGCGCCCACTTTCGCATGATCCCGACCCGCGTCCTTACGGATGTCATGCAACAGCGCCGCGAACTGGACGATCTGCACATCAGCATCCAGTCGGCGCGCCATCCACGTCGCCAGCTTCACCACCCTCAGCGTGTGGTCGTAGGTATATCCCGGCCAGTGGTAGCCCTGCGGCTGCGGCGGCCAGCCCTCCAGCCGCGCTCTCACCAACTCCTCCAACTCGGCGTAGATCCACTCCATAATGCTGCATCTCCATCCTCAAGATGAATCACCCTTCACGACAGGTGATGTCCTATTCTCCTTCTCGCATGGGACGGCCTTCCGGGCATCCTCGAAGATTGGCCGCGGATGTAGCGCCAGGCAGCGCGGGCGGGGTATAATGGAGTTGTGAAGGTAACTGTCGTCACGAATCCGCGCGCGGGACGATGTACCGGCATCACGGTGGCCGCAAGGGCCGCCGATTTCCTCCGGGAGGCCGGTTGGGATGTTGACGTGCAGGTGACTTCGGCGGCGGGTGACGGGCAGCGCCTGGCTCGTGATGCGGCAGACGCCGGGGCCGAGCTCGTCGTTGGAGTCGGCGGTGATGGTACGCTGTCTGAACTTCTCAACGGGTTGATGGCGTCTAACATACCGTGCGGGATGATTCCATGCGGCACCGGCAATGACTTCGCGCGCTTCGTCGGAATGAAGGAAAATGCCTTGGCGGCGGCGAAACAGTTACTAACCGGCGAGCCAGTCGCCATTGACATGGGCCGCCTCACCGGTCCGCAGCGGTATTTCGTCAACACAATCGGCGTCGGCTTTGATGCTGCCGTAGCAGGACGCATCAACCGCCGCAAGCGTCTTACGCAGGGCCTGCTCGCCTATGGGCCAGCTATCATCAGCGAGCTGGCTATCGGTCACTTTCTCGCCGCTACGGTCGAGGTGGATGGACAGGTCTTCGCCGGCGAGTGGCTGCTGGTCGCGGTCGCCAATGGCAATGCCTATGGCGCAGGCTTCAAGATCGCGCCCAACGCGGTATGCGATGATGGATTGCTTGATGTCGTACTCGTCGAGCGGATGGGGCGGCTGGCCGTCTTACGGAGTCTGCGGCAGGCATACCGAGGCAGGCATCAGCATCATCCGCATGTTACGCTGCTGCGCGGCCGGCATATCAGTATCAAAACTGAGGCACCGGCGCCGGCGCTGGTGGACGGAGATCTGTTGGCCGATACGCCGTTGGAGATAGAGATCGTGCCAAACGCCGGGCTACTGTGGAAGTAGAACCAGACGGGAGAGACAGACGATGAACAGATATCTGACCATCCTTGCAGGCATCCTGATACTCGTGCTTCTGGCCGGTTGTGGTGGCGGGGTGCAACAGGCTTCGACACGCCGCGACGTGCCGGGAGTATCCGGGCCGAATCGCGGCGGCGGCAGCAGTGCCGAGCCGGCGGCCAACGCCTCTGCCGAGGAGTTCAACTATAGCGGCTGGCAGGCTGTACGGATGAGCAATGGCCTCGTCACGCTCGTAGCAGTCCCCGAAATCGGCGGCCGCATCATGGAGTACAAGCTCGGCGGCCACCCACTTCTCTGGGTCAATCCCAAGGAGCTGGGTAAGCGCTACACGCCCGATGAGCTAGCCGACGGAACCACCTATCTCGACTTCGGTGGCTACCGCACGGTCCCCGTTTCACAGGACGGAACCGCAACGAATTCAATAAGCTCCCTGGATACCGGCAGATGGACCCATGAGATACTCACTGCTCGTGGTCGGCGCGCTGAGGTGAAGATGACCAGCCCGCCCGACAAAGCCACCGGCCTCCAGATTACCCGTACCATCGTCATGTATGCCGGCACCACCAATGTCCGCATTACCGATAAGCTCACCAACACCGGCGACGCGGCGGTCGAATACAGCATCGGCCACGCTTCGCAGGTCATCGGCTCGCTGTCTGCTGATGCCAGCTTCTCCCCCGAATCACGCATCTATTTCCCGCTCAATGCCGAGAGCAAGCACAAGCGCCGCTTTGCCTATCTCAACGAGAACGGCACCAAGCAGTTCGTGCCAATTGATGACAACTCGCTCATTGAGGTGAGCTGCCTCGGACAGACCGGCCATATCGGGGCCGACTCGATGGCCGGTTGGGTCGCCCATGTGGACGCCATCAACAAGTACGCCTTCGTCCAGCGCTTCGAGACCCATCCGCTTGGCGCCTACCCGCTGCAGAACTCGACTGTCACCGTGCGCACGAATTCCGAACATTCCTGCATGGAGTTGACGGTACTCAGTCAGCTACATAAGGTCTCGCCGGGCGACACCGCCCAGAGCAGTGTTGACTGGTACGCCACGCGGGTGGGGTCGCCGGTGCGAGAAGTCAGCGAAGTCGCAGCCTTCAGCAAGCGGCCCAAAGTCACCAAGACCACCGACGAGTTCCAGGTTGCCGCGACGTTCGGCGTGTTCGCTCCCGGGGGCCTCAGCATCCATCTTCGGGACAAGGATGCCCGACCGCTGGGCGAGGAGTTGAAGCTGCCGGTATCGGTGACTGAGACTATCGAGCTTGAGAAGGCGCTGCCGGTGGAGCAAGGCGCTACCAGCCTCGTCCTCGAGCTGAGAAATGAGGAGGGCAGCCCACTTGGTGAGGCGGCCTCTCTCAGCGTCGCCCCGACCATAGCCAAAGCGGACACCAAACCCGCCGCCGACACCGAACCCACTGCCGACGCTCAGCCACCAAAGCCCCCGGCCAAACCGAGCGAGTAAGCGAAGGGGTTGCGGTGTTCTCCAGTCGCAGGCTTTGCGCAGCAAGGCCGCAGCCATCCGGCCCAGCCGTTTGCCGTCCGCGGACCCGTGCCGCGCCGGCTGTGGCTTTTCCCGTCCTCACTGAAGAACTGCACAGTCTTCGTAACGGCGGCGAGGGACGACCTTCACTCGTTGTCAGACTTTTCTGGCTCAATTGGCGACGTGATGAAATCGAGGAACATCTTGCCCATTGACGACAGACTGCACGCAGTCCAGATGTCAGTGCCCTGCGGATAGAGACCGATTGCCTGGTGATGAGTTCTGAGCAGACCCTTATCGGTCAGTTCGCTCTGGATGTGCCTGAATACGTCCACCCCGTCTTCGAAATCCGGGAAGAAAACGTCAACGAACCGAGTTACGTCTGGGCCTTCCGAACCGTACACTACTGTCACACCTTGCCCTGCGACTTTAGGCCGAAGGGTCTGCTGCGCTGGCGGCGTGATGTTCCGAGTTTGAACCCATTCTAGCGGGTCCCGATAGAAGTCCAGCAGTCTGATATGCCACGGCGTCATCATATCAATCATGTTCAGAAACATGAGTCGAAGATCGTCATGTGGTGCCTTGCCTATGGCAGTGTTCAACAAAGCATTTCGCAATGCCTCAAGCTTCTCTTTCTGATGATCGCGCATTGCCATCTCGGTTGTCCGATAAACTGTGCTGACGAATGCTTCATCCTCACTCAAGGCTTTCCCATCCAGCTCTGCATGAAGCCTCCTCAATTCACGATAGACGTGCTGATTCCACTCGATCAGTCTCTTGGTGAAAGGCGACGGGAAGCGCATCTCCCACACAGCAAACGCCGTCGAGAGTGGCAGTGGGATATCCGAAGCGACGGCACGCAGAAACTCACGCACTCCAGCTTCGATGGTTGGTTCTGGCGGCGTAATCCCCCGGTCCTCATCGGCGTCACGCATGACCTGATTCTCCTTCGCTCGGACGGCTCCGCGAACTAGTCCTGCAAGAAAGCACGGGTCCACATGACCGCCCCGAGGAGCTCGTTCTATCAACTTACAGCGGAAAAGGGTCGCGGTATTCAATGCCCCCCGACCTGGTTTTTAGGGCCTGCAGTCGGTAGTGCTGCATGAT
>CAZCJS010000025.1:0-23465 GCA_964498775.1 uncultured Armatimonadia bacterium
CAGGGCGGCCAGCCGGTGACCACAACCCGGTCTATCCCCAGCTTCTCCGAGTGCTCCAGCAGCCGGTCCATGTACTCTTCCCACGGCTGCCACAGATGATGATGCGCATCAATTACCATTGTGAAACCTCCTCTGCTGAATCCGGCGGTGCTAGTGGATACCAAAGAGCCTTGCTACGGTGCCGCCCATGATCAGGTCGCGGTACTTCTGCTCGATGTTGACGTGATCCATGAAGGCCTCATAGTCGTTCTTCACATCCTCCATCAAGTCGGCGCTGACATCAGTGCCAAAGACGATCTTCTCGTAGGGGTGACTGTCGCCCATGCTTCCGTACTGCTCGTTGCGCGCCCACCAGAGGATGTCGGCGATGAATTGCGGTGGCTTCTTCTTCAGCGTCGAGCCGGTGAGGTCGAAATAGACATTCGGGTGCATGCGGGCGACTTCTCCGGCCTCGTCATACCAGGGGTTGCCCAGATGCGCGCCGATGAGGTTTACTTTGGGGAAGCGGCGGGCGATGCGGTCGAGATGCACCGGCCTCATGCGCGCAGTCGAGACATCCATGAACCGATCGCGCGGCCCGCGAGACACGATCCCTAGATGAAACAGTATCGGCAGGTGCAACGCTGCGGCCCGCGCGTAGATTGGCATGTAGGAGTCATCGTCATAGTCGTGGAGGGGGCGGGTGACCTTGATACCTGCGAGGCCGAGGTCTTTGATGCGGTCGGCGGCGCGGGGCGTATCCTCACCCAGACGCATGTAGCCCATGCAGGAGATGATGTCGGAGTGCTTCTCCTGCGCCTCGGCGAGAGTATCATTGTCGGCCTGACCGGGCGGCCCGGTGGAACACATCACCACGCGGTCAACGCCGATGCGCGCGCAAACCTCGCGAAGCTTCTCGATGTATGGCTCGTAGTCTTTGGGCAGATGATGATGGACATCAATTATCATAACTTAGCTCTCCTCTATAGCCGGCTCTTGTGCAGCCGTCCAGATGCTCTCGGCCGCACGTTTCACGGCCCACCACACCAGGCCGATCAGCAATCCGATCCAGAGGCCGTGGACGGCCCGGAGCAGCGATACAGTCAGCGGTGTGTGCATGTGACAGAAGGTGTTGAATAGTGAGACCTGGGATATTGCGCCGACGGCGACAAAGAGCCAATAGACGCGAAAGCGCCGATGCAGCAGGAGCGAGATACCGACGAAGAGCGCCGGATATCCGAGCATGATTTCCTTGGTGCGCGGTCTGACGACCAGGAACCGGTCGAGCAATGAGCGGACCTGCAATTCGAAGCCGCTCGCGCCGAGGGACGGCTGATTTCCTGAGCGCATCAGCATGTAGCCCACTACGCCGAGGCCGAGGACTATCGCCAGCACGTGCCAGTAGCGGACGACTGCGGAGCCGACTTCGTTCAGCCCGGCGAGCAGCGCCTTCCAGTGCGGCTCTGAGCCGCAGGTATTACGGTAGCTCTCCGTGGCCCTTGCGGCGAAGATGAGCAGTACGACGAGAAGGGGTATCAATTGAGCGAACTTGACTCCTCGGAACTGCTCGATCTTCATCAGGTACGCCGGAGCGGTGAGGGCCCCGGCACAGAGCAGTCCGCCGATGGCCGTGACCAGAGAAATTCGTGCGACGAGCCCTGCAGCCACGAGTGGCTTCTGGCCTCGGCGCTGCTCATCCGGTTCGGGATACACCGGTGGGATCAGGCAGAGCGCCAGGACGGGGAAGACCAGGCCGGCAACCAGGGCGACCAGTGAAGGCGCCAGACCGGGAGCCGCCGCCGGCACTGCGATGGCGACCAGCAGGCCGATGCCCGCAATGGTCCAGAATCCGCGTGCCGGCAGTTCAGCGAAGAGTTGCACTAACCACAGCAATCCGCCCAGTACGCCGAGGGCCATCCATATTACCGCAGCGGACGGTACGACGATGTCCTCGAACGGCCGCGGCGCGTCCAGAGTGTAGCCGCACTGCTGCAGAGAACCGGCGATGGCACCGACATGGTCGAGATTGAGCTTGCCGAGGTCCTGCGCGCCTCTGAAGAAAAGCCGCACATAGCAGAGACGCACCTTGCGCTCGGAGACGGCGAGAGTGAACCGCTCGCGTGCCCGGCTCGGCGAGAGTGACGCCATTTCCTCCGCCGACACGCTGTGCGTCCGTATGATGCGACTCTCCAGAGCGCGGGCCAGGGTCTGTTCGCCGTCCTGTGGCACGAGTTCGATCATGCCGAAGTCCACGTTGTGTTGCCGTAGCCAGTCGGCGGCGTGGGGCAGCAGGCCGGGTGTACCGATGATACTCGTACCATTGAAGACCAGGAGCTTGGAGCCGGCATCGAGTGCGGATTGGAGCGACTGGTCCACTGCTTTTTCGGTGATACAGAAATCAGCGACGGGTCTGGCAACTAGTTCGAGGCCGCTTTCTTTGACGAAAAACAGCGCTATCGGATCGTAACCAACTCCGACGTCCCGAAAAGCCGTGACGTCGCCTTCGAAAGTGCCCATCCCGACAGGTTGGCCGGGCTGGGGGCGCTCGGGCCGGGCCGAGGTCTGCTCATCTGCGGTCACCAGCCCGGGCAGCTTCGCCTCCAGCGTCTGCATGTAGCCGCTGCGGCCGAGCCCGTATAGCCGCGTCTGGCCGAAGCTGTGGGTGATCCTGACACGCTCAGAGAGCATGAGTTCGCCCAGCGTTGTTTCGACGAGAGCCACATGTGTCGCGCCGGCTTTCTTCAGGTCGGCCAGCATCTGCTCGATGCTGCGTCCGGTCAGTGCGGCGAGGCGCTCTGCTTCGCGATAGTCCACACAGAGGCCGACATTGGCGTTGGTACTCTCGTTGCTGATGCGCAGCGCGGCCAGCCAGATTGCGCCGAGGAGGCCGACCGCCAACAAGCCGATGACTACTTGCCGCTGATATTGGGTCATTGGAATCTCTCCGGTAAGGATGAGTGCGTGTCACCATGAACTGTGCGAGAGCTGCCGAGCCGCAGCGTTCTGCATGTCCGGCCCATTCTAACTCCTCGCCAGCGCCGCCGACAAGTCCGTCTCGCTGATCGCACCGACGAGGCCCTGGTCATCGGTCACCAGCAGGTAGCCTTTGCCTTTGCCGACCAACAGCCGGACGGCCTCCATGGCAGCGGCATCAGCGCCTATGGTGGCGTCGGGATCAATGGGGTCCATCAACTGATGTACTGGCACATAGGGCCGGTTGCCCGGGTCAACCGCATCAACGGTTCCTGAGTGCAGCACACCGACGACGCGCCCCTCATGCAGTACAGGCAGGATACCGGCGCGGTAGGGTCGCAGATAGGCCTCGAGAACGTAGTCCACCGGCCATGTGGCCTCGACGAACAGCCGGGCCGGCATCATCAACTCAGCGACAGTCTTGCCGGCGAGGGCAGCCTGTATCTTCGCGCTCTCAAAGGCGCTGGTGGCGCTGGCCAGCAGCAGCCAGCCGATGCCGAGATAGACAATGCCGAAGAGGTCCGCCTTGAAGATCAGTAGCAGGAGGCCACCGCCGGCAAGGAAATACCCAAACGCCCTGCCGAGAAAGGTGGCTATTGCGGTTGCCCTGAGCAGGTCGCCCCAGATATGCCAGATAATTGCTCGCAACACGCGCCCGCCATCGAGCGGGAATGCCGGCAGCATGTTGAAGACTGCTAGGCCGATGTTGAGCCAGCCGTTGAGCGCTAACACGCCGCCCCAGACACCCAGACTGATTCCCAGGCCCAGCAGCCACGCCAGGCCGTAGGACACTGCGCCGATGAGTACACTGGCCACCGGACCGGCGATTGCTATCCAGAATTCCGAGATGGCAGTCTTCGGCTCACCTTCGCTCTGAGCCACGCCCCCGAACACGAAGAGGGTTATCCGTGAGACCTTCATGCCATATCGGCCGGCTATAAGTGAGTGCGCGACCTCGTGGACAAGGACGGAGGCGAAAAGCAGAAGTGAGCCGATTGTGCCCGCAAGCCATTGCTCCCAAGTGGCTGCTTGTGGGAAGCGTTCGGGGAAGTAGCCGCCGCCGAATCTAGCGACCAGGTACGCGAATATGAATACCCACGAGATGTTTATCTCGACGGCAATGCCGGCTATTGTACCCAGATGCCAGCCTCGCAAGGTCTGTGCTCCCCTCCGGAATGGTTGATCGGTGCCGTATGCTTCGCCGTACAATGTGCGCCGGCCTCCCTGTCTTGTGTCGGCGTGCGGGGCTGTGATATACTTCGCGCGATGAGCACAATTTCTACCACAGCGAGTAGCCGGGCAAATACTGTTGCGTTTGTCGCGCTGGTGGCGAGTGCGGCGTATCTGGTTGTCTTTTTGCCGGCCGGTTGCGGGCTGCGATACCCGGCCGGCAGCCTTGACGATCTGTTCGTATCAAACAAGCGCTATGTCATAGATAAGGATAAGGGCTTGGTGTATGCATTTGCCCGCGTCGAGAACACCGGCGAGGGCATCATCAGAGAAGTAAAGATGGAAGCGGTCATCCGCAGTCCGGACGGCAACAAGCGCGGTACGAACAACGTCATCCTGAAAGACATCAAGCCCGGTGAGAAACGCGATTTCTCCGTAGTCATCACCAGCCACAGCCAAGGCCACACGATCGAGATCACCGCGACCGAAGTGGACAAGTAGCATCAATTGTGATTAGATGCAGCAGGTGCCAATGGCGAGCAAGAGGAAACTAGGATTGTAGGGCGAATGTACCTGTCCGTCGTCATAGATGACAGGTTCTTTTGCCCTCTCCGGTCTGGCCGGGTAGCGCGAACGGGAAACGGATTGAGAGGTGAGCGATATGGCTGAGAAATTGACCGCAGCAGTCATCGGAGCATCCGGTATCGGCAAGCACCACGTCAAGTGGCTGAATAACCTGGGCTGTGAGGTGGCCGGATTTGTCGGCACAACGCCAGCTTCGGTAGAGGCGACTGGCGAAGTGCTGCGCGAGGAACTCGGCGTTGAAGTCGCTGGCTATACTGATGTGGGCGATATGCTGGCGGACATCGAGCCACAGGTGGTCAACATTTGCAGCCCACCGAACTTGCACTACAATCATTTCATGGCCGTCGCGCCCAGAGGCTGCCATATCATGTGTGAGAAGCCTCTGACCTGGGACGAGAAGAAGAGCCTCGACCAACTCGTGTTCGAGGCGCGGGAGATGGCCGAGTACGGTGTGACTGATGTAGTCCATGCCGTCAACACGCAGTATGTAGCCGTTCTGCCCGCATACTATGAGTTATGCGAGAAGTGCGGCCGCTCGATGGGACCCCCAGAGAAGTTCTTCATGCAGCTTGAGTCGCGTCACACCAACAAGGTGTACGAGCGTGTGTGGATTGACATTGCGACACATCCGCTCAGTCTGCTGATGGCGTTTTGCGGCGATGGCGACGTCGTGCCGGGGAGCGAGGATGTGGTTGTCAACGAGCATGATGTCGTGGCGCGATTCTCATATCAGCCGCAGGATGGCCCTGTCTGTGAGGCCGAGATCATTGTGCGGGCGTGGTGCACAGAGGGCATTGTGCGCAGATTCGGCATCAATGACGTCAACGTGGACTACGCGGGCCGCAATGATGAGAACGGCGTGTTCTGCACATACTTGTCGCTCGACGGTACCGAGTCCAAGAGTGATGACATCATGTACGATTCACTCAGCCGTTTCGTCGGGGCGATTCGGAAGGAAGTGCCCGCGCCGTTGGCGCACATAAGTGAGGGCTACGTCAACGAGAAGATACATCTTTCTCTGCTGAAAGCAGCGAAGAGAGAATAGACGTGCTATAGACAACAACATAACCTGGAGGTGCAGTTTCATGCCAGAAGCGGGATCCTACAATCCCAAGGAAGTAGCAGTGCAGCAGTTGAAGGAGGCCGGAGGACGCATCGGTATTGACGACGCTATCCTCGAAAAGCTGAGCCATCCGAAGCGGATCATGCAAGTCAGCATCCCGACGAAGATGGACGATGGTTCGGTCAATGTGTTTGAGGGCTACCGAGTGCAACACAATATGGACAGAGGCCCGGCCAAGGGCGGGATCCGCTATCATCCGCAGGTCAGCCTGGATGAAGTCATCGCGCTGGCCATGTGGATGACGTGGAAATGCGCCGTAGTCAACATCCCCTACGGCGGCGCAAAGGGTGGCGTTATCTGCAACCCGAAGGAAATGTCTCAGGACGAACTGGAACGAATGACACGCCGCTTCACGGCCGAACTGATCGGCTTCATCGGCCCGAATGTGGACATCCCCGCCCCTGACGTCTATACCAACCCGCAGGTGATGGCCTGGATACTTGACACCTACAGCATGAACCAGGGATACCTCACGCCGGCTGTCGTCACCGGCAAGCCCGTTGAGATCGGCGGGTCGCTGGGACGCAATGAAGCCACCGGCCGGGGCTGTGCCATTGTAACGCGCGAAGCTCTCAAGACGATGGACATTGACATCAGCGGAGCCCGCATCGCCGTCCAGGGCTTCGGCAACGCCGGGTCTGTGGCAGCGAAAGTGCTCCAGGGCATGGGAGCCATTATCGTCGCCGTTTCCGACTCGCGCGGCGGAATCTATTCCGACCAGGGCATTCTCGTCGAGGCAGCCGTCGAGCACAAGGCCAATACCGGCTCTGTCATCGGCTTTGAGCACTGCGACCAGATCACCAACGAGGAGCTCCTTGCGCTTGACTGCGATGTGCTGCTGCCTGCCGCTTTGGAGAATACTATCACCGGAGATAACGCCGACACAGTCAAGGCTAAGATCATCTCGGAAGCCGCTAACGGCCCGACGACACCTGAGGCGCAAGCCATACTCGACGACAAGGGCATCTTCGTGGTACCTGACATTCTGGCCAACGCCGGAGGTGTCACCGTCTCCTACTTCGAGTGGGTTCAGGGCGGACAGATGTACTTCTGGAGCGAAGATGAGGTCAACGAGCGGCTCGAGAGCATCATGGTCAATTCGTACTACGGGGTGCGTGCCGAAACGAAGAGAGGTAACCTCAACATGCGCGACGCAGCCTTCAACGTCGCCGTGCGTAGGGTCGCCAAAGCGGTGGAACTGCGGGGCATTTATCCATAGGGGCGCGAGACAATCAGGTAGATCCTGCAGGTCCGCGAGTACCGACCGTCAAGGAACCTAGGGCGGCGGTTTGTCGCGGAGAGGAACAGTCGCAGTCTGGGTGGGGCAGTGTTGCCAAGACTTGCGCAGGGATTTACGCTCATCGAGGTCCTCATCGTCGTCGCCATCATCATCATGTTGGCGGCGATGTTGATGCCTGTCTTTGAGGTCGCGACCAAGCGCGCCGAGGCGACGTCGTGTCTGACGAACGTGCGTAGCATCAGCATAGCTGCGGCGCTCTATGCTGAAGACAATGACGACATACTGCTGCCGGCTCGTGTTTCCGGCGGTCCAGTGGGCTATAGCGGCATCGGCTGGGGTTTGACGATACAGCCATATCTGCGCAACGAAGCGGTTCTCGTATGCACTTCCGACACTAATCCTACCGTGGCCACCGGTACCTACGGCGTCAAACGCAGCTACGGCATTAATTACGAGCTTACGCTGGTGGGTGGGTATAACAACTCTGCGCTGGAGCTTGGCGACATCAAGGATGAGACGCGGACCATCATGTTCTTCGACATCCGGTCCGACCTGCGGCGGCTTGGTCTCTTTTATCCGTACGACGGCACGGCTGCCGTCGCCGCCCGCCATCGCGAGGGAGCCAACTTCGCATTCGTGGACGGCCACGCAAAATGGTTCAGGCTGGAACAGACCAGCACGCCCGAGAATTTCTGGTCGCCCTACTGACCTGCCGCAGGAGCAATGCCCCTTCGCAGCGGAGCCAGGGCACCAAGTAATCTCTACCGAGGTTGTCAGTCGGCGTACTGGATTAGCGATGCCTTGAAGTGGAGGTACAGACGCCGGTACTTGTCATAGGCCGCCTGATGCGCATACTTGATGCCAAAGACGTGGTTTGTGTTTGGCTCGCCGGCGAGCAACTCGACTGTCTCAACCCACGACCGCCGATACGAATCATTGGGCCCGACAAGCGTTACATGAGTGCGTCGGCGATTCTCGGTTTGCTCAGTTGACCGCTCAACTTCATGCTCCCCGGGCAGTAGCTTGACCCACTCCGAATCACCCCGCCACTGGGGTGAGAATACATAGAACTCCACCAGACCGTCCGGCGAGACGAAGCTGGCGGCATCGTAGTGTGCAGGGAGGCTGCTCGACGCCTGGCGGTCAATCACACTGAAGCTTGCCGGATAGTCCACCTTGAACCAGGCTCCCATGTACGTTAGCCGGCCCGGCTGGTAATCCACGACCAAGAGCGCAACGGTTCGGTCGCCATCCGCGATCGTCACATCCCGCCGCACAGCGTCATACTCGACGCGCGCGCTGAACGCTTCGGCGAAGAAGCGCAACGGAACGAAGGCTCGGCCGCCCAGCACGAAGGGCGCTGCATCGAGTAGCAGCGTGTGACCGTTTTTGCCGGCAGTGACGCGGCCTATGGTCAGCGTGACTGTGTCCGCGCTACGGGTGACGGCGATGTTCCCATGCACATACGAGATCTCGGCCCCGAACCATTCGACGACCGGACGCAAGGGCACGAATGCGCGGTCAGACTTGAGAATAGCCGTCACACCGGCCAGCTCATTAGCCGCCTGGGCGCGGACTCCAAAAGCCGCAGTCAACACGCTCAGCACAATGACTGCACATAACCATTGTCTCATGATCTGGCTCTCCTCCGACAGGCATCACTCCGGCAGGCAGATCTCGTAGCGGTAGGAATGGGGCGGGACGTTGACATCCAGCGCGCGGCGAGTGTCGCCAACTACCGGCCCCGGACATGGCGTCATGTACAGCATCGGGTTCCCCGTCTCGCGGTCTTCATACCACAGGAAGTTTGAGAAGCGTATCTGCTTCTGCCAGCCCTCATGCCACTGTTCGATGACGGCGACGCTGTCGCGCTTCACGCGCAAGGTGTCGAGGTCTATCTCGGCGATTTGCAGCTTCGTGCGCGGGTCGCAGCCATACGACGGTTTGTCGAGGATGTTTGTCATCATGTAGAAGCGCCCGTTCTTCGAGGAGACGAAGACGCGCCCGAAGCTCGCCGGCGAGTACAACGCGCCACGGTCCTCATAGCGAAGCATATCGGCGTCCGACCATGTCATCCCCCCATCCTCGGACACGGCATAGTGCTTGGCGCTGGGAATCTCCACCGAGCTCTCGGGGAAGGTGCGGGCGCGTATCAGCATGAAGATGCGGCCGTCTGGTAGCATGCACACGCCGGGTTCATCAGCCCCATCCACCGACCGCGTGAGTGGAAGGGTGACATACTCACCTATATTCCACTCGATACCGGCGCCGTGACTTCGCCAGCGGCCGAGCAGGCAGGCGTTACAGTACTCGTGGCTAGGCGGGCCGTCGTCATGGAAGACGGTGTTGTGAAAGGGCAGCACGATCGTCCCATCCGGCCTGGTGAAGGTGCTGTCGGTCATTGCGACGCCGGAGTTCTCGCCATACCGGATGTCTCTGGCCCAGTGGACCTCATCGTACTCGTCGCCGGAGAGGACAAGCTGCTCCGGCTGAGACCAGGTGCCCCCGTCGTCCTGCGAGTACTGCAGATACATCTTGCGGGTCCGGGAGACTGGCGATGCAGCATCCCAGGATACCACACCCAATAGCGCCTCATGCTCGAAGTAGGCCCGCAGCATCCAGCCGGTGGCCGGGTCCAGATAAAAGGCGGGCAGACTTCGCACCAGTACGCGGTTGTCACCCAGCGGCTCTCTGCTAACCCATTCCTCGCCGCGCTGCCAAGTCTCGCCATTGTCTTCTGACCGCCTGATGAAGTTGTCGGTAGTGGGTGCATCCGTGTCAATGGCGATCCACTCATAGCCGGTGCTGACCGACTCCAACAGGCTGTTGGCGGTCGCAGATGCGTAGGAGATGGATTGCACGACGGCTTGCTCATCTATCCGATGCCACAGGATGTGGATGCCTCTGTTGACGGTGATCATGTCGTTACTCCTCCGGGAGTACGCTATTGGGGCAGCACGATTTCATAGCGGTAGGCGTGCGGCGGGACCTGTACGTCGAGAGAGCGCGGCGTGTCTTTGACATCCTTTTCGGCCCAGGTCCCCGTCGGCCCCGGTCCCGGTGTCATGTACAGAATCATGTTGCCGCTGTGGCGCTCCTCCTGCCAGGCGAAATTCGAGAACCGGATGCTCTGCTGCCGGCCCTCGTGCCACTGCTCGATGATCGTGACGCTATCGCGAATGACCCGCAGCGTGTCCATGTCAATTTCGGCGATCTGCAGCTTCGAGCGTGGGTCGCAGCCGTAGCAGGGCTTATCACTGATATTGGTTATCAGGTACAGCCGGCCGTTCTTTGATGAGAGAAACACGCGGCTGAATGAGGCCGGGGCATAGACGGCGCCACGGTCGTCATAGCGCAGCATCTGCCCGTCCGTCCAGGTCCGGCCATCGTCATCAGACACTGCGTAGAACTTCGCGCCCGGGGTCTCGACATCGCTGTCCGGGAAGGTTCGCGTGCGGATGATCATGAACATGCGCCCGTCCGGAAGTCGGCACACTCCGGGCTCGCAGGCACCATCAACAGAGTGCTGCCTGGCCACACGGACGTAGTTGCTGATGTCCCAGTCTATGCCGTTGCCGTCCTCGCGCCATGTGCCGAGCAGTGTGGCATTCTGCCGCTCCCATGCCCCGTGCTCTTCGTCATGCAGAATCAGGTAAGCGAACTTGCCCAGGTAGCGTTTTTCTCCCTCGTCCGGCACACGCCACATCGTGAACGGCATGATGATAGTTCCGTCAGGGCGGGTGAACGTCGAATCCACCATTGCCACGCCGCCATTCTCTCCGTAGGTCACGTCCGGAGCCCAGTGTGTCTCATCGAACTCGTCACCGGTGATGACAAGCTGTTCCAGCTCGGTCCACGTCTCCCCTCGATCCCGGGAATACTGAAAAAAGATCTTGCGGGTCGTCGCAGCAGGGAACCAGTGCACCTTAGCATCCGGCGTCTCATGCACCACGCCCTCCAGGCAGCCTCGTATCAACCATCCCGTCGCCGGGTCCATGTATATGCCTATCATGCCTCTGCTGGTCGCCGTCCCATCGGGCAGCTTACCGCTCGCATCCCATTCTCCCCAGCGCTCCCACGTCTCGCCATTGTCCTCGGAGCGCCGGAAGAAGGTGTCGCCCGGCAATCTCAGAAATTCGACCATGGCGTCAGAGTCCGGCGCCAGGTAGCTGACGGTGCCGACCGTGGCGCTCTCATCAATTCGAGGCGAAGCAATGTACATGCTGCGGTTGACAGTCATCATCTATGAATTCTCCCTGTTGCTATCGTGTCACACTGCGGTGTGAAAGAATCATTCGGCGTACGCAGTCATCTACCTGCCTGCAGGTATCAGCATGCTTGATGCGAATACTGACACGAGCCGTTCTCAGGGAGGTGGGCAAAGTGGCGGAGAAGCTGATAATCAATGTGGTGGTAGTGTGCGTGCTGTCACTATTCTGCGGCACAGTGTGGGCTGACGACGGTGTGGCAGCACTGCCGCTGGAGGATGTCACCGACGCGGGCGTATTACAGGTGCCCTTTCACGAGACTCGGCATGTGACTCTCCCGCCGCTCCCTGCAAAGCCGGGCAAGGTGATCGTCCTGCGGTTCGGAGCTGTCGCATATAGCCCCGGTCCCGCCGGCTGTAACTACAATATGACTATGGCGATAAACGGAGCCGCTCTGAGTCGCTTCACAAACGGCGGCGAGGAGCGTCTCGTGGGTCGCGAGCCGAGCTTCCGCTTCACCACTGGCACAAAGGGCGATTTCCAGGTTTTCAGCGGTCCGCGGCTCATGCTCATGTACGCGCCTGATATTGCGACGGGTAACACCATGAGTACCGACGATCTCGGCGCAACCTTCGTGCTCGACATATCCGACCTCGCCAGCGGCGTTGACGGCAACACGCTGACGGTTACCAACACGCGCCCTGCGAACACGGACAAATATGATCCCGACGTGCTACTTGAGAACGTGCAGGTGGGCCGGCTGGACAGGGAGCTTTTGCCCAAGCCAGATGTCAACATCCCACAGCGTGGGGAAATCGCGCGCCAGGTCACTGTCGGGAAGCTGAGCCTTGCGCAGGGTGCGGCGGGCGGCTTCTCTGCTCAGCTCGCCGACGGTGTCGAACTGCTCGTCGAGACCGGCATGGGTATGGACCCACAGCTACCGTCTCAACTCCTGGCGCAGGACGAGTTACTCGCCGATGGCCAAGCCGCTGTCGAGGTCGCGTCCTGGGGCGCTAACGGCTTCAGGGTCACCGCCACCTGGCCGGCCTTGCACCTGAGCCGCACACTTGAGCTCCGCGACGGGCTCGTTCACTGGAAGGAATGTTGGACCAACACTTCCGACACCATCGCAGCTGTCCCGTTCCGACACCGGTTTTTCCTGCGCGATGGGGTCGCCAGGTTCCGTGTCGGCGGCGACCCGGATGCTCCGGCGATGGCGGGCAGCCCGCAGAACCCAACGCTCTTTGTCCAATCGCTGACAGCGGATGGTAATGGCGCAGGCATCACCGCCGAGAGCGACTGGCTGCGGCTGCTAATGGCGCTGCGAACCGGCGGGGGCATCGGCGAGCTCTACTCGGAGACGCTGGCCCTGCCCACCGGTGGAAGCATAGACTTCGACCTGAGCATCACGCCGGTCGCAGATGGGGGCGGCTACTGGTCATTCATAAACTCCGTTCGCCGACGCTGGGGAGTCAATGGCGTGTGTCTGCAGCGTCCCATTTTCTGGGGCTACGCCCGAGCATCGGACTGCCCGACACCGGAGGAGACTTTGCGCCGGTCACTGGGGCATCTCGGCCCCATCGTGCTGGCTACCGGAGGCTGGCTGCGGCTGACTGCCGACAGGGCCACGGTCTGCAGCGGCAATTACCCGAAGCTGCCCACAGACGCGCCGCGCACGCCCGGAGAGACCCCCGACTTGGACATAGAAGGCTTCATAACGCTCAAGCACCGCGATACCTGGTGGCAGCAGCTTGCCAACACGACCACGCTAATTCACAAGACCTGCCCACAGGTCGAAGTCATACACATGACCCATCCGGCGATGGAGGTTGTCTATGAGCCGATGGCTGAGCGCTTTCCCATCGCTGCCGAGGTCATTCGTACGCCCGCCGGCGAGCCCTTTGAGGTTTACCACTACAGCCGGGCCCATCTCGGCGCTTATACCGCCAAGGGGTGGCGCGTCTATTACTACTCACCACGGCCCGGCTCGACCTATCTGGCCCACA
The DNA here is from genome assembly GCA_964498775.1 of uncultured Armatimonadia bacterium. Classification (GTDB taxonomy): domain Bacteria; phylum Armatimonadota; class Zipacnadia; order Zipacnadales; family UBA11051; genus UBA11051. The sequence goes on from CAZCJS010000025.1 coordinate 13,285, forward strand.
TTCTGCGCAGTATCCGCCGCAGCATGGATGAGGCAGGCAGTGACGGCATCTATTGCGACGAATTCAGTTGGGCCGGTCGCAGCCGTGGATACAGCCGCTACGACTACTCCCGCTGGGACGGCTACTCGGCGGATATTGAGGACAATGGGCAACTCGTGCGCCTCAAGTGTGATAACGCCTACGTTAGTGAGTCATGCCAGTTGCGCATGACCCACGAGGCCTTGCGGCGCGGCAAGCTGTTTCTCGGTAATGGTGCGGCGTCCCTGCGCAGCATCAACTCGCTGCCCGTCTTCCGCTTCATCGAGGGAGGCAACGGCCATGGCACTATGGCCAGCGGTCATCTATCCTGTGTCTCCCTGGTGCTCGGGAACATGGGCGATCAGAGAACGCAGCAGGGCGTCTTTGAGAGCGTTAAACAGTGCCTGTCCATCGGCTGCATCTACTCCCCCACCGCCGTCAACCTGCTGCTGAAGGGCGCTGAGAATTTTGTCTGCAAGCTCTACCCGCTGACGATACGCGAGCTGGGTGCCGGTTGCGTCAAGGGTGAAGAGCGCCTGATAACGACTGTTTCGGGCAGCTACCATTGGCCCGGCCGCGAGGCGACCGTCCGTTTCTATACCTATGACGCTAACGGCGATCTGCTGGACAGGGACAAGGTCGTAGCAGTAGGCGCTGGAGACAGCCTGCCGGTTGAGGTGCTACCGGAGGGGCTGACCATTGCGGAGGTGTCAGATGACCTTTGAGGACAGTCTTGTGGTGAGGGTGAAGAAGGGCAAGTACGGCCCGCGCGGTATGCCCGGTGACATCATCCAGCTCAATAACGGTCACCTGCTGCTGGCCTATACAAAGAATGGAGTAGCCGGACGGAAGTCGAAGGACCTCGGCAAGACCTGGGGCGAGGAATTCCAGATTCTCTCCAATCCGAAGAAACCCCAAAAGCAGGGGCGCTATGCCCACCCGACATTCATCAGACTCGCCGATGGCGACATCCTGATGTCATACATCTACAACACCGGCGCGGTGCCATATCAGGGGCACAATTACTGCCGCCGCTCCTCCGACGAGGGCAACACATGGTCCGAGCAGTTCTGCATGACGCCCTACTGTGGCTACTGCCTGATGCACAACGCCAAGCTGCTGACCTTGCCTGACGGCCGCATCATCGCGCCCGTCGAGTTCAAGAAGCGCTGGCCGAAATCCAACGACCACCGCGGCTATGTCAGCGCCACCTTCTACTCCGACGACCTCGGCTACTCGTGGTGGATGAGCCAGAATCATGTGGACATGTTCCCTGACGAGGCGCAGGAGCCGCACGTAGCCGCGCTGGATGATGGCCGCTTACTGATGATGTTCCGCACCTATAGCGGCTATATGGGCCGCGCGTATTCGGCCGATGACGGCGAGAGCTGGTATGACGGCGAGGTGCTGCCGGAGCTTTCCGCGCCACCTAACGCCACGGCCCTCACCCTCCATCGCATCCCCCGCGAGCGGTGCCAGGATCTGCTCCTCATCCGCAATACTACCGGCGACGGCAAGGGCCGCCGCAATCCGCTGGTCTCGGCACTCTCATTCGACAGCGGCCGGACCTGGGAGAACCAACGTACCATTGCCGGTGACCCCACCGAGGACTATGGCTATCAGGGCGTGACCTTCATTGAAGATATGGTGGTTATGAGCTACCACGCCCGCGACGGGCTGCATGTGGCGCGCATAGACATTGATTGGTTCTACGCGCAGGACTGATTCGCGCGACGCTCAGACATCATAGAAGGGGTCCGGCTTCATGCACTGCGGCCCGGGCGGTAGCTGCTATGTCCGGATTCCATACCCCATCGTCATGAAGCTATTCCACGCCTTCGGGTTTCAGTATCTCCCCTCATGATACGCCGTCTCATACATCGCGATGATATTCTCCACCGGCGTGACGGCCTGGATATTGTGGCACGGAGCAAGCATGTAGCCGCCACCCGTTCCAAGCGTCTCCAGACACTTGCGCGTCTCGGCGATGACATCCTCCACGCTGCCAAATGGCAGGACCTCCTGATTATCAACTCCACCGTGGAAGGCCAGCCGGTCGCCGTAGGTGTCTTTGAGCCACGCCAGGTCCAAGTTCCCGCACTTGTACTGTATCGGATTGAGCACATTCACGCCCAGGTCTATCATCCGGGGGATCAGCTTCCACATCGCCCCGTCATCATGGTGGAAGACTCGGATACCGTGCCGCCGCATCAGGTCGGCGAAGCGCTTGTATTGCCCCAGGAAGAACTCATCAAACATCTGCTCAGAGATCATCAGGTCCGTCTGTGTCCCGAAGTCGTCGGTGAGTTGTGTCATATCAATCAGACCCTCGGCTGCCTCAAAAAGCCGCTCGGAAAATCCATAGAAGAACTCACAGATACGCGCGATGATGGCGTGGGCCAGTTCGGGGTTTGCGACCATGTCCACCAGCGATTGCTCGAGGCCGCGCAGCAGGTTGAAGTAGTAGAAGGGAGCCACATAACCGGCCATGATCGCCCGCTCGTCGTGCTCTTCACACTGCTGCCGGATAGTCGAGAAGTCAAACCAGTCGGGGCTTGGCCAGCGGTACTCATCGAGGTCCGCAACCGTCTCGACGAAGGCCAGCGGGTAGTAGTACTGCTCCATGTAGGTCCCGGTATCATATTCCTTGGGCCTGGTGCGCATGCCCCAGAAGTTCTCTACCGTACCGTCGGCATGCTCGGGGATCGGCGGCCCGATATATTCGGGAGCGCAGCCGGCAAATCCGTCAATATGCAGCCGCTCGCGGATGAGCAGATTGTCATCAGTGGCGAAGTGCTGCTGAAGTTTCGCCCACACTTCGGCCGTGGCCCAGATATCCAGCGGCACGCGGTCCGCCACTCCCAGATCCAGCGCCGTCAGCACCCGCTCCCGTGAAGTCATCTCAGCTTCCTCTTACTCAGCATTTGTCACTGGGCCAGGCAACTTGATTGCGTCAACCTAGTTATTTCGCCATCCATACCTGTCGCGCCTTTAGTTATTGAGCGGCGATAACCTCATAGAAACGCTCGCCCTGAGGGATGGGGACATACATCTTGACAATCGAACATATGTTTGCTAAGGTGGCGCGAAGGGGGCAGGCAAATGCACGCAGCAATGTCCAAAATAGCCGCCACATACACTATTCCCCGTTCCTTCAACTGGCGCGGCAAGCAATATCAAGTCAAGCAGATCGGCGGGCATTGGCGCATCCGGGGGCGCTGGTGGGAGGCAGAAGGCGACCGTCACTTCTTTCGCGTCCTCACCACCAACGGCGTCATCCTCGACTTGTGTGTGGACCAGACTACCGGCCAATACCGCGTCGCGGCAGCGCACGATTGAGGCGACTTCGCCCTACGCCTGTGGGAGCATGAGCCGTACCGATGAGCTTTATCCATTTGCATGTACATTCCAATTTCTCTCTTCTCGACGGAGCTGCGCCGCCGGACGCACTTGTCCAGGCCGCCGCCGAAATGCACATGCCCGCCCTCGCGCTGACCGATCATGATGCGCTCTATGGCGCTGTACGCTTCTACCAGGCCGCCATCCAACACGGCCTCAAACCGATTATCGGTGCGGAAATGACCGTCGCAGCAGTTACCAAAACCGCCGACAACCAGCCCACTCACCTCGTACTGCTGGCCGAGGACAACCAGGGATACTCTAACCTCTGCCGGCTTGTCACCGCAGCAAGGCTTGGCACCACCCAGCGCGCGCAGGCATTCTCAGCGCAATATGCGGCGCTGGACCGTGACAATCCGCTGCTTTCACAGGAGCATCTTAGCCGTCACTGTTCCCATCTTATAGCGCTTTCCGCTTGCCAACGTGGGGAAATCGCTCGGCATCTCCTGGCCGGCAATCAGACACTCGCCCGACAGACTGCCTATTACTACAAAGGCCTCTTCGGCCCGGGCAATTTCTATATCGAACTGCAAAACCACCTGCTGCCGCCACTGGCACAGCATCTCCGCTACCGGCTCGCCGACCTGGCCCGCACTGTCGGCCTTCCGGTCGTCGCCACCAACAATGTCCACTACGTCACCAAAGACTATTCATCCCTCCAGGACGTGCTGGTCTGCATCCGCAACAACAAATCAGTTGACGAGCCGCAGCCGCAGCGCAAGCGCAACAATGAATACGACCTCAAGTCGGCGGTCGAGATGCAGCAGCTCTTTGCCGATATGCCGCAGGCGCTGCAGGCCACTTCTGACATCGCCGACCGGTGCAGTTGGCATCTCGACCTCGAGCATTTCCACTTCCCGCAGTTTGACCTCCAGGCCGTTCGCCAGCAAGACTGCGGCCGCTACCCGCCACCGCAGAAAGATGACGACGCGCAAGGCTACCTCCGCCGGCTTGCCTATGCCGGGGCCAGGTGGCGCTACGGCGAAGTCTCTCCTCAAGTGGGAAAGCGGCTTGAACACGAACTGCGCATCATCGAGGGCCAGGGGCTATGCGACTATTTCCTCATCGTCTGGGACATCGTGCGCTTTGCCCGCAGCCAAAGAATCCCTGCTACCGGCCGAGGCTCAGCGGGCGATTCACTGGTAAGCCACGTGCTCGACATCACCCAGGCCGATCCGATTGCCCACGAGCTGCTCTTCGAGCGGTTTCTTAGCGCCGAGCGTCGCGGCATGCCCGACATAGACATAGATTTCTGCTCCCGCCGCCGCGATGAGATCACCGCCTACATCTACCGGCGCTACGGGGCCGAGCATGTCGCCGCCGTATGCACGATCAACACCTTCCGCGCCCGCTCAGCAATCCGTGACATCGGCAAGGCCCTCGCCATGGACGAGGCCGAGATCGGGCAGCTCGCCGGGGTCTTCCCCCATAGCAGCGCCGCCCGGATTCAGGAGGCGCTCGTCACACTCCCGGAAGCCAGAGACGCCCCCATCAACCTGGCCGACAAGGGCTTGCTGTTGCAACTTGCCGAACAGGTCAGCGGCTTTCCTCGCCATCTGAGCGTCCATGTCGGCGGTCTGGTCATCAGCGCCCGGCCTCTGACTAGTATCGCGCCCCTCGAAGCCGCCGCCAAGGGCATAGTTATTGCCGGATTTGACAAAGACGACATCGAGGCCCTCGGCCTGCTCAAAATGGACATCCTCGGCCTGCGCATCCACTCGGCGATCAACGATTGCCTCGCTGACATCCAGCGCCATACCGGCAAGCGCCTGGAGCTCGAGACCATCCCGCTCGACGATGAGGCTGCTTTCCGCCTGCTGCGTTCCACCAGGACGATTGGGCTCTTTCAGCTCGAAAGCCCCGGCCAGCGCAACTTACTCGGTCGCGCGCAGCCCGCCGAGTTCGAGGAGATCATCGCCAACATTTCGCTCTTCCGCCCCGGTCCCGTACAGTCCGACATGATCAGCCCCTACCTCCGCCGCAAGCACGGCCGCGAGCCGGTCACCTATCTCCATCCGGCACTCGAGCCGCTGCTGCGCCGCACCTTCGGCGTCATCATCTACCAGGAACAGGTCATCCAGATCGCCCAGGCTATTGCCGGCTTCTCGCTTGGCCAGGGCGACATTCTCCGCCGCGCCATGACCCACGACCGCGACGCCGAAGACATGGAAAGTATGCGCAGCGCATTCGTGCAGGGAGCCGTCAGCCGTGGCATTGACGAGTTTGTCGCCGACCGCATCTTTAACGACATCGCCGGGTTCGCCGCCTATGGTTTCAACAAGGCCCATGCCGCATGTTTCGCCCGCATCTCCTACCAGACAGCCTATCTCAAGGCGCACTACCCCGCCGAATTCCTTGCCGGTATTCTCTCCAACGAGCCGATGGGCTTCTACCCTTCCCGCACCGTGTCCGAGGATGCCAAGCGCCTCGGCATCGCCATCCTCCCCGTCTGCGTCAACCGCAGCGAAGACCGCTTCAGCGTCGAAGATGGCGATATCCGCGTCGGCTTACGGCTCTTCCGAGGCATGAGCGAGGCCGCTCTGCAATCAATTCTGCGCGCGCGGCAGGACGGGCTCTTCAAGTCCCTGCGCGACTTCTGCCGGCGCACCAGCGTACCCAGACCGACGGTCGAGGACCTGATCGTCGCCGGGGCCTTCGAGTTTACCGGCCGCACTATTCCCCAGCTATTGTGGTCACTCGCAAGTCTGCCCAGGAGTACGATAGCCGATAATCGGGGGCGACGGCACGCTGAGGAACTCGATCTCGCCGAAAGTGAGTTGGCCGTCTTACCTAATCTCAATCCACTGACCGAATACGGGCGCATCGGCCTGCAACTCAAGCTTATGGGGGTGAGCGCCGGCGTCCATCCTTTCACCTTATGGCGCAGGCAACTATGGGACCGGGAGGTCCTCCACAGCACCCAGCTCTACAGCCGGCACGATGGAGACAGAGTCAAAGTAGCGGGGATTGTGGTCGCACGGGCACGACCACCGACACGCAGTGGGCGCACCACCATTTTCATCAGCCTCGAGGATGAAAAGGGCCTCGTTGATGTGGTCGTATTTGAAGACACCTATCAGCGCTGCGGCCACGTTCTCTACGCCAGTCCGGTGCTGTTAGTCGAGGGCAAACTCAGCCGCAAGGGCAAGCTGGACATCTCGATCATCGCCGACAGGGTCACCCCGCTGGGCACCTGGGCCGACCTGAGCAAAGCCGCTCCGACTGACCTCGCCCGCGACGTCCCCTTCCCCTCCAGAAACGGGGGGCGGTGATGCTCACTTCCCGCAGATGCATGACTCGAGCCGGGCATGGCACTTCGGGCATTTGGGCACCCCTATGCCGCACGGCTGGCCCGTAGCCGCGCCCGGCCCCAGCATCAGGAAGTCAGCCTGTAGCTCCTCGCCGGCAACCGTCACCTGTGCAGTCAGGTAGTTGTTGTCCGCGACCTCTGCGGCCTGAAGTCTGAACCGCTTCTGCCCGAACGCCTCGGCAGCCGGCTGGACGCACCATTCGGCAGGGGCGAGCAGTTCGGCTTCTGCGGCAACCGGCTCGTCATCCTGCCGCACCGACACTCCCACCGTCTTACCGATTTCCGGTCGCAGCACCGGCTCGCCGTAGTAGTGCAGCGCAATGTCATACCCGGCGACCGTCTCTATCGTGGATTGCGGGTCCTGCTGCAACGCCAGCAGCGCGCGCGTGTTGTCATGCAGCAGTGTCAGCACATCGGCGGGCACGCTTGCTTCCTCGGCAATCTCGGCGACCTCCGACCGTTCGGTCAACATCTGCTTGCCGAGCCCCACAGTCTGCTCGGTCAGTTCCTCCAGGTCCGCCGGCGCCTCAATATCTTCAGTGAACTTGTGGAGCACGATACTCTCCCCGACCGGCTCGCGCCATTCATCGGGTATCGCCGCGGTACCGCCGATGATGCCCAGCACCGACCCCAGCGTCGCTCCCGTGCAGTCGGTGTCATAGCCGCAGTTGACCGCCTTGCACAAGCGCTCGCCGAAGTCCTCGCCATACAGCCAGCCGATGATGGTGAAGCCGTGGTTCTGCGCCGCGTTGCACGGCCAGAAGTGGCCGAAGTCGCGCACGATGCGCTCTCGTGCCTCCACCCACCCCACTCCGTTTTCGTGCATCCACACTGCGTCGCGGACTGCTCGCGAGATGCGCGAGTGCACCGGGATCATCGCCAGCCCGATGCCGATGAGCGTCAGCGGTTCGGAGATGACAAACGCCGCACTCTCCAGCGCCGCCCAGAACATCTCGCCATAGGTGCCTTCGCCGCCGGCATGGTCGAGAGCGGAATCTTTCCATGCCAGCGCGGCTGCAAACGCCGGATCGCCGGCAGCCACACACGCCCAAATCTCGCTCCGAATCGGTGACCCCATTTCGTCTATGTAGTAGTTGTCATAGCAGCCGGATATCGGTGGCCGCAAGCCCCGGTCGAGATTGCGCCGACACATCCCGTATTCATTCCACGGATACGGGCCCAGGTGCTCCGTCCAATAGTCTGCGAAATCTGCCACGGACGGACGCAGCCCTCTCTCCCGCAACATCTGCAGCCAGACAAGCTGCAGGTCCAGATCATCATTCGGTAGCGGCTCGCTCGGCACCGGGTCATAGAAGGTCAGCTCATGGATGCCCTTGTCACCCTCATACGGCGTGCCCAGCGTGCCGCCAATGTTCTTACCCAACCAGCAGGCATAGACCTTATCACGGTACGTCACCTCATCGAGTTGTATCAAAGCCATCAGCGTGCCCTCCTGTAGCGGAAATATCCCGCCTGGATTGCGGTACGCGGCATCTCCCGTTGTCGCATTTCTGTTGTAGATTACATGCCGGCTGCGAACCCGTCAATAAATTCATTGGGTGAATGTTGCAGGTGAAGCGCTGCGCGCATGGAATTAGGGTGGAGTTGTATAATCTGAGGCGTAACCTCAGTCGGCGCAAATGCTGACAGCCCCGCGCGCGTATGACAGTAGGTCTCGCGCCGCGACATGGAGGAATTGACATGAATGCCGTCAAACCCCGCCACCTTGCACCCGCTCAGGGCTTCCCCGAAGGACCATGCTTTGACAAGGCCGGTAATCTCTTCTGGGTGAACTGCAGCTCCGGCCAGATATCAAAACTCTCCACTGACGGCGAACTGAGTTGTTTCCTTGACACCGGCGCCGTCCCACAAGCCGGCAATTTCGCCTCCAGTGGCGACATGTATGTCTGCGAAGCCGGCCTCCACCAAATCATCACCGTACATCCGGACGCCTCCTGGGAGGTCCTTGCCGAAAGGTGTGACGGTGTGCCCTTCCGGTCCCCTAATGACCTGGTAGTGGACCCCTTCGACAACCTCTATTTCACCGACCCGGGCGGCTCGAAACCGGACAATCCCATCGGCACCGTCCACTTCGTCAGCAAGGGCGGCGAGGTGACAAAGCTCGCTGAAGGCATGGAGTTCCCCAACGGTATCGCTATGACTGCCGATGCCCATACGCTTAGTGTCGTGGAGACCTATCCGCGTTGTGTCTGGAATTACGACATCATCGAGCCTGGAGTCGTTGCCGAGAAGCGGATGCTGTGGCAGGATGAAGACGAGGATTCGTTGCCCGATGGCATGGCTTATGACGCGGCGGGCAACCTTTGGGTCGCCGCCTTCCGCACCGGGACCATCGCCGTCGTCTCACCGCAGGGCGAGACGCTGGATCGCTACGACGCCGGCGGCCTCAAACCGACGAACTGCGTGTTCGGTGGCCCGGACCTCTCAACTCTCTACGTCACCGAAGTTGAAACCAACTCCATCTACACCATCGAGACCGGCGTCAAGGGCCAGAAACTCTTCGCAGACATGGCCTGGACTATCCCTGCCTGAGATAGCCGCGTTCATCATTCACTTCACCCATAGCGGCACTATCTCGAAACGCTGCACATCTACCAGGCCCTTATCCGTCAGCTTCAGCGATGGGATCACCGGCAGCGCCAGGAACGACAGCGTCATGAAGGGAGCCGTCAGCGTGCAGCCCAGCTTTCGCGCGGCTGCTTCCAGCCGCTCTCCGGCCTCGGCCACGGCAGTCAGCGCCTGGTCGCTCATCAGCCCGCCAATCGGCAACTCCAGCAGCGCCGCCACCTCGCCATCGGCGACTACCACCTGCCCCCCGCCTGCCCGCTCGATAGCCCGCACCGCCGTCAGCATATCCTCATCATTGGTTCCTACGACGACGATGTTGTGGGAGTCGTGGGCGACGCTGCTTGCCAGGGCCCCGCGTTTCATACCGAACCCGCGCACGAAACCAACCCCGACATTGCCGATGCCCTTGTGGCGTTCCACGACCGCGAGCTTCAGCAGGTCCCGAGCAGTGTCGGCAACTGCAAAGCCGTCTTCGATACGCGCCTGCTCAACGCTCTGGCCGGTGACGACCTGGGCGTCGGCCGCCGCGATCACCCGCACCCGCGACTTGCCAGCCTCGGCAGCCACATCGAGGCCACCGAACTCGTCCCAGTTGATGTTCATACTCACCGGCAAACTCGCCGGCGTGTGCGGCAGGTCAACCACCATTGCTCCAGCCTCCGCCACCAGCCGCCCGGCCTGATATACCGCCTGCGCGGCGAAGCTTTCCAGGTCCTTACACACCACTATGTCGGCCCGGTAGCCCGGCGCGATCGCCCCATATCCCCGCCGCTGCAGCCCGAGCCTTTCCGCCGCATTCAAGGTAGCCATCCGCACGACCGTCATCGCGTCAAGCCCGTAGTTGATCGCCTTCCGCACGAGGTCA
>CAZCJS010000026.1:0-22994 GCA_964498775.1 uncultured Armatimonadia bacterium
GGCGTCGGCGGTTTAGTTGAGCAGACCACGATGCGCGCCGGATGTGCCCAGTTGCTGGGACCTGCCGCGTTGTACGCGCGGACCCGGTACTGGTAGTGACCGTCTTCAGCAATAGTGTCGTCGGTGTATTCCTCAGTATTCGCATCCAGCCGGGCCAATGTTGTCCATGTCGCCGGCCAGGCCTCCGTGCTGTCGTACTTGCGCCGCTGGAGTGTGAAGCCAGTTTCGTCGCTGCTCCTGTCGGCCCAGGTGAGAGTCACCTTTCTCAAGGCGCCCGGGCTCGCCTCGAGGTTGCTCGGCGAGGCAGGAGCTCCAGGCGGCACTCCGCCCGGACTGCGTACGAAAATGTCTCTCACTGTATTGGTGTCCCCGGCCACTAGGTTGCCGGCGTCGGACCCAAACGCCACATGGTGTCCGTCGGCGCTGATCGAAGGCCCATAGCTGCCGGAGTTCCCCTGCGTATCGTCGCTGGCCACGCTCATGCGAGTCGTCTGGTGTGTCACGCGGTTGTGGACGAAGATATCGGGCTGTGAATTCGTGTCCCCGAGCACCAGGTTACTGGCATTCGACTTGAAGGCCACACACGTGCCGTCCGCGTTGATGGCGGGATCCTGGCTGTAGTCAGAACCCCGCGCCCCAGTGCTGGATACGCTCATAGAAATGGTGCCCCCCGTCATGCAGTCGTGGAGGAAGATATCTGATTCCCCGTTCCAGTCATCGGGCACCAAGTTCCAGGCCGTTGACGCAAACGCCACATAGCGCCCGTCGGCGCTGATGGAAGGGTACGAACTGCCGCCGCCGGCGGGCCCCTGCGCCTGGCCGCCGGCGCTGGTGATGCTGACGATAGTGGTCTGGTGCGTCTGCCGGTCATGGACGAAGATGTCATATATGCCGTTCGTGTCCCCGGGCACCAGGTTGCTGGCGTTGGACTGAAAGGCCACATAGCGCCCGCCCGCGCTGATGGAAGGCGCAGTGCTCATAGCGTTTCCCTGCGTCCCGTCCCCGGCCACGCTCACACGTGTCGTCTCGCCCGTCTGCCGGTCGTGTACGAAGACATCGCCGATGCCGCCCGTGTCCCCGGGGACCAGGTTGCCGGCGTTGGAATGGAACGCCACATAGCGACCATGCGCGCTGATGGCAGTGTAGAAGCTTTCAGCAACTGCCTGCGCCCCGTCGCTGGCCACGCTCACGCGCGTTGTCTCGCCCGTCTGCCGGTCATGCACGAAGATGTCCGTTTTCAGATTCGTGTCCCCGGGCACCAGGTTGTTGGCGTCGGAACCAAAGGCCACATAGCGGCCGTCCGCGCTGATGGATGCGTGCAAGCTATTGCCGTTTCCCTGCGTTCCGTCGCCAGCCACGCTCACGCGCGTCGTGTCTCCGGTCTGCCGGTCATGCACGAAGACGTCATACCGTGCGTTCGTGTCTCCGGGCACCAGGTTACTGGCCTCGGAACTGAAGGCCACGTAGCGCGCGTTCGCGCTGATGTATGAACCAGTGCTCTGCTCGTCTCCTTGCGTGCCGTCACCGGCTACGCTCACGCGCTCTGTCGTCCACGCCCGAGCGGATGTGGCTGTGACCCCCACCAGCACAGTCGCGATCAGCACCACCATCATGACTGCGGCCATCTTGGCCCAAATCCTCGGATTCGTACAGGCATTCATTGAAATGTCTCCTCCCTAAAGATTGTCCGTCTGCTTTCGTCTGGTGTGGGGCTGCCTGCAATAGCACAGGCCACTGTGTAGGGATTTCGCCCCGTGTGCGGTTTCTCCTGCATGATTCAGTAGGACTATTTGCACACCGGGCAGGATGAGAAATGGGCGTAGGCGTCTTGCTGGATTGATTGGCGTGGCAGTATCCAAATCGCCATGCCGTACGCTCATTGTCCCCCCCCGTCAAGTCAAAACGATTTCGCAACAGTCTACCTCTAAAAGCATCGTAGAGCATAGTTATATGCCATCGCTAGCCGTCTTCCCGCCGGCAGCCCCTGGCCGACAAGCCAAACTCGCCTCCCGCAACGGCTTTTGCAGCACAGCCCATATTGTGATATACTCGCCGCTACGAATACGCAGATACACGTTTCGGGTTCTTATCTGGATGGGAGGATGACGCGATGTCTTTGCAGGGGAATGCACTTATCGGCCAGTCCGGGGGCCCGACTATGGTCATCAACGCCTCTCTGGTCGGTGCCATCGAGGCGGCCGAAAAGGAGTCACAGATTACGCGGTTCTTCGGAGCCGTTTGCGGCCTTACCGGCGTCCTCAATGAGCAGATGTTCGATCTGTTCCGAGAAGATGACAACCTCATCAGGCAAATGCGCTACACGCCGTCGGCGGCATTGGGCACTTGCCGGCTCAAGCCCAAGGAGTCCGACCTCGAGCGCTGCATGGAGGTCTTCAAGGCTCATAACATCCGCTATTTCTTCTACAATGGCGGCAATGACTCCCAGCTCACCTGCCACCTGATCTCGGAGTTGGCCAAAGGCAGCGACTGGGACATGCACGTCATCGGGATACCCAAGACCATTGACAACGATCTGGTGATAACTGACAACTGCCCGGGATTCGGCAGCGCCGCCCGTTACGCCGCCTGGGCAGTCCAGTGTGCGGCCCGCGACGCCTTGGCATTCGGTACCGTCGAGGTCCTTGAGGTCATGGGCCGGGACGCCGGCTGGCTTACCGGCGCTACCCAGTGCGGCCGCACCGAGGACTGGATGGGCCCACACCTGGTCTATCTCCCGGAAGTCACAGTGGACCCGGACAAGTTCCTCGCCGACTGCCAGAATGTCTATGACGAGTACGGCTATCTCGTCGTCGCCGTCTCGGAGGGCTTCAACTTCGGCGAGAGCGAAACCGCAACCACTTCCGAGAAGCTGGACGAGTTCGGTCACGCACGCCTCGGTGGCGTCGCCGAGGCACTCGCCGACATGATCGAAGAGGCCATCGGCATTCGTGCCCGCTTCGATAAGCTCGGCAACCTTCAGCGCGCCTTCAGCCCCTGCATGTCCAAGGTGGACGCCGATGAGGCATTTGCCGTCGGCCATAATGCCGTCGAGCGGGCCATCGCCGGCGAGACCGACATCATGATCACCATCCAGCGCATCAACAGTGACCCGTTCGAATTCGAGACCGAGACGACCTCGCTCATGAGTGTCGCTGACCAGACCAAAGAGGTCCCCAACGAATGGATCAACGACGAACAGAACGGCGTGACCGATGAGTTCATCGAGTATGCGTTGCCGTTGTTGTCGGGTGCCGCCGTGGAATTACCTCCCGGCCTCCCCGCCTATCCCGTTTTCCAGAAGCACTTCATCGAGCGCAAGCTGGAGCCCTACGAGCGCTAGTACTTGGTTGCAGAAGTCCATATGAGATGATGGCAATGCCGTTGCCGTCGGAGGGGCCGGCTGAGCGTAGCGAAACCGGCCCGCCGCAAGCCGATACTACGCCACTGGCTGCGCCGACCTCCACAAACACGAACAAATAAAGGACACCCCTCGTCGGGTGTCCTTTTCCCATCCAGTTCCCGCCCCAGCATTCACTACGCCTCGTCCTGGACCCGCTTCACCTCTGGCACCTGCGCCTCACCCAGCAACGCTGCCACGGCCTCCCGCCTCGGCAGACTCGGTTGCGCGCCGAAGACGGTAGCCGCCAATGCACCACAGGCATTGGCGAAGCAGGCGGCATCTGTCGGCGTGCGGCCCTCGGCCAGGGCCACCGCAAACCCGGCCGCAAAAGCGTCGCCCGCGCCGGTGGTATCAACGACCTCCACTTCAAAACCGGGCACATGCCAACTGCCTTCATCTGTCTGCAGCACACAGCCGTTGGCACCCAGCTTGACCACGCCGATATTCAGGCCGATATCTCGTAACTGCCCGGCTGCCTCTGCCGCAGCGCCAACGCTCGCTACGGATACGCCGGTTATCGCCGCGACTTCCGTCTCATTAGGCACCGCCGCGAAGGCCTCGGAGAAGTTGTGCGGGAGCCGTTCGCGCACCGGCGTCGGGTCTATCTGCACTCGCGTACCCACCTCAACAGCGACCGCAATCAGTTCCTCGATTGCTACCAGCGGCACGGCGAACTGAACGAGCGCAAAGTCGGCTTCCGCGATGGCAGCGGCCGCAGCTCGGACCTGCTCCGGCGAAACGCAGAAATTCGCCCCCGGAACCGATACGATGGAGTTCTCCCCGGAGGGTGCCAGCGCGATGAATGCCGCGCCGGAAGCAGCTTCCCGGTCCGTGACGACATGGGTCGTGTCTATGCCTTCGCGCGCCAGATTCTCCAGCAGCGACGGCCCGAAGACATCTTCTCCGACCCGGCCGATGATAGTGACCTCCGCACCGAGCCGCGCCGCCGTCACCGCTTGATTCGCCGCCTTCCCACCGGCCACGAACCGCAGGTCCGCACCCAGTACCGTCTCGCCCGGCTGCGGCATCCGCTCCGCTTTCATCACGAAATCCTGATTGATATTACCCAGCACGACGATCTTCGCAGCGCTACTGTTTGCAGCCATCACGTTTTCACTCCGTTGCATCCGCTCTCATCGGGCCGGCATGACGTACTCCATCAGGATACGGTGATATTCCGGCGAAGCAGTGATCATGCATGGGCACTGCGCGGCCATCTCGCGGCCTCCGATGTTATAGAGCGACGCACTGTTGACATCCGTCGTCACCGCTCCCGCCTCCCGCAGCAGCGCCAACGTAGCGCCGGCATCCCACAGGTGCCAGTGGTTGTTCACTAAACCGATGGCTGTGCCCGCAGCGACCAGTGCCATCGCATAGGCTGCCGAGCCGACAATGCGATATTTGACCGGATCGGCGGCGAGGTAGTCCCAGCACGGTACGCCGACTGCCGAAACGATAAGCAGGTCATTGCTGGTGATGGCGTCACCTCTGGCAACCGACAGGCGGCGCTCGTTGCAGAACGCGCCCAGATCGCGACCGGCCCGGAACGTCTGCGCCAGGCAGGGCATGCTCAAGACTCCCAGCAGCGGATCACCGGCCTCGAAAAGCCCCAGCGAGACGCCCCAGATCGGCAGGCCGCGGGCGAAATTGTTCGTCCCGTCTATCGGATCAATGAGCCACACAAAAGGCGAGTCGGCAGGCCCACTAGCACCCGTCTCCTCGCCGAAGACTGCGTGGTCGGGATAGTGCTCGTGCAGGCGCTGGCGAATCAGCTCTTCGATCGTCCAGTCGGCCTCGGTGACCAGAGTGCCGTCGGCCTTGCTTTCAGCGACAACGCGGCCAAATTTCTTCTGCGCGACCTCAGCGGCCTCGGCGACGAGCGCAACGCTGTATTCCAGGCCGCCCTCGATGTCAAAGCTCTGGGACATGCAAAAGCCTTTCCGTCCGGCAGCAGTGCTCACTCATTCTATGTCTCCGATGCGCAGAGGACCGGCAGGCACGCTAGCGCTGAGCTCCCAACCGCACGAGTACTGAGTATGGCGACGGAAGACGGCAGTGCCTTCGCGGGGGGACGTCGTGTCATGCCACGCCCTGACGTGGTAAGTGCCCTGGGGAAGCTCGAACTCGACCGTACCACCCGGTGGCATGGTCTTAGTGACATTGGCCGGGCCGCTGAAGATCACATGCACGTTGCCGCTGGAAGAGTAGTTCTTCATCTCGATTGTCGGCGTCATCTGGTCGCTGGGCTGGGCCTCGAAGAGAGACCCGATGCCGGTAGGCTGCGGCAGTTGCGGCATGTGTGAGGAAGGCATGGCCTCGCTGAGAGCGCCTGCATCCATCTGGCCGACGGGCTGGCCCACACCGGAACCGGAGGGCCACAGGTAGTTGGCGGCAACGGCGGCCACGACGATGATGGCAAGCACTGCTACAACACCCAAAACCGGCAGCACCGGTGAGCGCCGGGCAGACGGAGCCGGATTCTGTGGGACGGAGTTCATGGGCAATCACCACCCGCTTAGCCGGATGTGCAAGCCACGTGTCAGTCCCCGTTCTTCAGCAGACCGTAGATAAACGAGTCGATCACGGCGTGCCAGCTCGCCTCGATGATGTTTTCGTGTACGCCGACGGTACCCCAGTCATCCTCGCCGTCGGATGTATGGACGAGCACCCTGACGGCGGCGGCAGTGCCCTCATCAGCACGCAACACCCGCACCTTGTAGTCCGTCAGACTGAGTTGGGCAAGCTTCGGGAACAGTTCGGTGAGTGCCTTACGCAGCGCATTGTCGAGTGCATCCACCGGACCGGTGCCCTCACCGGCCGTATGCACCTCCCGGTCGCCCACGCCGACCTTCACTGTCGCCTCGGAGTAGGGAGCCGCGTCTTCGTCCGGCTTGTGCACCGTGACGCTGTAGCCGTGCATATCAAAGGGCGTAATAAGACCGTCCCGGAGACGCCTGGCCAGCAGTTCGAACGACGCATCGGCCGCCTCGAACTCGTAGCCGCTTTTCTCCAGCTCCTTTATTTGTGCGAGAACGGCGCTGACGATCGGGTCGTCCCGAGTTATATCATCCCATATCTTGCGGAGTTTGTACACCACCGTCGAGGTGCCCGAGTAGTCGGACACAAGTATGCGCCGCTCGTTGCCGACGCTCTCGGGCTTGATATGCTCGAACGAGGCGGCGTCCTTCAGCACCGCATTCACGTGCATCCCCCCCTTGTGCGCGAAAGCCGAATCGCCCACATAGGGCATGCGGTTGTCGTGCGGAAGATTGGCGATCTCACTAGTGAAGTGCGACAGTTCGGTGAGGTCCACCAGTTTGCCCGCAGGCAGACACTGCGCCCCGACCTTGAGCTCAAGTGTCGGTATCAGGACACACAGATTGGCGTTTCCAGCGCGCTCCCCGTACCCGTTGATTGTCCCCTGTACGTGAGTGCATCCCGCCTCGACGCCGACCAGCGTATTGGCGATGGCAAGGCCGGAGTCGTTGTGGCAGTGGATACCCAGGGTGGTATCGAACTCGCTCCGGACGGCGGCGACGATCTCGTGCACCTCCGTGGGCAATGACCCGCCGTTGGTATCGCACAGCACGAGTGCATCTGCGCCCGCGCTCACCGCTGCGCCCAGGCAGTCCATGGCAAACTGCGGATCCGCCTTGTAGCCGTCGAAGAAGTGCTCCGCATCGAAAATGACCTCCGCGGCGTGCTGCTTGACGTACGCCACGGAGTCCTGGATCATTCTCACATTCTCCTCGAGCGTAACGCGGAGGACGTCAGTGGCATGGAAATCCCAGGTCTTGCCGAAAATGGTGATGACCGAGGCCCGGGCGGCGATCAGGTCCTGGAGTTGCTTGTCATCCTCGGCGGAGATGTTGCCTCGGCGCGTGCTGCCGAAGGCCGCGATGGCCGCGTTCTGCCAGTCGCTGTCTGCCGCGCGTTGGAAGAATTCCCGGTCTCGCGGATTCGTCTGGTTCGGCCAGCCCCCCTCGATATAGGCCACGCCGATCTCGTCGAGGCGGCGGGCCACCCGCAGCTTGTCCTCAACGCTGAAGGCGACGCCCTCCGCCTGACAGCCGTCACGCAGAGTCGTGTCATAGATCGCGATAGGTTGCATTTGCAGCACCTCCTCAGCGGGCGCAAAAGGACGACACGGGAATAGCGACCGCGCCGGATCGCCACCGGCCGACCCGGAAACGCAAAAATCCGCCTCTGTTCAGAGACGGATTACTCCGCGGTACCACCCTGTTTGTTCCCTCGCGGGAACCACTCCTACGACACGGGCCCGACAGCAGCCGATATCGTCTTCCGGGTAACGGTAGAAGCTCCGGCGAAACTTACTGAGGCCGCCTTACGACGAAACATACATCGGCGGTCTGTTCGGCTCGCGGCTCAAGGGGGATATTCGGATCGGGCTTGCCCGCCCTTTTTCACCATCCGGGCTCTCTGGGAGCAGCGCTCGGCTTCTCCGGGCAGCCTCCGGTCCTACTCTTCCCTTTCATCGCCTTTTGCACCTGGCATCAATTGTGCCAACAAGTATAGCACAAACCCCCCGCATGGGCAATAGAGCACCCCGCCGCAACTGAGCCAGTACCATAGCCGAGTACTGAAAGCAGGAGTCAGCGTTAGATACGTATGTGCTGGAGGGCTCCCCGGGGTCATACACGGGATGCTTCTGCCCCGAAACTGGAAGCGCTGCGAGAACAAGCACCAGGCAAACGGGCAAGCCTGCCAGATGTTGGGCTGTCATGCGATGACCTCCGGTGAGCTTGTCAAACGGCAGCCGACATGGTTTAATAGTCCCCGGCAGAGAAGTTCAACACAGCGGCGGGGAGTTCCTGCTGCGCCGAGAGTGCAGCTCACCAGATCCCCGTAGCCTGAAATAATGCGGTTGTGAGTTAAATGGCAGACACGGCAGCCACAGAGACAGGCATACAGTTGGGTGTGGGCGCGCTACTGGCCATGGGCCTGATAGCCGTGGTCCTCATCGTGATGATCATGTGGCTGACGGCACTGATCATGAGGATTGAGAAGCTGACATTGGCACGATGCGTGGTTGCCGCCTTCGCACTTTCCATGGTAACTGCCGGCATCGGCTACGCGTTGAATGGCGTACAGGAGAGCGGCAATGGAGCGCTCCTGCTGGTTATAGCGGGCGGTCTGGCGTTGGCTGTCTCGGCGCTACGGATGTCTCTGCGCACGACCGTCCTCAAAGCGCTCGGCGTGCTGATCCTGCATATGATGATAGGCTCAATTATTTCATCCCTGTATATCAGGGCCCAGATGGCCGGTGGCCTCACACTTGACGGCTCATAGGTGTTTGCTCAAGCGGCGGCACTGTGCTATACTTGTGCCGTCCTCTTGCTGTGAGGCGGCAGAGACGGTGGGCGCGAGTTGACCAAACTCCCCAGGATTCACCTCGAAAGAGATTTCCGCCGGGTATTTGCGCAGGGACGCAGGTTCAGGTCCCGGCATCTGACGGCGGTGGTGTGTACGCCGCAGCAAGCGGGACCAATTCGTATGGGCTTTGTTGTGGGAAAAAGAGTTGGTAAGGCAGTACGGCGCAATAGAGTTAAGAGACGGCTGCGAGCGGCCGCCCGCGAGTTGCTCGCCGGGGCTGTGGGACAAGCCGACGTCGTTGTGATTGCAAAACCGGGCGCCGCAGACATCGGCTACTGGCAGTTGTACGACCAGTTGGCGCAGTTGCTCTCTAGGGCCCGGCTTATCAACTCCGATGGCGGCAGTGGGCTCCCATGTCCGCACGAGCGTTGATATGGTTGATACGCCTCTACCAGCGTACGCTCTCGCGCGTGCTGCCGCAAACCTGTCGTTTTACACCCAGTTGTTCTGAATACACGGTCAGAGCGCTCACGATACATGGCTTCTGGCGCGGCCTGCTAATGGGATGCCGGCGAATATGCCGGTGTCATCCATTCAACCCCGGCGGGTATGACCCCGTTCCCGGGGACCACTCCGCACCGCAAGCCGTTTCGCACAATGACGCAACTGAGCCGATGGAGAAATCAAGCGATAGTGACTCTCAAATCTCGTAGATATGCCTTCGAAATAGTCCCCCTATGCCTGCTCATACTCTGGTGCCTGTTGGGACCCGTGCTGCCCTCTGCCTCCCAGCAAGCCGGCGGACAGACCGCAGCCGGCGAAGCGACCGCAGATACTCAAGCCGCCATCAGGTTCCAGGACGGCCTGCCCCCGGAGTTAACTATCCCCACCGATGTTGACCTCGATGACCAGGCCGAGCAGTTGGCGGCAATGGCCGAGTGGGCTCTCGAACACCAGCCCAAGCAGCAGGGCGGCGCTCTCGCCTGGGTGAAAAACCTCTTCGGTGGATCAAATGGAGTCCCAAGCCTGACCGTTGATGATCTCGTCCAGAACCTCGGAGACCTCCAGGGCCAGACGGTCACAGTGGTGGGCCTCTACACTGCACAAGAAGATGGCGGCGGCAAGCTCTACGCCGGTTCCGGGGAACTGGCGATAAGCCTCGGCGGTGGCGTCAAGCCGCGCGGCTTTGGCGACATACCTCTTACAGGTGTGCCCGCCTCGGTCACGGGACTTGCCGAGGGCGCCGGCGATATGCCCCAGCCGGGTATTCACGCCACAAAGCTCGAGCCGAGCGGATGGCTGGCCCTGCTGCGGCTTGCCCGCATCAATGAGATGGAGGGCGACTACGAGGCAGCGGTGGACAACTACGATGCCGCCGGCAACGCGGCGCAGGCCTCCAAGTCGCAGCACAGCGGCTTCGCGCTGGAGCGGGCCGCACATCTCACCATCGCTCAGCTTGACGATACTGCCCGCGCAAGCAAGCTGTACAACCACATCTGGAACCAGTTTGGCACGCTCGGCAAAAACGGTGAGAACGGCTACGTGACCTGGGTGCCCGTCCACGCAGCTGACGGTACAACTGGCAGATGGGAGCAGAGGCCCCTGCGAGCCGTCATCGGCCCGGTACTCGACGACCTTAACAGCGACAGTTTCTGGTACCGGGTCGTTAACTTCTTCGTGAAGGTCGCTATGGGCAACCTGGCCCTGGGTGTCATACTCATGGCACTCGTCGTCCGCTTGATGATCCTACCACTCACCAGAAAGCAACTCGAATCAGCGCGCGCGATGCAGGACCTCCAGCCCCAGATCAAAGCCCTCCAGGCCAAGCACGTTGATGACAAGCAGAAGTTCCAGGAAGAGTTCTGGAAGCTCTGTCAGGCGCACGGCGTCAATCCCCTCGGTGGATGCCTGCCGATGCTCGTTCAGTTCCCCATTCTAATAATGCTCTACCGGGGCATTCGCGCCTATATCTGGCAATTCGACGGTGCCCGCTTCCTCTGGGTGGATAACCTGGCCGGACCCGACATGATCCTCCTGGTCGCATACACCATCAGCATGATCTTCTTCCAGAAGCTGACCCAGAAGATGCAGCCGGCGGCGGCAATGAACCCCCAGCAGGCCCAGCAACAGCAAATGATGACATACATGATGCCGGTCATGTTCTTCTTCTTTTTCCAGACCTTCCCCGCTGCATTCATCCTCTACTGGCTGGCCAGCAACGTAATTTACTTCGGGGAGCAGCACCTCTACAACACACAGACCCGCACTGCCGGCGATCAGCCGACCCCGCCAGTCAAGCAGCGCAGCGGCGGCTTCGTTGCCGGCATGGTCAACATGCTGAGCGGAAAAGGTGAACAGGAAGGGCCGAACGGAGGCGACGGGCGGGCCGCGCGCAAAAGCTACGCCGAAGTGAAGGCCGAGAACTCGGGAAAGAAGAGCCGGAAACCGCTCAAGACCGGATCCAGGAGCAAAAAATCGTAGGTAGCCTGGAGCCACGATGTCTGGGCCTACAGGCTACTCAACATAGAGACACAAAAAGGACATGCGCGATGAAATCCGTTGAAGCCGTCGGCAAGACGCTCGATGAAGCGAAGCAAGCGGCACTCGAACAGCTTGGCGTGGACGAGCAGGAGACTGTATTCGAGGTATTGAGACGGCCGGGAGCCGTTGCGGGCCTCTTTCGCAGCGGTGAGTACCGCGTCAAGGCAATGCTGCGCTCTGAAATCGCCGAGCAGACCGAGCAAGACACCCCGGCCGAACTGCTCGACGATGAAGAGCCCCTAGACGCCGAGTCGGAACAACTGGCATCAGCCGATGTCGCCGACCAAGCGCTGCCGGAGGTATCCCAGGAGCTCTCCGAGGACCGCGAAGAAGTGCTTACTCGCATAGCCGCAAAAGCACAAAAAGCGGCCTCCGATATTGTCAGCTTGATGGGTATGGACGATGTCAGTGTGGAGCTCACCTCGCTCGAAGATCAGGAGATAGGACTCGACATAACCTGTCAACCGCCGGGCTTGCTCATCGGACGAGATGGGGAGACCCTCGACGCCCTGCAGATGGTCGTGGCGATAGCTGCCAACAAGGGGAGATCAGACGGAGCCCGCATTGTGCTCGACGCCGAGAACTACCGCGAGCGCCATACCCAGAAGCTCGCAGACATGGCACGTTCGTATGCGGCAGAGGCAAAAGAGAGCGACCGCGAAGTCGTCTTGCCCGACTTAAGAGCATATGAGCGCCGCATTGTCCACATGACGCTGCGCGACGACCCGGAAGTCGAAACCTACAGCGAGGGCGAAGGCAGAGACCGCGTACTCGTCATATCGCCGCGAACGTAGCTTGCCTGTTTTGCAACAACCTGCGGAGTGCCGCCTCTACCTGGCGTCAGCCGCCGTGGCTCGGGAACTGAGGCGGATGCGTACTCAGTGCGTTCTCTAGCTGCTCCCATGTCATCAGTCCGCGTTTGGCCCCCAGGTAGCGGACGATGTTGGCTGCATTGATCGTCCCTGCCCGCAGAGCCTCCCGCAGAGTCATGCCCCGCAGCAGCGACGCAGTGCATGCCGATGCAAAAGCATCACCCGCCCCAAGTGTGGACTTCTCGGCCACATCTATGGCCGGCACCGTGTAGTGGGCTTTTCCGTCGTAGGCTTCGGCGCCTTTGCTTCCGTCCGTCATCACGACAATGTCAGCACCGGCGCCATGGAGGGTGTGCAAGATCTCCATCTCATCGGCTCTACCGCGCTTCGGTTCCACCTCCGCAAGGCAATAGGCTTCCGACTTGTTGACGAAGAGGATGTCTGAGGCCTGGAACGCGACAGCAAGTTCAGACAGCCCGGCCCTCAGTTGAGCGCTGCCCGGGTTTATGGCCAGCTTGACGTCATTGTCACGCGCGTGAACCGCGATCTTTTCGAATAGTGGCGCGCTGTCCCCAGACATTGAGGACAGATATATCCACCCGGCCGAGGCCAGCATGTCCCAGTCTACGTCCTCTTCATGGAGGTGCGTGCTTGCCCCACGGTGAACAAGCACTGTGCGATCTCCGGTGAAGCACATCAGAATCACTGAATAGCCGGTTGTGTAATCGGGACTCCTGACCACGCCGCTGATGTCAACGTTCTCACGCTGCAGCTTGGCGATTACGCGGTCCGCCGCGTCATCATCGCCGGTCTTGCAGATGATACCATTGTCCAGGCCCAGCCGCGCGAAAGCCACCGCGCTGTTCGTCGCACCACCGCCAGTGGCCATGAAGACGTCGGACACCGGGATCTTGGCGCCCTGCTCAAAAGCAATGTAGGACGTTACGTCATCCATATCGCGCACCGAGATCAGTTTCATCTCCCGAGTCCCGACGAAGACGTCCTCGGTTGCCGTTCCAACACTGATGATGTCGTGCATCTGCATCACTCTGAATCTGGTTTAGACGCCCATACTTGCATCTGTTTCGACAAGAAGGATACTTTGACCTGCATCGCGAACCCGAGACGCGCAAAACACAGTCGCTGACAAACCACCAAGAGGAGCTGACATAATGCCATTTGTCCAGATAAAGATGTGGGAAGGCCGAACCCAGGAAGAGAAGAACAATATCATTGCGAAGGTCACCGAGGCCGTCGCGGAGAGTATGGCGGTCAACCCCGAGTGGGTGACGGTCCTGCTGCAGGAATACCCGAAGGGCAATTGGGGCGCGGGCGGCAAGCCGTCGTATCAGGCCTATGATGATTAGTCACGCCGGCAGCAACAGCATCACAAAAAGGGAGCATGTATCATGCAGCAGAAGTTGATTGACCTGGTGGACGCACGCAGCGATGAGATCATCAGCATGCTGCAGGAACTCATCCGCATTGAGACCACCAATCCGTACTGCGGCGACGCCAACCCGGCAGGGGAGAAGCGGGGACAGGAGTACCTCCAGCCCGTCCTGGAGCAGATGGGCGCTGACATTGACCTCTTCGATTGCCCTGATGACATCTATCAACGCAGCAGTGTCATCGGGCCGCGCAACCGTGACTTCAGCGACCGCCCCAACCTCGTAGCCACTTGGGACTTCGGTGGCGACGGGCCGACGGTCGTCGTCAACGGGCACATGGACACCGTCGGCGTGGACACCTTCGACGGCGACCCGTTCAGCGCGAACATCAGCGATGGCAAGATGCGAGGGCGCGGGACAAGTGACTGCAAAGGAGGCATCGTCTGTGGAGTCAGCGCCATCCAGGGCTTGCTGACGGTGGCGGATAACCTCAAGGGAAAGCTCATCTTCGAGAGCGTTGTGGATGAGGAGGCCAATGGCAGTGGCGCGGGCACATTGGCATGTCTGGATGCCGGCTACCGCGGCGACATGCAGGTATTCGTGGACGGTGCCGATGACACGCTGACAATCGGCTGTAACGGCTGTCTGACTGCCGCGGTGAACGTGCTCGGAGAGGCCGGTCACGCCGCACGCGGCACCGGAGTCAATGCCATCGACAAGGCCATCCTGATCCATCAGGCCATATCCGATTTCAAGGCCCAGCGCGAAGCTCAGCGGCCGACTGCACGGCTCAATCTGGGCCTGATGCGCGCAGGGATTCACCCCGCAGTGGTTCCGGCTGAGGCCCGCCTGGAGATGAACATTGTCTATGAACTGGATGAGGCGGAGGCCAGCAAGCAAGCCACCGGCGTCTGGGGCGCGGCACTCCTCCGCCAACAATACGAGCGCCACATCCGCGCCGCCGAGAACAACGATCAATGGCTCCGCGACCACCCCTGTGAGATAGAGTGGATCAAAGACCTCGTCCCCTTTGATGAACCGCAGGCGCAGCCGCTGGTGCAGCGTTTCATTGATACCTTCACCAACGTCACGGGAAGAGGCCCCACGGTAAACCGCTTGGTCGCCTGGTCGGACGCCTGCTGGCCGAGTGCGGTCGGCGGCATCCCCACGTTCCTCTACGGCCCGTCAGCACCCAACTCACCCCATACCGACAATGAGTATGTCGAGATAGCGGCGCTGCTGCGTTGCGTCAAAGTGCTCAGCGTGTTCCTGCTGCGGGAGTTGACATGACGAAAGGTCTAGTCTCTGGGTAGGCCGAGGATGTCGCGAACTTGCTGGCGAAGCCCCAGCGCCGGCGGTGTCCAGGGCGAGTCGAACTCCGGAGCATTGCGATCCTGGGTGCGAAACGTATCGAGGATTTTCAGGGCGAGGACGTATTTCTCCTCGTCTTTGTAACTTTCTGAGGCGAGGTAGCAGACGGCCTGGTAGTACCGAGCCTCCAGCAGGCGCCGACTCTCGGGATAGCGCCCTTTGAAATCATCAAGCTGCTGGCCCGCACGGTCTGGGTCAGCGGGGATCCCGAGAATAATCAAGTCCAGATACGCGTCGGCATAAGCGCCGGTCTCGTTGCTGGCGTCGAGCCGCATGGCTTCCTGGAGATGCTCGCGTGCCCGGTCGAACCGTTGCAGCTCACAAAGCATGTGACCGACACGGGCATGTTCGGGAGCCGTAGAGTTCGCTGCCAGACGCCGCTCGGCGGTGATAAGCTCCTGGATTTCTCGCATCCGTCCTGCGAAACCGGCTGCCGCTGCATCTGCGACATTGGTCTCATCTTGACCTGAACCCCGCCGCTTCGTCAGCTTCGGAAGCGCGTAGCCGATGTCGCGGAAGTACTCGTAGCCGTTGTAGTCCAGATACAGCAAAACGGGCAGGACCGGATGTATCGTCAGCTTGATCTCGCCCTCGGGATCATCACTCGCTCCAACCTTGAAGCGACTGCAGAACGGCTCATAGGCCGGGTCGCCAAAGTCGGCTGCGAAAAGCTCAAAATTGCGCAGTTCCTTGATAACCTCGGGGTGAGTGAGCGTCATCGAGATGAGACTCTGCGACGCGCTGTCCTCGGTCTCATAAACCACGGCCAGAATCGGCTTCGTGGATTCTCTTGACGCCGCCTCTGCAGCCGCGAAGCTGCCATGCCACGGCAGGTCCTCGGTGATAGCGCACACGGGGCCTCCAAGCACCACTACCGCGATCAGAGATGCGGCCACGATACCGATCATACCGCCCAGGCGTACACGGCGCGCGGACATCTTGGCTCCTCCCGAATCCTGTTGTTGCGGACGCTGTAGCGTTCCCAAAAGCTCTCGCACGACACCGGCGCGTGTGCTGGCCGGAGATTTTATTGCAAACGTTGTGCGTCACAAACCTTGCCCAGGATTATAGCCTAAGTTATGCTATGGTACAAGCATTGCACGCCACAAGCATTGCCTAGCGCGTGTTGGCGGGGATCGGCCGTTGCGAGGCCGACCAATAGGGGACCAAGCGGACAAGGCCCAACTGAATGAGCAACGAAGCATGGTCAAGATTCGTGCTGCGGATGTGCGTGTTGGTATCGGCCCTGTTACTGGCCTCCGACATGTTAGCCTTCAGCATGGTCGGATATCCGGCACTGGTGCACAAATATGGCCTTTTCGCTCAGGGCGTTGACAGCCACGTAATCCAGTGGCTGTCACTCCTGGCATGGCCGACCTTCCTCTTGCTTGGCCTCACGTTATGGCTGGTGGCGAAGTTAAAGGAACTGGAAGCAGACCTGAAGCTGTATGCCAAGGCCTGGTTCTGGCTGTTCCTGACAGGCTACGTTGTGGAGGCGGCGGGCCGCTTGGTCCTGGCGCGTCCCATACTTGGCAACGGTTTGGCGGTAGCGGGCTCGGCACTGGCCCTGGCCGCTGCCTTCGTCTACGTGGCCGCGATGTGGCGCAGCGTCAACGACGTTCTACACCGTTCCATCGGTGACGTGCTCCTGCAAATCGGCGCCCTGTGGCTCCTGGCCGCGCTCGCTTTGCACTTCACCTACAACCTCCACCTGACGATGGACTACGGCACTCAGGCCTATGAGCGTGCCGCCGGTGTAGTGGTTCAGGCCCTCGTCCTTGGCTTCGTGCTCAACACCGGACTCTGGCTCACGGTGGCGGTGCTGCCGGCTTTCCTCGATATCAGGCGACCGAACGCTCGCGCCGTCGGCGGCATCATCTCCTACAACATCGTCCTAACCGGGTGGGTGATAGGGGAGGCCTGGTGCCTGCAGTATCCGTACACGTGGGTGCGGCTGCCACTCGGCCTGACGGGGCTCGCCTTGGTTGGCGTTACGCTGTATATGCTAAGTGATCTGGGCACCTTTTCGTATTTCACCGGCCGTCCCCATGATGAGCGCCGCCTGCTTTCAAAGCTCGCCGCGTGTGCATGTATCGTGAGTCTGCTGGCGGCCATCGGACTCATCGCCGGCCTCGGCATCTGGCTCGGAGCCACCAATGAACTCGTCATTCCCGACAACGTTCATCGCGCGCTCAGTGACCTGCTCCGGCTCGGAGTCGGTACTTATCTGTTAATCAGTATATGTACGGGCTTCCTCGGCCCAAAGGCGATGACGGGTCTGCGCCGTTGGTTGGTCTGGGGAGCCCTCGTCGTAACAACTCTGGCGCTGGCCGGACAGGTGACACTGAGTTTGATCGCGCCGATGACTGACATGGACCTCACGCTCGCGGAAATGACGTTGCGCAAGGCGAGTGGAATCGGCCACCTCCTGCTGGCGGCGTGGTTGCTGGCAGCGTGGCTACTGGCCGGCGCCCAGATCGGAAGGGTCGCCAAGAGATGAAGGATGCGGCCCGCACCTCCACCGCCGCACCCCGCTCAGAAAATATACACCGCTGTACCCACCGGCACCAGCTTGTAGAGCACACTCGCATCGGCGCGATGCTGGCGGACGCAGCCGTGCGAGGCCGGACTCCCCAGATACCGGTAGAACGGCGGCGAGGTCGCATGGATTCCGTGACTGCCAGATGACGTAATCTGCAGCCAGTACGGCATCTGACAGTGATAGCGCCCGCTCCATGCCGAGATACTCTTGCGAAATACCTTCCCCATTGACCCCCGCCGTGGACTGTACGAACCCGGCCACATCTGCGGCGTGGACATACCTCCGCGCCCCGTTGACACCACATGTACGCGCCGCGCCTTGCCCTCGACGTAGTAGTACAGCCGCTGCTTACGCTTGCTAATCGCGATGCAGGTAGCGGGGATATTGGTGAACTCCTTCGGCCGGAAACGCACACCTATCTCATCTGAGGCCAGCAGCCTCTCGTCCGCATCATACCCGGCGATACGCAAGCGGAAGTTGGCGCTGTCAATCCACGGCACACTTGCCCAGGCAAGCTCGTTGCGGTTCTCCGTCATCGCCGTAACCAGCGCTCCGAAATTGCCCCGGCTCCGCCCCGCCAGCTTGCACCGGTCATAGGAATAGTAGATCCGCACCTTGCTAATCGCCCCGGCGCTCAGCCACTTCAGCGTTACCCCTGCGCCCTCCACCCATTCCTCCTCCGGCATCGGCGAGATGAACGCTATCGCCGGCGCACCCAGTGCGTCGTGTGGGAGTCGCCGCATTACCAGGCGGACTTCGCTTGCCGGACCCTCTATCCCCTCGATGTCCCCCTCCCAGGTCGCCAACGCGAAGCCCTGCGCCACTGCATCATCAGCCGGCAGAGGCTCCACGGCCTCGTCGCCGTCACCGCCTCTCTCAGTACCGCCTACCCGAGCCTCGGCTTGCTCGCCAGAGCCACTTCCCCCCTCATCATCCACCAGAGTGTAGGCAGGATGGAACTGCCGCTCCGTCGGCAGCGGCTCCACCGAATCGGCCTCCGGGCGCTGCGCAAGCACCGCACCCACCGCAACCACAATGACAATTGCCGTCCACCCGAATACCTTCATCAACGCTATCAACCTCGCCAAACACGCCTGGTACAATGTTAATGCTTCCCCGGATGTTAAAACGGCTGCTGCGACAGCTCCTGGACTTCCTCCCATGTCGGGAGGCTCGCCATGTCGGCACAACGGCTTATCCGCAAGGCGGCTGCATCGGCTGCTATCCGACCGCTCCGCTCCGGTGACAGCCCCGCCAGATAGGCAGCCACCAATCCGGCATGAAATGTATCACCTGCGCCGATGTCATACGCGACTTCGACGCGCCGGGGCTCAACGAAGTTCAGCTCGCCCTCCCCATACACGTATGCGCCGGCGTCACCCGCGGTGATGGCGATGAGTTCCGGCCCCATTTCAGCGATAGCGGCGACGGCATCGGCAGGAGTCTGCCTGCCCGTAAGCAGCAGCGCCTCCTCGCGGTTCATCACCGCAATATCCGCCAGTGCCAGGGCCTGCTCCTGGACACGCACCATCTGCGCCGTTGCTTCATCCCACGAGCTCGGGCGATAATTGACCGCATAGACTACCTTCCGCCCTGCACTTCTCGCAATCCGTGCCGCCTCCAGGGACACGTCTCGCAGCGGCTGCTTACGGATAGTCGCCTCGCTGAAGTCGAACAGCTCGCCTCGGCCCACCGTCTCACCGCCCAGCTCGTCGGCCTGCAGTGCGCCCATCGGGTCGCAGTGAGCAGCAAAGCGGTAGAAGTAGAACCGCTTCTCCCCGGCTCGGTCCATCCAGCAGAAAGATACCGGCGTAAGCTGATTTGAAACGCTCCGGGCCAGACCCTCGGTCACCACTCCGAAGCCGTTCAGTTTACCCAAAAGCCACTGCCCCAGCTCATCATCGCCCACACGCGTGATGAATCCGGTCCTCACCCCCAGCCGCGTCAGGGCGATGGCAAAATTCGACGCGGCCCCCGACGGCAGGGCCACGTATTCATCAGCCGTTTTCAGGTCGCAACCTGTCTCCCGAGGCGTCATCTCCACTAGGCACGACCCGAGCGCCACCACTTGCAGATCCGGTGTCAATCCACGAGGTCCTTCCCATTCGCAGAGTTCACGGCATTACACGCCCACTTTTCGCCGCCTGGTTTACATTCACCTGCTCTCCCTTCACCCCCCTACCTGTAGGCGAAGCTTCCTAGCTTCGCACCTTTCGCCGACCCCCCCCTTACCTGTGGGCGAAGCTTCCAGCTTCGCGCCTTTCGCTGAACCCCACCTACCTGTAGGCGAAGCTTCCTGACTTCGCACCCTTCGCCGCAACTCCCCCCTCCGCACTACTCTCATTGTCACCTGTTGGGCATTTGTGGTAAGATAACCTCATCTCAGTGAAACCCATCCGCCGGAGCTCACGGTTTCGACCTTAGGGTGCTATCCGATGCGCAAGATTGCTACTCAAAAGACGCGCAACCCGCGCCTGCGGAGGTTGTGGTCTGACTACATGTCGCTCAACGAGATGGTCAGCTCCACGGACCTGATTAAGATTGCGCCTGCGGGCGATCCGCCGGATCGCTATCGCGTGCTCTACCGCTGCCGTGGGCTGGTGGCGGTGGCACACAATGGCGACCCCGAGCTGGCCGTAAGACACATCTGCGACATCTATCTGCACCGCGACTATCCGCAGCGTCCTCCGAGCATGATCTGGCGCACGCCCGTCTTTCATCCCAACATCATGCCCCCTGCGCGCGGCGGCGCAGTCTGCATCGGCGGCTGGAGCCCCGGTGAATCTCTCCCCGCCCTTGTCCTCCGAATCGGGGAGATGATACAGTATAAGAACTATGATCTCGACGACGTCCTCAACCAGGAAGCCGTCGCATGGATCGCGAAGAATGCGGACAGGTTCCCGGTGGACGACAGGCCGCTGGCTCCCGGGTACTGACGCCACTCCCGAGGCCACAAACATACCGGAGGCGATAGACATGTCCCGAGCGCACATCATAGCGACAGCTAGCATCGCAGCCGCTTTCATCTTCGCAGTGGCAGCACTGGCCGCCGCCGATTTCAGCCAGGCAGTCAAACAGGTTGATCCCGCCGTGGTTACCATCACTGCTGGAGACAAGTCCGGTGCAGGATTCATCGTCTCGCCCGACGGCTACATACTGACCAACAATCATGTCGTGGAGGGAAGCGATGAGGCGAGCCTGAAGGTGAAGCTCCAGAACGACGAAGAGTTGCCGGCGACCATCGCCCATAGCGCGATAGAGGGCGACCTCTGCGTACTCAAAATCGAGCGCACCAACCTGCCCGTCGTGCAGTTCGCCTCCTCGCAAAACCTCACCTCGGGCCAGGACGTGGCCGCTATCGGAGCACCTCTCGGCCTCGAACACTCGGTAACCCGAGGCGTCGTCTCGGCTCTGGCTCGCGAGATCGAGGGTCTCACCTACATCCAGATAGATGCCGCCCTCAACGAAGGCAATTCCGGCGGCCCGGTCATCAACGAGCAGGGCCAGGTCATTGGCGTTGCCGTAAAGATGGCCACTGAAGCGCAGAGCGTAGGATTCGCCATTCCCAGCGACGCGGTAATGCAATTCATGCAGGCTAACGGCCTCAACTTCAACGTCGCGCTCGGCGATGCTCCTCCGCAGCAGGAGACTCCGCCTCCCGCTGACGGGCCCGCAGACGAAGTGCCACCTCCGGACACCGCAGCCCAGCCCGTCGCAACTCCCCAAATGCCGCTGTCATGGCTCGTCTGGCCTGCCATCATCAGCTTCGCGATCTCGCTGCTGACCGCTTTCATCGTGACCACCATCATTTCCCGGCGCGGGCCACCGGCTGCCCCAGTTGCCCCTGCGGCCCCCGCACAGGCCGGCGGCGCATATAGCCAGCCGACACCGCCGCCACCCCCGCAGGAAGAAGATTTGAGCGACATAGATATTGACTTGCACTAAGGAGGCTTTGCAGTGGGTAAAGTAAAAGTGACCATCATGGATACTACGGGCACCAAGTCGCAGGAGGCTTCTCTGCCCGACGACGCACCCGTACGCCGCATCGTCGCCAAGCTCGTCCAGATGATGAGCTTGCCTACTACAGGACCCGACGGACAGCCAATGAGCTACAAATTCCACCACAAGGCCTCCGGCACCCAGCTTACCGACGAGCAGACGCTCGCCGAGGCAAAAGTCCAGGATGGCGACGTCCTGCGACTCCAGCCCGAGATCACGGCCGGATAGGCAGAGTTCATGAGTGACCACACAACCCCCGATAACATCGTGGACCTCACCACCGAGGACCTCGATGCCGACAACCTCGTCGAACCGGCCGGCTTTGACGCCCAAGCAGCCACAGGGCCGACAGTTCAAGAGCCGCTGGATGTTGACATTCGCGAGGACCGCTATCACCGCCTCCGACTCATCCAATGGTGGGATCAGGACCGCCTCCGCAACGCCAGGATGCTCATCATCGGTGCCGGTGCCCTCGGCAACGAGATACTCAAAAACATCGCCCTACTCGGCATCGGCCGCACCATGATCCTCGACCTCGACCACATCGAAGAGTCCAACCTCACCCGCTCGATACTCTTCCGCGCAGCCGACAATGGCGGGGAGAAGGCACAAGTCGCCGCCCGTGCCGCAATGGAAATCAACCCCGATATCATTGTCGAAGGCCGCAGCGGGGATGTCAACTACGACATCGGACTCGGCGTCTTCGGCGAGATGGACATCGTCTTCGGCGCCCTCGACAACCGCGAGGCCCGTGTCACCATCAATGCCGCATGTTACAAGCTCGGCGTACCCTTCATTGACGGGGCCATCGAGGTCATCAGCGGCATGGTCCGCGTCTTCACCGGCGCCGAAGACCAGGCCTGCTACGAATGTACGATGTCGGAGCTCGACTACAAGCTCCTCAACATGCGCCGCTCCTGTGCACTTCTCACCCGCGATGAGATCCTCGAAGGCAAAACCCCCACCACACCCACCAACAGCTCCGTCATCGCAGCCATACAGGTGCAGGAAGCGGTCAAGCTTCTCCATGCCGACCGCAATCTCCCGACTCTCGCCGGCCAGGGCTACTTCTTCAACGGACTCACTCACGACTCATACATCGTCAACTTCCAGCGCCGCGAAGACTGTCCCGCACACGAAAAGCTCGAGGACATCCAGCAACTCGACCGCTGCAGCACCGAGCTGACCGGCGGTGAAGCCCTTGACATCATGCGCACCGAGGTCTCAGACAAAGCCGTCGTCGAGTTCCATCGTGAACTCTGTACGCGCCTTTACTGCCCTCAGTGCGACCGCTACGACGACTATTTCCAGTCTCTGGGCAGGCTCAGCGTCAAGCAGGCCGAGTGCCCCCTCTGCAGCACCATGCGCGAGCCACAACTCACTCACAGCCTCAATGGCACGGAGGATTACCTGGACAGACCGCTGGCCGACCTCGGCTTGCCGCTCTACGACATCATCACCGGACGCGCCGGTTGGAACATGAAGCATTTCCTGATCGCCGGCGACCGCGCAGCCGCCCTCGGCAGCATCGCGAGGGCCATCGACTAGCGGGTGGCTCGGCCTGATCTTCGCGTCGTTGGCCACGCTCAGGTGAGAACGTGAAG
>CAZCJS010000027.1:0-22770 GCA_964498775.1 uncultured Armatimonadia bacterium
GATGTACTTGCCGAACACGCCGAGAACCAATCCGTACCCGAGCGCCGAGGTGAACTGCAAAATCCCCGAAACAAGCGCCCGTGGATGTGCCATCATCTCCAGCAATCCGGACAGGGCCGGCGTCTCGCGCAATGCGGGTCCGGTGGCAGGAATGAAGCAGGTCAGAATATTGCCGATTAGTGTCACTGCCGCCGCGGCGGCATAGAGCAGTTGCGATGTCTCCACTGAGAGCGCGTCATAGATGATGCCCAGGCCGATGGCCCCGATGAGCCACCCTAGGTGGGTTGAGGAATACAAGATACCCATGCTAGTGCCATGTCTGCTGCCGGCCTTGTCGCTGATGTCGAGGGTTTGCATGCTCGTGCCTGTCCACATCATCGCGCCGCCCATTCCCCAGAGAAACGCCGCGACCATCGCGAATGACCATGCCTGGACGTAGGGGACCACAAACATGGCGACCGTGAAGAAGACGTACGTCAGAGCACCGACGATGGTGAAGCGCCGATCAGACCAGCGGGGGAACAAGTAGATATTGACGAGCCGGAAGATGAGCATCGAGAAATAGACGGTGGCGATGACCGCACCACATGCGACTTGCGACCAATTGGTGACACGCCCAAGGTAAGGGACGAGGTACGCCTGCTGGGCACCGGCACCCATGAAGATAAAACAAGATGCAGCGGAAAGCAGGTATAGCTTTCTGGAGAACGCCGGTGAGCGGTACTGAACTTGTCCCATTCTGGTCAGTTTCTCCGGCCTGAGGCGATGACTGGGTGCGCTGCATGAATATGAAAGGCGGCTGGCATATTCGCCACATGATACCGCATGGGCCTGCGTAACACAACCGTCTCAGGGCGGAAAGGGCACGGCCAACTCCATGTCCGCGCGTTGGGGACTTTTCGCTCCAGCAATCGAGAGCGCAGGAAGGAAATCCGCAGCCCGACGGTCAATACTCACACGTCGCCTGCACTCAATAATCGGAGGTACCCGAATATGTGCAAGTTACTGCTGTCATGTTTAATGCTTGTCGCAATGGTCTCCGCGACATGGGCCCAGCTTGATGTCGCCAAACTCGCGCAGGCCTACAAGGACTTCGACATGGCCCGCAATGAGGGCAAGGGCTCCTCTGAGAGCCCTGACTCCAGCACTCTGGGTTGGGGCGAAGGTAGCATCATCCACTCCTACCCGCTGATGTGGGAAGCCACCGGGGACACCTACTGGCTCGGTCAGATCAGCCGCCATTTCCGCAATATCATGAGCACCGCGACTGACCCTGACGGCGACGGTTATCTGAGTTGGCAGACCGCCGTCTATAACTGCAACGTTGCATACGCTGAGCGCCTACACAATGTCTCAGTGGCCGAAATCGCGCCCGATCATATCAAGCAGTGGGCAAAACGCGATATCCCCAACGCGACCGGCCACACCTATCTCATAGAGTTCCAGACCGACGCCGCTCATTTCCAGGTCCGCGACTGGGATACGCAGGAACTCGTCGCCGAGAATGTCGAGTACGTGGATGGCGCCGCCATCGAGCAGATTGTCCCCTTCAAGTTCAAGATAACCGGTGCAACCCACCAGGGCGATCGCTTCATGGTACGCACTCAGCCGCCTGAGCCCACGGAGTTCACCGTCCACCAGGGCATGTTCATCTACCCCGTTGCGCTCTTTATCGAGGCCGTCAAGAGCAACCCCGACCTCCAGGCCGAGTTCGGCAAAGACGCCGATGACTTCCTCGCCTTTATCAACAAGCACCTCTTCGAGAAGAACGAGCAGGACTGGCTGGAGATGGGCGAGCTCGGCGGCGCATATCGCTTCCAGCCGCTGCTTACCGACCGCTCCCCCAACGGCATCATGCCCCACAATCAGTACGCCGCCCTGGGGAGAGCATGGGTAGTACTCAAAGACCTCAAGGGTGCCCATCCGCTCATGGCCGATCGCGCGGAGAAAATGGTGCGCTATTTCCACAGCTTCCTCGAACTTGACGAAGACAACAACGCCTACAGGTGGCATTACTCGGACCGGATCAAGTACGGGGAGCTGGACCATTCCGGCTGGGAAGACACGAGTCATGCCGCGCTCACCATGAGCCTCGCGGTAGTGGCCGCCCGCCGCGGCCTTATCTTCACCGACGAAGACATGGTGCGCATCGCCAATACCTGGCTGAAGGTGATGTGGAACCAGGATGCGAATGACCCGAAGATGGCTGCAGGCGTTGACGGCCGCGAGCCGCACAAGTTCTCGGCCTTACTCAACTGGTGGTCGGAGTTGTCACAATGGGACCGGCAGGTCTATGAACTGGCTTTCACTTGTTTCCAGGCCAAGGACGAAAAGGGGCAGGCCGTTTGGGCTCCGGCAATGCTTGTCTGTGCGAAGCGGGCCGGCCTCGAACTGCAGAAGTGATGGCACCGCATCTCTCATTCAGTAGCACAGCCTCGCGTATGTCGTTGCGCGCGTGGAGGCATAGCCCACACTTGGATATCCTGCCTGTGGCATGCTAAACTGCCTTGACGAAGCAAGGCACGAGCCACAGACAGGAAACTCAAATACATAGGAAAGCTCGGATCATGGCACTGGACCCCCTCGAGCTATCGCCCTTTACGTCCAAGGACATGCTCGTCAAACATGCTCTCTCCGTGCTCGGAGAAGACACGCAACTTCTGGATGCATCCCGTGGCGGCCCCAACTGGCAACAACGCAGCATTCAGTGCGCCTGGCACGTGCTGGGCATGTATGCCGATTATTGCTTCGGGGGGCCCGTTGAGCAACCGATCATTCGTCTGCTGCCCTCGGGAGCATCGCTGAACCACTCCGCACATTTCGATCGCTTCGCCGAGGCCGTTGTGCCGCTACGTGAAACGTTCGATATCGGCGTCTCGTATCTGCACAAAGCTTGGCAATATCTAGCCGCTGAGATACTACCGGGTGAATTGCGCAGCAACATCATCGGTGCATTGATCGCAGCAATCACCGGCGCATACTATCCCACGCCGCCCACACTCGATTTCGTCAAGCCAGTCGCCCATCGCTATCTCGCCCACATGTTCGGCACTTCGCTCATCGGCGAGAGCTTCGACGTTTACCTCGACAATGGGGCCACCGCTGCGTTCGGACAAGTTGTCAGTACCATGAGTCGCAACCGTCTCATCAATCCGGGTGACAAGGTCGCAATGGTCTGGCCCTCGTATGAACCAATGAAAGACCTCTTCACCAACCAGTACGGCTGTGGCGTGGTAGAAATACGCAGGGAGCGAAGCCGCAACTGGCAAGTGGTTGCGGAGGACCTCGGCAAGCTTGCTGATCCGGCAGTCAAGGTGCTCGTTATCGTCTCACCCGGCAACCCCATTGACTCGATACTCGACTCAGAGTTTCTCGACCACATCGAAGGAGTGGTCAATCGGCGTCCGGAACTTGTCATACTCTCCGACAATGTGTACACCAACTTCATCGCGCCCGGGGCCGACAACGCGATGGCGAGAATGCCCAGAAACGTCATCCCCTTCTATGCCCCGTCGAAGGACTTCGGACTGGCCGGAGCACGTATCGGCGTCTCCTGGATACACACTGCCTCCGTGTTGGATGCCCTGCTGCAACAGCAGGCTCCCGAGGTCGCCGCTGAAGTTGATGCGTTCTACAAAACGCGCTGGGCAGGTGGCAGACCTAGCTTCTACAACCGCTTGCTCATGGACGCCGCCAGCGTGTCATTCTCCCACATGTCGGGACTGTCGGGCCCTGCTCAGGTCATCTTCACACTCTGCGCGCTGTTGCCGCTGATGGCTCCAGACGAGGCCGCCAGCTACTTCCATTGGCTTCGCGAGGAGCTGGCCGGCCGCATGGCGGCACTCTACGAGGGTCTCGGCATCGAGTTGAGCGGTGACCGGTTCGACTTCTGCAGTAATTACTGCACCCTGGTGCCTCTCGATGAGGTTGCGGCCGCGCAGGGCCCCGAATGCGCTCGCGCATTCAGCCAGGTGCCGCTGTGGGATTTCCTCAAGCACCTGGCACACAGCCGAGCCACTATCATCATGCCCGGTCCGGCATTCGGTGGAGAGGATAGATCCGCCCGCATCTGTCTGACCTCGCTGGGGAAGACATCATACCGGGAAGTCGGACGCAATATTGCTGAAGCCATCAGCGACCACACGTTGTCCACCCCATGCCCCCAGTGCGACGGAAACTTCTGACTGGCTGCTCGTTCTCCCACGTGCAGGTGAGCGCGCGCTGCACGACGAATACGCACTCAGCACACCACTGAGGCACAACCCGCAATGCGGAACCCACACATGGCGGATCAACTCCGTGAACAAGCATCACTCACAGAGACGAGCATGAATGCCGGCCAACAGGCAGACCACGGCTTGCAGGCCAGAGCAGTAGTAGTATCCATCATACTGCTTATCATCAGCCTGTTGTGGATGCGACAGGCTGGCATCATTGCCCTCGGAGTACAGATTGGCGAAAGTGTCCCTGTGATCCCCGCCATTGCGGCCGTTCTCCTGCTGGCGGCTATCGGTCCGCTGTTGAGCCGTTTGCCGGGTGTCTTTCACTTCCCACGTCACCAGTCGCTACTAGTGTACGCATTCCTCTGCATTGCCGTCTCCATGTCCTCAGTTGGCGTCGTACGTCAGATCCTCCCACAACTGACCGTCCCGTTCTACTTCGCCGGCCCTGACAACAACTACGCCCAAATCCAGGACGACATACCTGCCTGGCTCGCGCCGAAGGACCCCGTGGCGATCCGCGGAATGTACGAGGGCACCGAGGATGGAGCAGTAGTGTGGGGCCCCTGGATCGTTCCGCTCATCGTCTGGACTGTCTTCATCTTGGCCAACTTCGTGGTCATGTATGCTCTGATGCTGATGTTCCGCCGTCAGTGGATCGAGAAGGAGCATCTCACTTTCCCCATCGTGCGTTTGGTCATGGACATGTCGGACTACGGGGAGGGCGGGGCGGTCGGAGCCTTTTTACGCAATCCATTGATGTGGACGGCATTCGCACTGGCCGCGTTGTATAACCTGATGAACATGCTCCAAGCCTGGAATCCCGCCGTGCCCGCGCTCGGTAAGTACTACGACCTCAGCGCCGTGCTGACCGAGCGCCCCTGGTCCGCCCTCAGACCTATCTCCCTTGCCTGGCGTCCCGAGAACTTTGGCATCGGGTACCTCGTATCAACCGAGGTACTCCTCTCCGTATGGGTCTTCTATCTCATGCTGCGCTTCTCTAATTTCTCAGCCGCTCTCGCCGGATACGAGATCCCCGGCATGCCGTTCGAGCGCGAACAGGCTTACGGCGGATATCTCGCCCTCGGCATAGTCCTCTTCTGGGTAGGTCGCGAGCATATCGCCCAAATCGTCCGCAAAGCCTTCAGCGGTAATCCCGCCATAGACGACACTGGCGAGCCGTTCTCGTACAAGACCACCGTCTGGGCGGCCATCATCGGCTTCGCGGCAATGATGATCATCGCCGTGCAAGCGGGCATGTACGTCTGGATGGCGGGCATTTATTTCCTCATTATATTGCTCTTCGCAGTCACGTATGCTCGCGTCCGCGCCGAGGCCGGCTCGCCCATGGTCTGGCTCTTCCCCATTATGAAGCAGTGGCAGATGATGACCTACATCGGCGGTTCAGCGCCGCTGCAACGAGGTATGCACTTCGGAAATCTCACGATATTCACTCTCTTCTACTGGATGGCCCGTGGCTATTTCCCGACAATGTCCGGATATCAGGTGGAAGGCTTTAAAATCGCCGAAGAAGCGCACATCAAGCAGCGCACAATGATCATCTGGATGATCGTCGCACTGCTCATTGGGTTGGTCGGCGCCTACTATCTTCACCTGCAGGCCTATTACTCTTTCGGTGCCAATATCCTCGAAGGCGGGACAACTGAAGGGGGCTCGCGGGTACGCGCTGCCGCCGTCGCCTGGGAGTCGCTGTCCTCATGGGTGGATACTCATTCGGTCCCCGACGTAAGGCGTACGACGGCGGCGGGGATAGGCTTCCTGGTGACCGCCGTACTTGTGTTATTGCGCTCGATGTTCCTCCGCTTCCCGCTCCACCCGCTCGGCTATGTCATGGTCACATCCTATGGCAGTCCTATCTGGGGACCATTCTTCCTCGTGTGGGTAGTCAAGACGGTCATCCTCCGCGTCGGTGGGATGCGCCTGTACCGCCAGCTCATTCCGTTCTTCCTCGGCCTCGTCGTAGGCCACTATTTCGCGGCCGGAGTGGTCTGGGGTTCGATAAGCCTCATTAATGAAATGTATCGCCGCTACGGGGTCTGGTTCGGCTGATCCAGGGGCTCAGTCGCTGCCGGAGATCGTGCTCACGCAACCTCGCAAATGAGATGGAGAAGGCTAGGAAATGACAGATGGAAAGATAGAAATCCGTAAAATGACAGCCGCCGATATCGCTTTCGGGATGGAACTGAAGAACGCAGTCGGATGGAACCAACTGCCCACTGATTGGGACCGCCTCATTGCTCTGGAACCGGATGGCTGTTTCGTGGCGACATTGCACGGCCGTGATGTCGGCACCGCGACCACCACTACTTACGAGGACAGATTCGGCTGGACGGCGATGGTGCTCGTGCATCCTGACCACCGTCGCAAGGGCATCGGGACCTCGCTGCTCCATGCCGGTATAGACTACCTCGAACAGCGCGTTGAGGCCGTCAAACTCGACGCCACGCCGATGGGTAAGAAGCTCTACGACACCCTCGGCTTCGTGGATGAGTACATGATGGAGCGATGGCTGGGGAAGGGGACGAATCCCGTAAGTATCCCCGACGTGGTGCCGATTGACCAACAGCTCCTGACTGCTGTGTGCGAATTCGACACCCCGATATTTGGCGCCGACCGCTCCCGACTCCTGAAGATGCTCGTCAACGAGGAACCGAATACAGCCGTTTGCGTTGCCCACTCAGGACGGGTCGTCGGGTACGGTATCCTGCGGCCGGGCTACAACTGTGCGCAGCTTGGGCCAATCGTAGCAGAAGAACCAAAAACCGCAGACATGCTGTTTCGCGTCCTTCTGGGTGCCGTCGGTGACCGGCACGTACAGAGCGATGTGCTACTGCCCAACCGCTATGTCCTCGACATGATGCGCCATTACCGATTCGAGAAACAGCGCTATCTGGTGCGTATGTACAAGGGCCGGAATGCCCATCCCGGCCTGCCAAAGCACGTCTATGCCGCCAGTGGCCCCGAAAAAGGCTAACTCCAACTTTCTCGGACAATGCGAACAGAGCAATCCGGTGCAGGCGGTTCAGACTTGCCGGCATCTCTGCAACGAGTTCTGCTGAGTCGGCAACTCCTATATGTGGTAGGAAGACGCCTGGGAACATTTGACATTACGTGCCTTCCCATATACCATATATACATAGCAACACCACTGCAACAGTTCCTCCATTAACATCCAAGAGAGTAACACTCACATCGCACACCATACGAATACCGATGATCTGCTGGACCATGTGAACGGACCGGCACGATATATCGGCTGTGAACACAACATAGTCGAGAAGAATCCAGATACGGTGGCAATTCGCTTCGCTCTGTGTTACCCCGATGTCTATGAAGTAGGGACCTCCCACGTCGGTTCGCAAATCCTCTACCACATTATCAATAAGAGAAACGACACATACTGCGAACGCTTCTTCCACCCTTGGGTGGACGCAGCCGAACTGCTTCGCGGAAGCGACATGCTGCTAGCCTCGCTGGAAACCCGGACGCCCCTGAGGGAGTTCCACATTGCTGGCTTTACGTTGCAGCATGAGCTTAACTACCCCAGTGTGCTCTCGATGCTTGAGCTTGGCGGTGTCCGGCTCCGCGCCGCCGAGCGCCAGGCCGATGAACCACTAATCATTGCCGGTGGTCCATGCGCAGTCAACCCCGAGCCAATGGCGCCATTCTTTGACGCCTTCGCTATCGGTGATGGCGAGGAAGTCATACATGAGATACTGAATTTGTTGGTGCAGCACGACCCCCCATTTGACACTGCCACCGGCAAAGCTGAACTATTAAGCGAGCTCGATAGTATCGAGGGCATTTACGTACCGTCACTATGGCCGGTAGCGAAAAGCGGCGGATATGTCGTAACAACCTGGCGGGCGGACGGCAAGCAGGCAGTACGCAGGAGGGTCGTTGAGGACCTCGACGCCGCCGAGTTCCCCAGCGCACCGATCGTCCCGTATCGCGAGAGCATCCACGACCGTGCGCAACTGGAAATAAGCCGCGGATGCACGCGTGGCTGTCGCTTCTGCCAGGCGGGCATGATCTACCGTCCCACTAGGGAACGCTCCGTCGAAACTCTCCGCGCACAAGCCAATGAAATCATCGCCGCTACCGGCTATGATGAAATCTCACTCACCTCGCTCAGTTGCACCGATTACACGCACATCGACGAACTCATGCAGCTGCTACACGAAGACCTCGGCGATCAGCGTGTGGCGATAGGGCTGCCCTCGATCCGCGTTGACGCCTTCGATGTCAAGCTCGCGGAGCGAGCGCAGCGAGTGAAGAAGACCGGGCTGACCTTCGCGCCGGAGGCCGGCTCGCAAGCTATGCGCGAACGCATCAACAAGAACGTTACCGAGGAGGACCTGACCGGAGCCGCGACAGCGGCCCTCCACGCTGGTTGGCACAGGCTCAAGCTCTACTTCATGATCGGCCTCCCCGAAGAGACCGATGAGGATGTCCTAGCTATCGCCGAGACGGTAACGCGGCTTGTGGAGCTCGGCCGCGAGTGTCTGGGACACAAGAGCGGCAAATTGCAGTTCAATCTGAGTGTGGCCCTCTTCATCCCCAAGCCCCACACGCCTTTCCAGTGGGTTGCCCAGGACACTGCGGAAGACTTTGAGCGCAAGCGCGCACTGCTACAGGACCATCTCCGCTCCTGCAAGCAGTTCAGACTGCGCTGCCATGATCCACAGCAGGCGGTCGTAGAGGCGTTTCTCTCGCGGGCCGACCGTACCGCTGCAGATGTCATAGAAGCAACCTACAGAGCCGGTGCCATTCTCGATCCGTGGACTGAGCATTTCGACTTCGGCCGCTGGGAGCGTGCCGCCGCAGAACAGG
Source organism: uncultured Armatimonadia bacterium (assembly GCA_964498775.1). Classification (GTDB taxonomy): domain Bacteria; phylum Armatimonadota; class Zipacnadia; order Zipacnadales; family UBA11051; genus UBA11051. The sequence goes on from CAZCJS010000027.1 coordinate 9,075, forward strand.
GCATTGATCTGGAGGAAAGAGCGAGTGCGGCGATATCCCTCGACGCGGAGCTGCCCTGGGGCCACATAGACGTAGGGGTCAGCAGACAGTTCCTGCTTGAGGAGCTGGAGAAATCGCGAGGCGGCATCTCGACACCGGATTGCCGGCTCACTGCGTGCCATCATTGCGGAGTCCAAGAAGTTGTCAGCGAGTGCCCGGCCGGAGCCTGCAAATGAGCAACGTGACGCATTACTACGCCATAGTCAAGTACAGTAAGTCCGGCCTCTTGCGCTATCTGGGACACCTCGATATCGCCAGGGCTTTTGACCGGGCTGTACGTAGAGCGGGAATAGGAGTAAAATACTCGGAAGGTTTCTCGCCGCGCGCCCGCATCACTTTCGCGCCGCCATTGCCTGTAGGCGCTGAAGGCACACAGGAATTGTGCGCAATCGAGCTAGTCGAGCCCGAATCTGCAGAGCAGTTGTTTGGTGCGCTGTCGCCGCAGTTGGCCGGATTCACACCCGCCGAAGTCAGGGTGAAGCGTGGCACTAAGCGCTCGCCGTTTGCGGAATTGCAGGTCGCTTGCTATGATGTAATCCCGGACTTCGCCGATGACTTGAAGCCCGAACAGCTTCACCGCGCCGTCGTCGAGTTGATGGCACGGCAGGAAATAGTCATAGAACGCAGCACCAAGCGACGGACCACCATGATTGACGTGCGCCCTTACATCTATGAGTTGCATGCAGCAGGCAACATAGTCAGCATGTGCCTGGGCATGAAGCAGGAGACGCTCGTAAAGCCCGATGAAGTGCTGACAGAGCTGGCGAACATCCTCGGAACTGTTTCTGCCGGCTGGCGACGGCTGACACGCACTGGGCTGTATGCTGAAATCCCGCCTCAAGAGGCGTAGGACGAACCGAGCCGGATGTGCTTTGCAAAGCTCGGGGGAGAAGGTGGCAGAATCTTGAAGGAAGCGAAACTGCCGCCCAGCTTCCAACCCGCGAGTGTTATGAGTTCATGCTGTATGCGATGCCTTGGGCGCAGAATACGGGCGCGCACGCATTGCGAAAAACATTTTGGCTGCCATCAAAAGAGGTAATCTGGGGATGAATCCGGCAGATTGTCGCTTGCAGAACATTGGCAGCAACTGGAGATGTTGTATTGATGAAGACTGATATCATTGTAGATGTAAACCCGCGTGAGACGCGAGTGGCTATCCTGGAAGACGGCCAGTTGGCCGAGTACAAAATCGAAAGAGAGCAGATGGTCGTAGGCAATGTCTATATGGGCCGTGTCGAGAATGTGGTCTCAGGCCTCGACGCCGCCTTCGTTGACGTCGGCATCGAGCGCAATGTCTTCCTGCATGTCTCGGACGCCGTAACTAAGGATCCGACGCGGCATCAGATGCGGCACAAGATGGACTCCTTCCCCCCAATTGGGAAAGTTCTCAAAAAGGGCCAAGAGATCATGGTGCAAGTGACCAAAGGCCCCTTGGAGCAGAAGGGAGCGCGCGCCACAAGACGTATCTCGCTGCCCAGCCGTTGCCTCGTGCTGATGGAGGACGGCAAAGACAAGGTCGGTGTCTCGAAGAAGATCGAGGACGAACAGGAACGTAAGCGCCTCCGCGATCTGGCGCAGAAGGTTAAGCCGGATGGCTTCAGTCTCATCGTGCGCACAAGGGCCGAGGGCGCCGACGTCACCGACTTCAAGCATGACATCAAATTCCTCATGAAGATGTGGCGATCCATCGAGGGCAAGCGGCAACAGACCAAAGCGCCCGCGCTCATCTATGAGGATAGCAGTCTCGTCTATGGCGTCTTTCGGGACATCTTCGATAGCGACGTCAACTCCTTTGTCATCAACGATAAGACGGCTTACGACCGCATTCTCAATCTCTGCGCCAACCTCGCGCCGCAGTTGCGACGGCGTGTCGAGCTCTACCGTGGCGAGGAGCCGATATCAGTACACTACGGAGTGCACAATGAGATCGAGCGTGCCCTGCGGCCCAAAGTCTGGCTGCCTCACGGCGGCTCTATCGTCATCGAGCAGACCGAGGCGCTCACGACGATAGACGTCAACAGCGGCAAGTTCGTAGGGGCCAAGAGCCTCGAGGATACCGTCTTGCGAACCAATCTCGAAGCGGCTGAAGAGATCGCACGCCAACTCCGCCTCCGTGACATCGGCGGCATCATCGTCATTGACTTCATTGACATGGACAAGGCCCAGCACCGCCGCAAGGTTACTGATGCACTGCGCGATAGCGTTGCCGATGACAGGATGAAGACACGTATCCTTCACATCACCCGCCTCGGCCTCATCGAGATGACGCGCAAACGCACCAGCCAGAGTCTCTTCAGACAGCTACAGGTTCCCTGCCCTTGTTGTAACGGCACCGGCCGCATCCTTTCCGTCGAGACAATGGCCTCCAGGATCTACGAGGAACTCCGTGCCGCCAAGCCGAGGAACCAGGGCGAAGCTCTGCTCATATGGGCCGATCCTGCCGTCGTAATGGCCCTCATCGGCCCCCACGGTGAGTATATTGACGACCTCGAGGGGGCCGCGCGCACCAATCTCTACATCCGCGCTACCGACAATATCCATCCTGAGCGCTATGAGATCATGCCCGGTAGTGATCGCGACTTCCGCAAGCAACACTTGCCTTATACGCAGGGCCAGGTCATTACAATTCAGCCCGACGAAGTTATCTCGCTACCCGCTATGGGCATGGTGGCGTCTATCAAGGGCTACATCATTGAGGTGCCGGAAGCATCAGCCAAGATCAACAACCCCATGAAGGTGCGCTTCACGAAGGTGGGCCGGTCCTACGGCCGCTGCAGCCCCGAGAAGTAGTGCGGCAGAGAGCTATAAGCTTAGCTCGTAGTAGCCTGACTCGGGAAGCAAGAGCAGTGTGCCTTGTGCTCCCCGGCTTGACTGTGCGCCTTCCGGCCCGCTCTTGAGACTCCTCACCCCCCACGGCACCACCAGTTCCAGGTCTCCCTCGCCCTCATATCTGACCGCAACTTCATCCATTCCCATGGCTATTTCCAGCTTCTCGAAATTACCTTCTGTGACATGGATACCTCCACTCCGTAGCACTGTCCCATGGAGCGACACAAGCTGCCGCAGCATACCGTCGGTGCCGCGAGCAGTCGCCAGCAGCAACGCATCCGTCTCCCCGTCACGCCATGAGCCAACAGCATCCTCCGCCCCGTTTTTCGCCATCAGGTCATAGCTACCGCCCGAGGTCTCAACATGCCAACCTCCAAAGTCGTCGCCTATATCCCGCGCCAGCGCCTGCTTTATGCGAGGCTCGCTCCGATAGAATTCAAAGAGGCTCGCATACAGCGTTGCTCCCACATCTCGCTGCACGGCAAGCATCGTCATTCTCTGCGTCGGCAGATAGCCATAGCCTTCACCGGCGGCCACCGTAGTGCCGGGCGCGCCGAGCATCCGCAGGATTGCAGTCTGCTTCTCCGTTTTCCATTGCGCTTGCCACACCTGGTCATTCTGGGCCGCGCGAACGTTCTCCACTATCCCGTAGTCCGGCTTCTCCGTGTTCAGCCCATCATAGGCCGCCATCCTCAACTCGCTACTAAATTTTCCCGGACATCGCCAATGCCACGTGTACTCCTCATCCCGGTCCGAGGCCGCCGCAAAGAAATCCGTAATGAAGCTACCGTCGGCCGCCAGAACCACCGTCCGCCGCTGCTGTAGATGTGCCGGTTCATGCGTCGCCGCGCTAATCACCTTCAGCGCCGGCCCGTCACTGAACAACTCCGTTCGCCCCTCTGCGGGCAGGGGCGACATCGTGTTGTGAGCGCCCGGCGCGTAGTAGAACGGGTAGCGACCGTATTCAGCCACATCCAGGTCCGGCGCGATCGTCTCACCGTTAGCCCAGACGATGAGTTGCATGGTGTCGCGATGTCCATGTCCTGCCCCACGCTGCGAACCGTAGTCCAGCACTGCAACCACCTGGTCCTCAGTCTGTTCTGCATCTGACCGCAGATATCCCCAGCCTGGCCCCTGCAGATCCATGCTGTCGAGTATCGGCCGGTTATCGGGGTCGAATATCGGGTCTCCGTAGATGTCGAAGACCGTCTTCAGCCAAGGCTGGATATTCAACCCACCACCCCGCCCTTGGGAGTAGGAGCGATTGTCATTTATCAGCGGCAGACTCCCATCCGGAAAGCTCCCCTTTACCCAGATCTCATACGCCCGCTTGAGGCTCTTATCACCGAAGCTGTGGTGATAGATATCTATCCCGAGGTGCTTCTTCGCCATGTTCGCCGCACTATACATGCCGTGAGCTACCATATTGTGATAGCCCCATGTCTTCTCTCGCCACATGCCATTTTCATCGAACAGATACTGGATTGTGCGGCCCGCGTAGTAGTTGATTCCCTCATACACCAGCTCTCTGTCAGCGAAAAGCAGCCCGTTGCGCAGGCTGGTATAAGCACTCGCGCTGATGTAGTTGCCGGTGTATGAGCCCGGCTTCTGCGGCGGGCCGTAGCTTCTCCCCAGGTAATTGCGCAGAGTCTCGCGATCCTCCTCGCTCCAGCCCGGGCTGTCGTAGGTGATGTCGTAGGCGCTGAGGCAGTTCTCGGCGATACTCAGATGATACCAGTGCGCGTTGTTCATCCCGCCGCCGAACATCACCGATGGGTAGTCACGCATCACCTGGCAGAACAGCAGCGCTCTACGCCTTACCTCCGCCGCGTACTTGTCATCCCCGGTATAGATATATGCGTTGGCGCAAGCCACCGTTTGCCCGAAGAACCACGCCGAGTACTTGTGTATCCAAGCGTTGGTGGTGCGCTCATTGATGATGCTCTTCCCACATTGCTCGCACCACCGATACTCAGGACGCTGCGGATCGAACTTCAGTATCGTTTCCGGATGCACGTCGCACGTGTAATAGTTGGCGCCGATGGAGTTATCGCCGACCGGCAGGTGGTATCGCTTGCCCTTCCCTTCGGCGATGGCAGCCTCGGCTGCCGCGATGCTCTTTGCAGCCACGGCGGGATTCTTCTCGTAGCCGGCACGCAAATGCGCAGCCTGCTCCGGCGTGTACTTCAGCATCGGGTGTTGTACATTGAAGTGCGGTATCTCAATCGGGTTGGCTATCGGTACTGCCACTTCGGGACGCGGCAGCAGGTCCCTCATGTTGTTTGCACTGATGACCTCCACGACATGGAAGTCATCCACGAGGCAGTCGCCACTGCCGCTGACCCGGAAGCCGATTGCCGTTATCTGATCACCGGGCCTGAACTCAGGCCTGAAATAGAAACCGGTGAAGCGCCCTGTCACATGCTGGTAGCCATGCGTCCAATAGAGTCCTGAGTTGGCCACTGCTTCATGCCACTGCCCGCCCGCGTCGCGCGCCATAAACCACGCTCGACAACCGACCTCACGCAGAAACGCACACGTCACGAAGGTCAGCTTGTTGACCGCGAACTCAGCCTCACGCCATATTGTCGCATTCTGCTCACCCGAAAGCCGCAGGCATGCCTCCCCGTAGAACCTGTCGCCCTCTTCTACGCTGACCTCGCCATTCCCCACCGTCCAACCCTCGGCATTCTCGATTGGGAAGCTGTGCAGGATGCGGTCCTGGTCCGTGAGCCCGGGCGCGACATGGTCTTCGGTTATCCAGTACTTGCCCAGCCCCTCCTCGGGGAGGGCTGAGAGACCGGTACAAGTGGCAAAGATGGAAAATAGTAGTAGCGGCATCGTCGGACGCATATACTTTCCTCCAATACCACGATCTCCGGCGATTAACATGGTGTGGCTTCCACGGCTATGGAATATTCGAGAGGTCGCGCAATTGCTCCTGTATGACGCCCCATAAATGCAATGACCGCAGCATGATGAATGCCGCGGTCGCGAATCCTTCAGCGATTCGCTCCGGGTGTTAGCTCCACTTACCCGGTATCTTCAGCCCGCATTTCGTGCATCTACCGTACGAGTCCATGCCGGTCATAGTCACATTATATCCGATCCGCTTGATCATCTTGATGCCGCACTTAGGGCAGTACGTCGATTCCCCCGGGTCTCCCTGCAGATTACCCAGGTACACGTAATGCAGCCCCTCTTCGTACGCTATCTTCCGCAGCTCGCGCAGCTTGTCTATCGGCGTCGCCTGCAGGTTTCGCAGCCGGTAGGAGGGGAAAAACCGCGACACGTGCAGCGGCACATCCGGTCCCAGGTTCTTCATCATCCACTGGCACTGCTGCCGAAACTGACTCGCGCTGTCGTTCTTACCCGGCACCGTCATCGCCGTCAGCTCGAGCCACGGCGCGTGCTTGTGTGCCGTCTTGATCGCCTCCAGTACCGGATCGAGCTTCCCGCCGCAGACATCCCGATAGAAGGAATCGCTATAGCTTTTGAAGTCTATGTTTATACCGTCTATCGCCTTGCACAATGCCGCCATCGGCCCCGGGTTGACATACGCTCCCGTCTTGACGAGCGTCTTGATGCCCTGCTGCTTAGCCAGCCGTGCCGTGTCCAGCACATACTCGATGGCCACAACTGGCTCACTGTAGGTGAACGTTATCGTCGGCCGACCGTACTTCTTAGCCTGCGACACGAGGCTGGCGGGGGGCAGATACTGCGGTGGCGGTTTGAGGTCTTCCGGCTTGATCTGGGTGAATTCCCAGTTTTGGCAATACAGACAATGCAGATTACAGCCCACAGTACCCAGGGCGACGCTGCTCGTACCGGGCAGGAAGTGGAAAAACGGCCCCTTTTCCATTGCGTCCCCGCGCACCCGCGCCGTATAGCCATACACCCGCGTGTAAAGCTTCCCGTTGGTGTTATCGCGCACTCGGCACGTGCCCCGCTGGCCCGGCCGCAATACACAGTGATTGGGGCACAAGAGGCACTTCACCGAGCCGCCCGATAGCTGCTTGTAGTATAACGCCTCCTGGCTCGACAGGCCCTGGGCGCCCGTCACATTGCTCAAAACACTCTCAACCGCGCCCAAACCGCCGACAAAGGGCATAGCCCCAAGCACCAGGCCACAATCAGCGCACTTCTTCAGAAACTCGCGACGTGTTATCTTATCTTCCACCTGCTAACCTCTGCAACCAGCGCACTGTAAGCGCCGGCCTTATCCCTCGATTCATGGGACGACCGGCGCCTCCAGACTATTCCACGTGCCCAGCCCCATTCTACTGCGACTTCTGTGCCACCCGCCCACGCACCGGCAATTTCCATTGCCGAAGTTGCTCACCGGCGGCCCCATAGAAGTTGGCATCCAGAGCCCCGGCAAGCGCGTCCAGCCCGCTGCCAGGCTGCCGCCGGAGGTTTGCGAAAAGCTCACCATAAGGCTCCCGGTCAATCAACCGGTTCTGGCTATAGCCCTGCACGTCAAGCAGGTGAAACAGCATCCCGCACAGCACGGTGGCGTTGACATTCTCCGGCGCGGCCCCAGCACGAACATATTCCGTCAGGCTCTCAAGCGCACGTTGTCTCGCCCTCAGCACCTCTTCCTGCGGTAGTTTCACCGCAGTAGCCGAGCCGATGGCATCCCGTGTCTCGGTCACCAGATCATACTGCAGACTCGCCGACGCAAAACTGGCCAGACCCTCGGTGATCCATTTGCCCTCGCCGGCGAATTTCCCTGCCGAACCCGCAGCGATCGCGTTCTCTGCCAACTGCGCCAAGCCCAGCGACCAGCGTGGCGGGTCCTTGATCTGTGCAGCGGACAGACGAACGAGCTTCCCCGCCGCCCGTCTGTTGCTCGGGTCAACACAGATCAACTGCGGCTCTCGCTCTTCCAGGCCAACCCATTCGCTCAATATCTGCTCGGCATTCTCCCAGATGTTCGGCATGTTGTACTGCCGCATCTTCGCCGACACCGTGAAGGGTGCGAACACCACCACATTCTCCCCGATATACCAGTCGAAATTGTCCACATTGGGGCCACCCAGATCCTTGAACTTCTGCCGGTATTCTGCCAGCGCCTCGCCCTTACCCAAATTCTCAAGCGCCAGGTGAACATCGTCGGCCAGGCCGCTTCGAGCATGGTGGGCAATGATGTTGTTGTAGTACTTCTCAGCGGTACTCATCTTCCCCCACAACTCGTACGTCCGCGCCAGCATCCACTTTGCCGGCACGCACAGGTCATTTGTGGGCATCTTCGCCAGCGGCTCCAGATAGGTCACCGCGTCCTTATAGGCTCCGTCTGACAGTGCCAGAGCACCCAGGTAGAAATCGGCGTCGAACCCCAAGTCCGCCACTGTGAAATGATACGGTATGTGGTGGTGATGCGCCTCGAACCATGCAAAATCCGAATGCCGGAAATACGCCCCGATTACCGTGTCGAAATTCAGCCGATTATTGAGCAGCCATTTCGGGAAAATACCCGGGTACGCCGCCGCCAGGTCTGGGAACATGTCCTGCGCCGCATCCCAGTTCTTCGCGTCCGCGTAGTACTTCAGCTTCTCGTACAACGCCTCAAAATGGTACTTACTGGTCGGGAAATGGATGACGAGCTCCTGGTAGGTGTACACCATGTCGGCCATCCGCTCAGAGTCCTCGAACGACTTGGCGATCTCGTACAGCGCGTCATCCCGAAGAGGACTGCCGACGAGGTTGTTCACCACAACGGCGAACGCGCTTGTCGCGTCATTGACCGCCGACAACTCCCCTGCAGTCGGCAAGGACCCATAAGCTCCGGTGGCATCCTGATACTCCTCGGTAAACCGAAAAATGTCATCCGGGCCCTTCGACTTGTTGATATCCTGGAACAGCATGTTCATTTGCTGGTAGCAGACCCCGATGTTGAACAGCGCATCGTCGAAGTTGTCGTGCCCCGGATACCTGTCCACGAAGTCACGATAGGCATCTATCGCAGCCGAGTACTCCCGGTAGTTCTGCCAGTGCCGCGCTAGGTCATACAACTCCTGGGCATCCCGGCCCGGGTTGAACTCCGCCGTATCGTACAGCGCCTCGGTGTTGTGGCCCGCTCGCCGCGCTTGTCGCGCTATCGAATTCGCCTCACGCATCGCGCGGTTGCTCAGCCGGCTACCCGGCAGACGCTCAATCAGGTCCAGGTACGAATCCAGAGCCGCCTGCAAATCTCCGAGATGACGCAGCGAATCGGCGATCCGGAACTGCGCGTCATCCGCAAAGTCGGCGCAGTTGTATTCATCGAGGAGACGCTCCGAGATCGCGATGGCCTCGTCATAGTCTTCATCCTCCGCCGCCCGAGATGCTAGCGAATCCAACGCCTGGGGCGTGTAGTCCGATGAAGGGTGGTTCTCAGCCAGCTCTTCAAGTGCGGCCCATGCCCCGTTATGGTCCTCGACCTCGCGCAACTCACGTGCCAGATACATCAGCGCATCGTCCGCCCATACGCTGTCCGGCCAGTTGCGCACCAACATGTACAGGGTGTCTATCGCCGCCCCATGGTCCTTATCGAACATATAGCAGCGCGCCAGTTGATACAGCCCGTCGTCGGCAAGTTCACTGTCGGGGAATTCATCCACCAGCCACTCCAAACTCGCCACCTGATGCCGGAAGTTCCGACGCACGCTGTTGATGTAAGCATTATGCAGCAGCGTGTCATCCGCATAGTCCGTATCATAGTAATTGTCCAAGAAGGACGCATTAGCTGCCGCTGCCTTGCGGATCTCCTCCTCCTGCCACGGCTTGCAGCACGTATAGCTTGCGATCGCCGCATCCTCGTGCATGTTGTAATAAGTCAGCCGCGTGGGTAGCAGCGCTATCTCGGCGAAGCCGGGCCGCAGCGATTTTCCGATGTCCACCGCGACCTCATCCGCTGCGCTCACGACACACAGCGCGGTAATAACCGCCAGCACACATCCAGGTAACACGTACTGTCTCATGGTTATCTCCTCCAAAGTGGAAACTGGTACCCACGAGCCAGACCAAGGCCTGTTTGTTCCATAATACCCGCGTGTGCACACCGTCAATCCAGTACTACACCGCAGGTTCAGTCATATTGACATCACCTTGCACTTCCCGTGCCAGGCGTCTACAACTACACGGAGCACCCCCTTTGTTGCACGGGCCTGTTGAAGAACTGCGCCGGACGCGACCAGGAAATAGCGCGCAGTTACTCCAGCACCTCGGCGATCGTCACCTCACGTCCCTCCGCCAGCGAGCGCTTGCCCGCCTCCAGCACCGCTATGACCTCGACCTCTTCCTCCACTGGCGGACTCTCCTCCCCAGTCTGAAGCAGGTTGATGAAGCGTTCCATGAGGTAGATGTAGAGGTTGTCCAGGTCAGGTATCAGCGACTCGTGGCCCTCTGTACCGTAGACGTTGATCTGGTAACCGGTCTGCGCGTACTCGCGTTCCATCACCATCAGCACCAGGTCGCGGCCGTTCTCAAAGCGCACGCGGACAATGTTGCGATCAGGCTGGCCCACGTTGATACACGAGACGGCAGGGGAATCGCCATTGAATACCCCATAGTACATCGAGAGCGCGTGAATACCGTAATAGACAAGCTCGCTGCCACAGATCGTCGTCGCCAGAGTGACTTCGCCGAACTCCGGCAAGCGGTCCCTCAGCGCCAGAATGTCAGGCACGAACCGCAACGAACTCGCGGACATGAACGGTGTCCCCGTCTCTCGCACGATGTCGGCGATCTGCTTTGCGCGTTTAGCAGTCATCGCCAGGGGCTTGTCACAGTAGGTCGGGATCCCCTTGCGCAGGGGATGAATCGCGTATTTGCATTGATCGCCCGAGCCGTCATCGGCAATGACCACGGCGTCAACGTCCTCGCAACATTCCTCGTAGGTGTCGCAGACTTCGGGGATGTCGCAGACGTCTGCAAGAGCTTCGGCCCATTCTTTCTCCGGGTCCCATATCTTCACGGCTCTAGCGCCCTCGATGCGCGCAGCAGCGACGCCGAAGGAGGCGTCATACTGCTTGGCCTTCGTCTCGTCGAAACCGTTGAAGGCGGTGGTGAAGAAAGCACCATGTGTTGAGACGGGCCGGAGTTTGGCGTCATCATCCCCTGCGTAGGTGGCGCGATAGCTGGCGGCGGAAATCATTCCCAGTTTGTACATTTGCTTCTCCTCATCTCATGTCAGTAATGTTCGTGTGCAGCGGCTGTCTATGCAGGCAGTTCAGACAGCTTCACGGGACGACCCTCGGCTAGCGATTTCTCGATGGCAAAAGCTACACGGTGAGTCTTGAAAGCCTCCTCGAAGTCAATAAAGTTAGGCTTATCCTGTTGGATGCACTCAATGAAATGCTCCATCTGCGGCGGATATGGATGGTCGAGCACATCGCCCGACTCGGCTTGCGGAGTGGGTACAGTGACCCATTCCTGGGGTCGGAGGCCCTCCAGCTTCGTGGACCACAGCTTGTCATTCCACAGCGTTCCGTCACTGCCCACGAGCTTGACATTGAACACATAGGGCTGGCGGCAGTCAATGCACGAGGTGCACTTGCCCGTGGTCCCGTCGGCGAACTTGATGATCGAGACGGAGGTGGTGTCGTACTCGTAGGCCTGCATCGCAGGCATCGTTGACTTCGACGAGTAGGCATAGACTTGTTCGACCTCGCGGTCGGCGAAGGCGATGAGGGCGTCGAGTGCGTGAATGCCGGCAGTCAGCAGAGAACTGCCCCCCATCTCTTTCTTGATGTTCCACTCGTACTGCCCGTACCAAGGACCGATACCGTGGTAGTAATCCACCTCGGAGTAGTGAACATCACCGAGCAGGCCGCGCTCCAGGCAACTGCGTATGAACTGGAAATGCCCGATGAAGCGCAGCTCGAAGAACACGTTCGAGTGCACGCCCGCCTCGCCGATGGCCTGGCGCATGGCCAGCAGGCTGTCGTAGTCGAGTGCCAGCGGTTTCTCAATCATCAGATGCTTGCCGGCCCTAGCAGCGGCGATGGCCTGGGGCGGATGGAGCCAGTGCGGAGTACAAATGTCTACGACTTCGAGTCCCGGGTGGGTCAGGAACTCATCATAGTCATGATACAGCGTCGCCTCGTCGCCGCACATGGCGAGGATTTCCTCGCTGCTGAGATCCTTGCTCGAGCAGATCGCAAGAACCTCGCAATCCGGTATGTCTCTGAAAGCCGTGAGGTGTCCGCTGGCGGCCCAGCCGATACCGACGATTCCAATCTTCACCTTTGCCATTTTTTGGCCTCCCATGTGTCAGAACCCGAATGTACGCGGGTTAACCCGGTACGCCCCGGCTCGATACTATCCGGCTAGCTCTCGGCACCGACGAGCGCCTTGAAGCGGTCAAGGAGATCATCGGACGGATCGAACGGCATATCCACCGGTCTGGCCTCGACGGCGCTGAGGTAACCGGCGAGGATGATGAGCCACTCGTCCAGCGATGTGGCCAGATTCGTCGGCGACGGCTTGCCGTCATCTCCCAGCCAGTCGAACATGGCGTTGGTGAGGCCCGCCTGCCCCAGAATATCCTCGTCAGGATAAGACATGACGGCGCTCTCGACCGTGCCGTCGGGCCCCGTCTTCTCCCAGCCCTCCATCCACCAGTGGCGGAAACCATGCGTCCCGTAGACGGCAATGCGCTTGTGATAATGGACGGGCTTGGACTTGTCAAACATCGGCGCACCCTCGCCGGCCTGCAACGCACCGCGCATGCCATTAGTGAAGGTAATCAGCGACTCGGCGGTCTTCGGACTCGGATGGGTTCCGTCTATATCATCGTAGCCTGAAGATGCGCCGAACACCGTCTCGACATCGGCATAGCCGGAGAAGGCATAGAGCAGGTCTATGACGTGGACGCCCTGACCGTTCATCGGCAATCCGGCGGAGGCATCCAGAAACCGCACCTCGCCGATCTGCCCCTCGGCAACATCACCGAGAAACTCGACGATCTTCGGGTGATGACGGAGCTGGTGGTTGACCGCGATCTTAGTGTCAGTGGCGGCCTCCAGAGCGCGCAGGGCCTTGTAGTCATCTGCCCCCACACAGACCGGCTTCTCCACGATAACACCTGGCACGCCGGCGTCGGCCAGTTTCGTGAGTAGCGCAACGCGTAAGTTGGGCCTGGTCACGCAGTGGACGACATCGGGCTGCTCCTTGTCCAGCATCTCGTCGAGGTCAGTGTAGACAGCGTCTATGTCCCACGTCTCGGCGAAGGCGTTGAGCCGGTCTTCATCAAGGTCACAGCAGGCGACCTTCACTCCACGGCTGATGTGTCTGTAGGCATCTGCGTGCCCTCTGGCACGTCCCCCACAGCCTAAGAATGCGCATTTGTAAGCCATAGTTCCATAGTCTCCTATCGGTGTCGTGCGTCAGTGTATGCAGTTGGGTACTATTCCTCACGCCGGGCGGAGACACCTTGCCCACTTCATGATTCAGTCGCGTCGTCTTGCTGCTCAAGCTCCGCCAGTACTTTACACACGAGGTCCTTGTACTCATCTGGGATAGAGAAGTTGTCGCGCAAGCGCGGCCCCAGCTTGTCGTACCTGACTACCTGACGCAGGTAGTCGTGTCGCTCACCCCCAAGCTCTTTTGAAATGGTTGAGAGAACCGTGCCGGGGCGACCTTCCCTGGCAACCTCGCCAAGCTCCACAAGTTCAGCTATGACTTCATCACGGGTTACGGACTCATGGCGGAGGCAGAGGGGCAGCAGTATCTTGCGGATGCGTCTGGGCGTAGGTTTATCGCTATCAAAATAGTTTCGTAGTTGGGCTTTCAACTCATCTGGCTGATAGTCGCCCGGTTCGTCGGAGACAGGCAGCTTCCGCCG
>CAZCJS010000028.1:0-16762 GCA_964498775.1 uncultured Armatimonadia bacterium
CCTCTGATATCAGCACCGTAACTACGAAACGTGGATTATCGTATGGGGCAAAGGCGGTGAACCAGGCATGTGGCTTGAGCCGCTTGTCGTGCTCGGCGGACCCGGTCTTGCCCGCGCACTTGAATGGCAGATCGGCGAGCAGGTGGGCCGTCCCTTTGCGCTGCGCTACGGTGAGCCGCATGGCGTGTCGAACCCGCTCCAACGTTTTGGGCTTGAGTTCGAGATGGCGTCGGAGCTTGCGCCCATACAGGGTCGGCTCGCGGTTCATGTGGCTCGGCCAGGCGATTTTGCGCACCAGGCTTGGCTCGATAACGTCACCGTCTGTGGCAACTACGGCCGTGGCTACCGCAACCTGCAGCGGCGTCGCGACCAGATATCCCTGGCCGATGACCATGTTGAGGGTGTCGCCGGTCCGCCAACGGTCATCCTTCTTGTCGAGCTTGTACTGCGCGTCAGGGACCAGACCGGAGGCGCTTCCAGTGAGACCGAGACCGGGGTCATCACCAAAGCCGAATAAGCGGGCATGGTAACCGATCGCGTTGCTGCTCAGTCCCTGCTTGCGCACGAGTTCATAGAAATACACATCGCACGATTCGGCAATGGCTTTGTTGAAATCCACCCGTCCGTGTATATCCCAGCACTTGAACGGGTGATGCTGCGTGCCCTCGTGGATTATCCCGGTGCAGACATAGGTGGTATCGAGCTTCACCGGCGTAGTCTCGAGAGCGGCGGTCGCCGAAACCATCTTAAATGTGGAAGCCGGTGCATATTGGCCGCCGATGGCCTTGTCAAACAGCGGCTTGCGTGGGTCCTCATTTAGGGCCTTGAATTCCTCGGGTGACCAGCCGCGCACCCATCCGTTGGGATCGAAGCTCGGATAGCTGGCCATTGCCAGGATGCCGCCGGTTTGCAGGTCCAGACATATCGCCGCACCGGTCTTGCCAGTCGTCGTATGGATCTGGTGCTTGAGGGAGTTCTCGGCAGTCATCTGCACCCGTGTGTCAATGGTTAGATAGACGCTCGCCCCGACTGCCGCCGGCCTTTCCTCGATGACACGCACCGGGTTGTTGAGCCGGTCAACCTCATGCACTGTCCGACTGCGCCGTCCCTGGAGTACCGGCACCGGGGGCGCCGTACTCGTATCTAGCTCACACAGCCGCTCAATACCCGTTTGCCCGACCACCGACTCTCTGCCATATATTGGCATTCCTTTGGAGCCTTCACGCCGCGTCGCATCCCCAGCCCCGGCAAAGAGCTCATCCGGGTAGCGGAGGTGGTGGTACCGCCCAAACTGCTCTTCAGTTATGCCGCGTACATAACCCAGCACATGGGCCGCCACAGACCCGTGCGAATAGTGTCGGCGCGCGCTCTCGGCGATGGTTACTCCCGGCAGTTCTGCTTTGCGCTCTTCAATAGCCACCACTGCCGCGAATGGGACATCCTTGCCTCCAGGCAAGGTCTCGGCTTGCAGCCGATCTGTCCCCATTTTTTCAAAGTGCTCGCGCAATTCGGAGGCAGACGTGTTACCAAGGATACCCGCCAATATGGCGGTTTCCCTTTCCAGCTCATCTTTCCGCTGCGGGAGGTACTTCGGCGTCACCTGCACGTTCCAGATGTATTGATTGTCTGCCAGGATCGTGCCGTTGCGGTCGAAGATCAACCCGCGCAGCGCAGGACCGTAGACCACTGTGTTGCGCTGCTTCTGGCCACGCTCCGTATAGTCACCCCAGTTGGCCACCTGCAGTGCCCACAGCCGCACCACAAAGCTGAACAGAACCAGGCCGAAGAGCACGCCCAGCCATATTATTCTCAGATTCGTTGTTGATTTGTCCATGAGAGGCGCAAACTGGTCGTGGCGCCCGCCTGCAATCGGCGATGCGTTTGGATTGAGTGCTCGTGGCGGTCAGTCCGTGGGCGTCGGCTTCGGCGGCTTGTCGGTCGTGGTCCCGCCGGCGTCGGGCACGGGTCGAGTGAGGGCTGTATCAGCACCAGTTGGCGGCTTTGCCGGGCCCGTGTCCGACTTCTGGTCGGGAGCAGGCGGGGGCTTGTCCGGAGAGGAGGCCGGTGTTGAGGGTGGACCATGCATAGTGCATACGCCGCTGGGGCCTTGACCGGCCGGGAATGTCCGCTCCACTGTCTGTGGGCAGTAGGGCCCTGCCAGTTGTCCGGACCCCGCGCATATCGTCAGCTTGGTAGTACCGCGGCCCTCGCCCGGCGACGGTCCCGCCGGGGTTTCAGGAGGCGAAGTTGAGCGCCGTGAGGATGCCGGCCCGTGCAGCCGGCATGAGCCTGGAGGCTTCTCGCCCGCAGCTAGTGTTCGTTCGTAGGTATTGGGGCAGTACGGAGTGGCCAGTCCGCCGCTCTCACTGCACACCGTAATAGTCGTCGTCTTCTCGTCGTCTTTTTCCTCTTCTTCCTTCTCCGTGTCACCGCGCTGTGTCGCGATGGCGCCTTTGCCTTCGGGGTACTTGCCCTTGCAGCCACGCAACTCCAGCGCCCGGGCCATAAACTTGGCGAAAACCGGACCGCAGAACCCACCGCCAGTTGAGCCACGCATCGGCTTGTAGTCGTCATTTCCGAGCCATACCGCACAGCTCAGGTCCGGGCTATAGCCAACCCACCAGGCGTCACGGCCGTCCTGCGTTGTCCCCGTTTTGCCGCAGATGTCGTTATGCCCGCTGACGGCGGCACGACGACCGGTACCGGACGTGACAACGGTGCGCATCATCGAGACCATGCTTATCGCCGTCGCCTGCTTAATCACCCGCTTCCGCTGTGGCTTGAGCTTCAGTATTGGGTCACCCCGGGCGTTGTGGATTTCCCGCACAAAGCGAGGTGAGGTCTGGAAGCCCCCGTTGGCGAACGTGCAGTAGCCGATCGCCTGCTCCAGCGGGGCCAACTCCGACGTACCCAGCGCGATGGCCGGGACCGCGCGGAGTCTGTGTTCGGGCAAGCCAAGCATCTCGACGGCCGCCTTCTGCACCGTCTTGGCGCCCAGCTTCTGCACGATCCGCACCGAGACGAGGTTGACCGAGGCAGCGAGCGCCGCACGCAGGGTGTAGCTGCCGCCCTGCCGGGGGGAGTAATTCTTGGGTTGCCAGTACTTGCCCGGCCCTATGCGGACGCTGATTGCCGAACCGCTGAAGCGGGAGTTCGGCCCGTAGCCTTTTTCTAGCGCAGCTGCCCAGACATAGGGCTTGAATGATGAGCCCGGCTGGCGGCCATACTGGGGAGGCCCCGGGTAGGCACGATTGAACTGCACGTCATCATACGGCCCCACGCCTCCGGCCATCGCCAGTACATCGCCCGTGGCTACCTCGACGCAGGCCAGCGCTCCCTGTCCCACAAGGCCGCCCTTGACTTGCCCGCGCTTGCGTAGCGACTCCACCTGCTTGGTCAACTCTTCCTCGGCCGCCTGCTGCAGACGCATGTCAAGCGTCGTATAGACGCGCAGCCCACCCTCATAGAGGACGTCCACACCGTATTGCTCCCGTAGTTGACGCACAACGAGATGGGTGAAGTATGGCGCCCTGAAGGCCTTGGTTCCCCTCTCCTTCAGTGGGGCCAAGTTGGCTTGTATCTGATGCCGGTCCGCTTCCGTGGCCTGCTGCGTGGTGATCATCTCCAACTCGACCATCGCGTGAAGCACATGTCTCCGGCGCGTCTTCGCCTGCTGAGGATGGCGGTAGGGACTCGTGGAGATCGGAGCACGGGGCAGGCCGGCGAGAAGTGCTGCCTCCGCCAGAGACAGCTTCCGGACATCCTTGTCAAAATACAGTTGGGATGCCACCTGCGCACCCCAGGCACCATGCCCGAAATACACCTGGTTGAGGTACATCTCGAGGATTTCGTCCTTGGAATAGCGGCGCTCCATCTCAAGAGCCAGGATCATCTCTTTGATCTTGCGGTCAATGGTCCTCCTGCGTGAGAGCCACATGTTGCGGACCAGCTGCTGGGTGATGGTGCTACCGCCCTGATATATCCCGCCTCGGCGGAGATTGACTAAAGCAGCGCGCAGAATTCCCTTCGGGTCCACGCCCCGGTGCTGATAGAAAGGGCGGTCCTCGATGGCTATCGTGGCCTGCTGCAGATGCAGAGGGATGTCCTGAAGCTCAACGGGCTGGCGGTCTTCCTTGGCCACTCTCCCCAGCAGCGTGTGACTTACCTTCGCGTCTGGTGCGATCTCGGTGGAGTATATGGTGGTCGTCAGGCGCGGGCGGTAGGCCTCCAGATCCTCGGCGTCGGGCAGCAGAGCGCGGATACCCAGGAGACCACCGGCCATCAGGCCGGTGCCGATAAAACAGAATATCAGCACCAGCGCATTGAGAAATCGGAGAAACCTGGCATAACTGCGAATTGGGCTTTTACGCACTCTGATCACCGTCGCCTATTATAACAGAAACCGCCGATATCTTGTAGATGCACTCCGCGATCAGGCTCCGAGGTCATCTACAGCTTGACACCCTCTCCACCTCGTGCCTACAATAGAAGTCACTCGAGCAGTGTACGCAGCTTGGGTAGATGCAATTAGCGAGCCCGTCGCCTCAAGTAGCGCCGGCGGCGACATGCGGCCGCATAGGCACCGGCAGCAAGTGCGTGGGTCCGGTTTCCACCCCGACGCAGTCGAGCAGGAAGCCCAGGAGGCCACAACGTGCACCACACGTCCCGACGACTAGTCAACTTGAGCAGCGCGCCCGTCTGCGTGGCTCTACTCGCCCTCATCATGCTTGTTTGCTGCCCTCACGCAGTTGCAGACGGCTTCGGTCCCGAATACGAGATACAGCTCGGGGATGCGCTGAGTATCTATGTCTATGGCGAGGATGATCTTACTAGCGTGTACAATGTCGGGTCCACCGGCAATATCACGCTGCCCATGGTGGGCACGCTCGAGGTCGCCGACAAGACGCTTGGGCAAGTGCGCGAGATGCTTATCGAGAAGCTGGGCGACCTTCTCCAGCAGCCCTACGTGACGGTAGGTCTGGCCGAGGACAAGTCCAGTCGCAAGGTTTTTGTCAGCGGCTACGTGGCTAAGCGGGGCGCAATCTCGGTGCCGGCCGGTGCCACCTTGAGGGACGTGGTGGTGTCGAGTGGCCCGGATGACCGGGCTGACCTCAGCAGAGTTCGTTTCGCCCGAGCCGGCCAACAGACGCGGGAAGTAGACCTCCGCGGGCTCCGGAGTGACCATCCACTGGGGCCACCAGTGCTGGTGAGGTACGATGATGTCATCTATGTTCCGCGCCTTGATGACGCTATATCCGTACTCGGCGCAGTTGCCCAGCCGGGTATGCTCACAGTGCCTCAGGACGAGCGCCTGACGGTACTCGAGGCGATCACTAAAGTGGGCAAGGGTTTCAGCGACGAGGCGGACGTCACCTCCGCACTGCTGTTGCGCAAGGGCCTTGGTCAGCCTATCAGGATTGACCTGCGCGCACTGCTGGACGACGGGGACATCTCGCAGAACCACGAATTGCGTGGTGGCGATGTTGTGCTCGTTCAGAAGGCGGACAGAATCGCCATCGTGGGAATGGTCGGTGCTCCCACTGCCTTCTATTCACGAGAGCCGGTGCCGCTCGTCGAGGCGCTGATCCGGGCCGGCGGCTTCAACGCCTCCTCAGATGCCGCCCACGCCAAGATCTACCGGGACGGCAAGTACACCGAGGTGGATCTCGAAAGCCTCTGGCTGCATGGTGACATGAGCAACAACCTCCAACTGCGCGCCGGCGATACTCTGATCGTTCCCGAAAAGGCTCCCGAGGAAATCGTGCTGCTCGGCCCGCTGGGCATTAACGGTGTGATGAGTATCGCCGAAATAAAGAATCCCACATTGCTGAAGCTTGTGCTAAACGCCAAGCCTCAGATCGAGGCCGACCTGCGCGCCGTCCAGGTCTATCGCGGTGACGAGCACTTCGTCCGCAACCTCAAAAAGATCGAGCAAGAAGGCGACATTTCCCAGGATATGCTGCTGCTGCCCGGCGATGTTGTCGTGGTCAAGGACGCTGCTAAGGTCTATCTCATCGGCGCCTTCGGCAAGCCCGGGATCTATCCATACGATCCCGACAAGTCACTTTTCGACTACCTCACCGAAGCGCAACTCGGGGCCGGCTTCGGACATTCAGTCGGCTTCCTGGTGAGGGCGCTGCCCAACGGAGAAACCGAGACGGTGTACATTGATCTGTCGAAGCTCAGGTGGGGGATACTCCCGGAACACGAGGATGTGCAGGCTGGCGATATCATCTACTTCCCGCCAGTGCCCAAGAAAGGCAAGGGCATTTGGGACTATGTGCGCGAGGGGCTCTGGCTGTTCGACATCGTTGACCGACTGCTCAACTGACCGCAAACACAATGCGGCCCCGACTGCTCATTTCCAGTCGGGGCCGCAGTTCTTCCTCCGCCGAAGCCCGCTATCTTCTTTCCGGCCATTGCTCACGCCGACGTATCCTTAGCCGGCATCAGCATTGAAGCGGTAGCCCGCGTCGCGGATTGTGAGCACGTAGCGCGGCGCTGAAGCGTTGTCCTCTATCTTGCGTCGTAGATTATATACATGCGTCTCGATGAGACTCGGATTGTCCCCCTCACGGCTCCACACCTTCTCGAATATCTGCTCGCCGGACAACACGGCGCCCTCCGCCTCAACCAGCGCCAGCAGCAAGCGGAACTCCGTCGGCGTAAGACTTATCTTCGTGTCACCTTTAATGACCTGCTGAGTGTGCATGTCCATTTGCAGAGGTCCGGCCTGCACGTGTCGGCCCGTCGCGGTGGTGGACGCATAGTCAGTGACACGGCGCAGGTGGGCGCGCACCCTCGCAAGCAGTTCGTCGGACATGAACGGCTTGACCACATAATCATCTGCACCTACCTCAAGCCCGACGACGCGATCCAGCTTCTCGCTTCGCCCCGTGACCATGATGATCGGCAGGTTCGACTTCCGCCGCATCTCACGACACACGGATATGCCATCCGTATCGGGCAGCATGATATCGAGGATCACCAGGTCGAAGGCACGCTCATTGAATGCTTCCAGAGCGGGGGTTCCCTGCGAGAACGCCTCCACTTCATACCCATCTTGCTCCAGACGCAGCACGATGAGTTGTCTTGTATCAGGGCTATCTTCTACAACAAGAATTCTCGCGCCCTTCATCTCTACCAGCCCACTTCCCTGTTCAGGCTCCGTAGTGTATCGGTGCTCAATCCCTGTAGCAACACACATGCTCGTGCTGTGACCAGCACGACAGGTCGCTACAGGTTCGCCTGTAAGCGGCTTGATTTCCGCACTTAATCATATCATACTGAAACAATCTTATGCAACGTTCGCACCACAAATATATCCCGACCCCTACCGGTTCGCCGACAACGCGCATTAGTCGCAACAAGCCTGCGCCTCAGGGGTCTGAATTCTCGGATGACTCAGATGGTTGTCAACTGCCCACCCGGGGTATAGTAATGGCAAGGAGGGTTCTCTGATCATGCCAAAGCGCAGCCGTATCAACTCAGTCATCGTTCTTGCGCTGATTAGTCTGGGGCTCTGCTCGCTCTCGTGTGCCGAAGACAAGGATACTGCGCAGACCGGCTATGAGGCCAAGCGCGAGGCCATGGTGGATACCCTCGTCGCGCGCTGGGAGCTTAGCGACGAGCGCGTCATCGCTGCCATGCGCAAGACACCACGCCACCTCTTCGTACCCGAGCGGTCCCGCCACCTTGCCTACGAAGACTACCCGCTACCGATCGGCCATGAGCAGACGATTTCGGCTCCCTCGATCGTCGCCCTCATGACCCAGCTACTCGAGCCTAAGACCGAGCATACGGTCTTTGAGGTTGGCACCGGCTCCGGCTACCAGGCCGCCGTACTTGGCGAGCTGGTCAAGCACGTGTACTCCATCGAGATTGTGGAGCCGCTTGCCAATGAGGCGCGCGAGCGGCTGCGTCGGCTCGGCTATGAAAATGTCTCCGTACGCGCCGGTGACGGCTATCGCGGGTGGCCGTCTGAGGCACCATTCGACGGTATCATCGTGACTTGTGCACCGGAGCGCATTCCCGAGCCGCTCATCGAGCAGCTCAAGGAAGGCGGCCGCATGGTCATTCCGGTCGGCGAGGAGCGGGGCCGCCAGGAGTTGCTATTACTCAAGAAGGTGAAAGGCGAAATCGTCAAGCAGTCCGTACTGCCGGTCATCTTCGTGCCGATGACTGGCGAGGTGCAGGAGAAATAGCCGCTTTCTACTTTGTCGCGCATCGCGTCTGCGTCCGCGCGTAGCTCGGCGCCCGCCTCTCGCCCGAGGCGGGTGCCCTGTCGTCTCCGCACTCGCCACATGGAGTTTAGGCGGCAAGTTGCGGACGTAAGCTTGGCCCAGACAAGCCTGCGCCGAAGGAATTTCGGCATGAAACAGGGAATTGTACGGCATCGTAATTCGTCATTATCAGTGTGGGTTAGGAATACTTGGATACTGAGGCAGCAGCAGTGCGACGGTTGGTCGGGGAGGCGCAGGCTGGTGATCAGCGGGCGTTTGGCAAGCTGTATTCAGCATACTCGCGGGTGATCCACAGCACCATCCGGCACATGGTGGGCAATGATGACATCGCCGCCGATTTGACCCAGGAAACATTCATCCGGGCATGGAACTCGCTGCCCCGACTGCAAGATCCACGGGCGTTTGGGAGTTGGCTGCGAACAATAGGGCTCAATATAACCCGCGACTGGGTGAGGGCGAGGAAGCCGACAGAACCTCTGGAAAGAGATGAGGAGGACGACCTCGAGAAGCAGTGGGCTGACGATGCCCCCGGCCCGGCCGAGATACTTGAGATGACAGAGCAACAGGCCCAGATGCGAGACGCCATCCAGCGCCTCAGCGATGACCAGAGACTGGTAGTCGTGATGCACCATTTGGAGGGCAAGCCGGTCGCCGAGATAGGACGAGAACTCGATATTCCAGTAGGTACCGTTCTTTCCCGGCTGGCCCGCGGACGGGAAGCGCTCAGAATCAAGCTGGCGCCTTACGTGGAGGAATGATTAGATTGAAGTGCAACGACATTGAGAAGCTCCTGGCCGACTATACAGTTGGTGCTCTCGACGGCGATCTCGCCGCGCAGGTTGAAGACCACCTCCGCGAGTGCGAGACCTGTCGCAGAGAGCTTGGCGCGCTGGAGCGTGTCGCCGAACTTCTCCAACCGATGCAGATGACTGAGCCGCCGCGGGACCTCTGGCCCCGAATCCGCGCCCGCCTACAGCCGCGAAAGGCTCGCCGGCCCGTCTGGCAGCACTACTGGCGACCGGGCCTCGCTCTGGCAGCAGCCGCGGCCATACTCATCGCCGTCATCTTCGCGCTTCCCTTGATCCAGGCCCCCGGGACTGTTGCCCCGACGCTCGAACTGCCCGTATTGGCAGACGCAGACAGCACTACCTACGCCGAGACACAGCTCGCGGCGGCCTGGGATCAGCCGCTAGCCGATGAGGCATCACTCGCCCTTGCCATGGTTTTCATCGAGCCGGCAGACTATTCCGATGATACTATCCCTGCGACCACCGAGTTTGATTTACAGAAAGAAGTGATCCAGTGAGGCGTGGGTTGGCGGTACTGCTTCTCGGTTTGCTGATTGCCGTGACCGTTTGCGGGTGCCGCGACCGGCAACTCGCGAGCGAAGATGCGCGCGAGCTTCTCCGCGCCGTCAGGCAGGCAAAACATCAGGTCAGCCTCAAGGGGGAACTCGATACCAACGTTCGTGTCGGCGGCCAGTACGTCTCCGGCCATGCCACTGTCCATCGCGGAGATGACCGCATGGACCTCACCTTCACTGAGGGCAAGGCTAAGGGCGTCAAGATTATCGAGCAGGAGGGCGACGTATGGCAGATGGCTCCTGACGGCAAAGCAGTCCGCCGGCTCCCGCACAGCCCCCTCGATCCGATGCAGCCATTCGGCAAACATGCGGTTGTCGAGTTGACCAAAGGCCCGACTATCGCGGGGCGTCGCACCGACAAGATAACCATCAGGCCCCGGCCCGAGTGCAAGGCACGCATCGAGATGTGGGCGGATGCGGATAACAGGTTCCCGCTCGCCTCCGATACTTATAATCACGCCGGTGAGCTGGTCGCCAGCACCAGATACACAGCCATTGACTTTTCCGCTCCGGCACCCAAACTGCAGCAGATCCCGGCAACGAAACTGCCCGAGCGGGTCTGGCAGCGCGCCGAGAAGACCGACGACGCCACCGCCGCTAAGGTGCTCGGTCGCGCCCCGATACGCCCCGGCTACGTTCCTCCAGGCTTCGTCGCACAGGGCGAGTATGTCCACAAGCGACCGAGCGGCGACTCCATCGAGCTACGCTATTCCGACGATGTTCGGCTGCTCCACATCATGCAGAAAAAGCTGCCGCACGGCGCTCAGCCCGACCAGGTGACGCCGCAGCAGAAGCAGGCGAGGCAGGAGTTCTGGCAGAATCTTAGCGAAGAGGAACGAGAGGCGATCCGCAGCCAGAAGTGGGCTCAGATACCGCCACAACGTCGCGAAGCGATCAAGCGGCAATGGCAGCAGAGACAAGCTAAACCCGACCCCGACGAACAGCGGGATAAGCGAGACGAGCAGCAGCAGGAAGCCCGCAAGGAGCGCCAGGAGCAGCTCACCGAAGAGCAGCGTCAGGCTCTCAAGGAGCGCCGACAGCAGTCTGAGCGTCGGCCGGGCGGCTCAGCGCCATCTGCTGGCCGGCTCAGCAAGGAGCAGCAGGAAGCCCGCAAGCAACGCCGGGAGAAGCTCAGCGAAGAGCAACGTCAAGCTCTGAAGGAGCGCGGGCCGCAGCGTGAGGCGGGTCCGGGTGCCGGTGCAGGGAGTGGCGACAAACCGCCGCCCGGCGTGGCTCGTCCCGACCGGCAACAGCATCAGGGCGAATGGTCCCGCGACATCATGCGCAGCCGGCTACGAGGTAAGGTCACCCGCTTCCGCGTTGGTGACATCGGTGTCGTGGTTACCGGAGACGCTTCCGCCGAGGAGCTGCGCAAGGTCGCAGACAGTATGAAGCAGTCGAAAAGCGATTTCTGAGTGATGCTGCCCGCAACTTGCCTCGGACGTGTATGCCCCAGGGCTCACTTGCTGCGCAGCAACATGATAAGCCCGATGAGTGCGAAGAGCACATTCTGAGTCCAACCTGCTAGCATCGGGTGCAGACTCCCCGCCAGACCGAAAGCCAGCGTCCACGACCGTACCCCGTTGTATAGGAACACGACCAGGATCGCTACCACCACACCGACGAACGTCCCGTGGTGAGCAAACCGCAGGGAGACTGGGGCTGCGATCAGCGCGAACACGAAGCATGCCAGCGGAATCGAGTACTTGAAATGCCATTTGACCTGCAGCTTGTGTGTATTGGTGCCGGCGGGCCCGACCGTGCGGATGAGGTCGCCTAGCTGGGCCCCGCTCATCTCCATATCGCGTTGCCGCACGGTGTAGTAGTCCTGCAGCGCCTTGGTCAGCTTGATCGCTTTCTTCCCGAACTTCTCCACCCTCTCGATGGACCCGCCGCCGCCGGTCAGCCTGACGGTGTTGCCCTCGCGCAGTATCCACACATTGTGATCAAGCTCCGCCCAAGTGGCCGCGGTGATGTCGGCAACGTTCCCCTCGGTGTCCTCGGACCAGATCACGACATTTTGCAACTGGTTGCTCTCTGCATCCATGTGGCCGACGTAGAAGAGCCGCCCCTCATCGTCCTTGAAATACACATCATACTGCTCTCTGACGATCGGCTGCGTGCGGGTCATCTCGGTGAAGGCAGCCGAGGCGCGTTTGCTTGCCGCAGGCACCACGTACTCATTGATGCCCAAGGCCACGAAGCTGATGATGAAACCCAGCACCAGTATCGGGGTGCAGACACGCACTATGCTGGCGCCACTCGCACGCATTGCCTCGATCTCACCGTGAGACTTGAGGCTCGTCAGCGCCATCGCCACCGCCACGACCGTCCCGACCGGCATTGCCCAGACGATGGCATGGGGCGCGTAATAGAGAAGGTACTTGGCGATGAGCGGTAAGGGCGCGCGCAGACCCAGCACGAGCGTCCCCAACTGCCGCGCCGCATCACCGAGCATGATTACCGCGAAGGTGATGACCCCGATGAGAAAGGGCACGAACAATTGCCGGCATATATAGCGGTCAAGGATTTTCATGTTTATCCAATGCGCGCACTACCACGAACTCACGTCGTTACCCTATGTAAGGCGTAGTGCGAAGTTTGCGAAGCATCTCCCAGGCCGGGCTTTCGCCGGAGTCACGCCGCCCTACTCGCCGTCCAGCACCACAACCGCCACTGCCATGTCCGCCTCATGCGACAGGGACAGATGGATTCCCGTCACGCCGAGCTTCTCCGCATATTCAGCGGCAAACCCCGCCAGATGCAGCGACGGCTTCCCGCGCTCATCATGCTCTACGGACACATCAATGAACCTCATGCCCCCCGCCCAGCCCAGGCCGACCGCCTTCATCAATGCCTCTTTCGCCGCAAAATGCACTGCATAGCGCTTGCTCATCGTCGGCCCGCTGCCACATTCCGCCTGCTCGCGCCGGGTGAAGCAGCGGTCGAGAAAGCGCTGACCGTTTCGCTCGATGACACCCTCGATATGACTTATCGCACACATGTCCACGCCGACGCCGACTATCATCGCTTGCGTTTCCCCTTCCCGCAGCTGCTAGTGCTTTGCACTCGGATTGTAGATCCCTTCCTCATGTATCCACACCCGCGTGCCGATGGGGATATTGTTGTATATCTCGATGGCGTCACGGTTGTGCATCCTCAGGCAGCCGCCGGAGATGCGGCGGCCGATTGAGGACGGCTGGTTGGTTCCGTGCATACCGATTGTCCAGCCTCGTTCATGGCCCCTTGCAGTCGTACCCAGGAAACGCGCACCGAGGGGGTTCCGCGGGCTGCCACTGGGGATGTACTCGCCTTCATAGGTGCGCCAGGGCGGCCACACGCAGCGGCTCTGGATATGGAAATGGCCCACCGGAGTGTTGTTGCCACGGCCTATGCACATCGGATACCATTTCACCGGCTCACCCAGCACGTGCACCTGCATGCGCCGCTGCGACCGGCTCACCTCAAGCAGGAAAATATCCTCCAGCGCCATGATGTTCAGCTTCTTATCCTGGGGTTGTATGCTCAGGATGTGGCGCTCCTCAGACCACTGCGGCTCAGTCCCCAGCAACTCCGCCAACGCCCGACAGGACATCAGCAGCTTCCCATTTTCTTCCGTCGCCATTCCGGAGAGCGTGACCGGGCTCAGGTTGACCTCGGCGTGGTCCGAGCCCGGGATCAGACGCACCACGGCTTCATCGGTTATCAGCACAGCCTGCGCAGAGCCGGGCTGCCAGCGCAATTCCCCGTCGAGCCGGCGCACTATCTCCGGCAGGTTCACTAACGTGACATCATCCCGATTCGTCCCGAAGACTACCGGCATGTAGCGTGCGACCACAGCCCGCGCGAGTTGTCCCAACTCTCCGCCATCGCCGACGATAGCGAAGTTGGGGACCCGTATCGAGCCGTTGGCTGACGGCGGCTCATCAGGCTTCGTCTCGACCACAGGTAGGTACGTGCCCGAGACCGGGGCCGCGGTGGACATGGTCGCCGGGACTTCGGGTGCCGCCTCGGCTCCCGGCAGATAGACTGCGCCTTGCTCGGCGGGAGACAGCGTCTGCAGCGCCCACAGGTCCGCGGCCTGCAGCACGAACACAGTCCCTGCACCGGCGACCAGCAGCCACAATAACCCGCCCAACCTGCTCCGGTTCTTGCCTGCCATTATCGGTATCAGCAACTCCCGCGCACGCATTTCCAGGCTTCTAGCTGCCGCCGTCGCCTCATGTTGTTTGCCGCACCGCCGTTGCCCCATGCCGTTTGCCGCACCGCCGTCGCCTCATGTCATTTGGCGTGCCGCCGTTGCCTCATGTCATTTGGAGGACAGGCGTCCTCGCCTGTCAATGCCGTTTATCAATGCCTTTGCCGTACCGCCGTTTACCTTCCTCCCCTCTCCATTGCGCTGTGCCCAGCGCGGGAGAAGGGCCGGAGGTGAGGCTGCAACAGGCCATGCCTCACTATTTATAGCCGACTTGCCACCTACTGTCCAGTTCGCCCCGCCAGATTCTTCGCACGCTGAAGGTCTCCCCAAGTTCGACGGCGAATATAGCCACTCTCTGGCAGTAATTTCCCTTTGCGCAGTTGCTAGCCTCGCTGCCATTAGCGCAGTTCACAGAACAGGAGCATCACGATGTCCGACCGATTCGACCTGCCCTTGGTAAAGATCGAAGCCGATAATATCGCCGAAGGCTGGGAGCGCGCCGTTGTCGCCTGCTGGGAGCAAGGCACGCGCATCCCCACTCAGTACGACAGGGAAGGCGACCCCAAGAGCCGTGACGTGTCGCTGGCGCTGGCGGTTCGCGATGCCTTTGCTGAGCCACGCATTCATCGCGCCATGCCCGGTGGCATCTACGACCTCGAGGTCTATCGCCAGGAGGTCGTTGACGGCATCCACGACCACTGGATAGACCCCGCCGCCGGCAAATGGCAGTACACCTATCACGAGCGGATGGTCTCCTATGTGGTTCCCGGCCTTGACCGCCCGATCAACCAGATTGACTACATTGTCGCCGCGCTGGCCGAAGCGCCCCATACGCGCCGCGCCCAGGTCGCCATCTGGAAAGCCTGGGAGGATGCCGGCATAGATGACCCCGCATGTCTCCAGCGCCTCTGGTTCCGCGTCTTTGGCGACCGCCTGTTGCTGTCGGCTCACATGCGCAGCAACGATGCCTTCAAAGCCGCCTTCATGAACATGTACGCATTCACCGATCTCCAGCGCATTGTGGCCGAGAGACTCTCCGAGCGGCTTGGCCGCACCATCACCCCGGGCCAGTACAATCATTGTGTGGACAGCTTCCACATCTACGGCTCGTACTTCGAGGATTTCGAGGGCTTTATGAAGTCACTTGAAGTCCGCAGCTTCGAGCAGCGCGTCTATACGACCGAGATGGTTCAGGTGCTCATTGACGAGGCAAGAGCTAAGATCGCCGAGGCACTCGCCAAAGACGAGGCTCTCCATACCGATGTCCGTGGTGACTAGCTGCACTACCAGTACCGACTCCCAACGTAGCAGGGGAGAGGGAGGCGAACCGATGCCCAGAGTTCCTGTCATAGCAATCGTGTGTCTGCTTGGCGGCATGGCACTTGCAGCAGTCGGGGCATGTGACGGTGATGAGCCCGGCAGCGACTTCGCGCGATCCGTATCCGACGCGGCATATCCATTGTGGCTCGGCGTACCGGCCTACTACCTGCTCAGTGGCGATGGTGAGAAGGTCGAGACCGGCCGCCGCGTCGTGGATGCCCTGGCACTGAGCGCAGCCGCCACTCAGCTTGCGAAAGCGACCATCAACTCCCGTCGGCCGACGCCTCACGAAGCCAACAGGCGCGGCATGCCCAGTGGCCATGCGGCTCTAACATTCGCCGTCGCCGCAGCCGTCAGCGAGAGAGACCCGGACTGGAAATGGCCTGCCTTCGGGACTGCTGCACTGATGTCATGGTCGCGCTATGACCTCAAGCAGCACTACTGGGATCAGATCATCGTTGGCGCAGCTCTCGGCACCTACCTGGGACGAGTAGCGGGCCGAGGGAAAACCAATATCTGGGCAGATGGTCAAAGGTCGTCAGTCGGGCTCTCGCTTGCACCGGCTGTCGGCAGCGGGGCTCCGGCCGGCCCGGTGGCCACACTTATCTATCAGACCAGTTTCTGATCCGCAATGGCCGACGGGGATATGGTGACACGCCCCGAGGTTTTCCCCAGAGGGCACATTTTTCGGATTTGGCGTTGACAAACTCACACAGCTCTTGATATACTGAGACAGTATTTCCGTAAATCCCCGACAGTCTCTGGAAGCCGGTATCGTGTGCGCGCAGTGTGTGGCTTCCATTGAACTTCCCGAGCATACAGTGCAAACGGCTCTCCGCTTTCAGTTGAGGTACTCGCGGCATAGGCTGACGAACGCAGGTTCTGACTGGCGCCCGTCACCGGCGAAGTTCCCTGGCAACTTCTTCTGAGTCACGCCGTCAGCGGTGTTCTCGGCACGGTCACTCAACATAGTTGCACACGGCGACACCTGGCGAACGCGCACAGGGATATGGGCTGATGAGGCCCATTCATGGAAGCAGGCGCAGATGACTTGGCCTGAAGACATAGACGAGATTCTCATCAGCGAGCAGCAGTTGGCTGTCAAGATCAGCGAATTGGCCGAAGAGATCCGTGCCGATTACGCGAGTAAGAACCCGGTACTCATCGGTATCCTGACCGGCTCATTCGTCTTCATGGCCGAGCTTATGCGCCGACTTGATTTCGACCTCACCGTGGATTTCATTGCCGTTTCCAGCTATGAAGATGCGACGGTGAGCAGCGGTAAGGTGCGCGTGACCAAGGATTGCAGCCATGACATCGCCGGCCGGCATGTACTCATCGTCGAGGACATCATAGACACGGGCTTCACTCTGGCCCACATCTGCAAGATGCTTGAGCATCGCAAGCCGGCATCCCTGCAGGTTTGCTGCTTGCTTGACAAGCCTTCGCGACGCCGCACGCAGATAAGCCCCGATTATCTCGGCTTCCAGATACCTGACAAGTTCGTCGTCGGCTATGGTCTGGACTTCGCTGAGAAGTACCGCAACCTGCCGTATGTCGCAGTACTGAAGGAAGAAGCCTATCAACCGTGATGCATGTGCGGCATAAGCCCGCGAGGACTTTCGCAGGCGAGGACTT
>CAZCJS010000028.1:16862-22747 GCA_964498775.1 uncultured Armatimonadia bacterium
CAACCGTGATGCATGTGCGGCATAAGCCCGCGAGGACTTTCGCAGGCGAGGACTTCCGCAGGCGAGGACTTCCGCCGCCACACATACATGCCCGCCCCGCCGCCGCATACGTATCAATCCGAATCATTGAATAGCCCAACTCACTAGAGGTGTACGATGTTAGAACTAAGCGAACTGGAAACGAAAACAGTGGACGAGCTGCGCGGCATCGCGACGGAGCTGGAGTTGGCTGGTGTCAGCTCGATGAACAAGAGAGACCTGTGCATGAACATCCTGGTCAAGCAGAGCGAGGCCAACGGGCACGAGTACCGCAGCGGCCTGCTTGAGATCGTGAACGGCGATCGCGGCTACTTGCGGGGCGCGGCCTACGACCCTGATCCGGCCTGCGACGTGTACGTTGCCGACACCCAGATCAAGCGTTTCAGCCTGCGTACCGGCGACCTGGTCAGTGGCCCGGTGCGCCCGCCAAAAGATTCCGAGCGCTACTGGTCCCTGCTGCGCGTCCAGTCCATCAACAGCATGCCTCCGGAGGCCTCGCGCAACAGGCCCAAGTTTGAGGACCTCACTCCCGTCTATCCCGACCAGCGGCTCTACCTGGAAACCGAGCACCCCGACAATCTCACCGGACGCTTCCTCGACATCGTTACGCCCCTGGGCCGTGGCCAGCGCGGTCTTGTCATCTCGGCTCCCAAAGCCGGTAAGACCACCGTGATCAAGCAGATCGCCAACTCCCTTACAACCAACTATGAAGACATCCATTTGATGGTCTTGCTGATTGACGAGCGCCCTGAAGAAGTTACCGACATCGCCCGGTCGGTTGACGGAGAAGTGGTCGCCTCCACCTTTGACGAAGAGCCTCGCAATCACCTGCGTGTTGCCGACATCGTCCTCGAACGCGGTAAGCGTCTCGTCGAGCACGGCAAGCACGTCATCGTGCTGCTCGACAGCATCACCCGTCTTGCGCGCGCCTCCAACCTTACTGTGGACCCCTCCGGGCGCACACTCTCGGGAGGTCTCGATCCCACTGCCCTATACCGACCCAAACGCCTCTTCGGTGCTGCACGAAATATCGAGGACGGCGGCAGCCTCACCATCATCGCGACTATCCTCGTGGACACCGGGAGTCGTATGGATGACATGATCTATGAGGAGTTCAAAGCCACCGGGAACATGGACCTCGTACTATCCCGCGACCTCGCCGATAAGGGCATCTTCCCCGCCATTGACATCACCCGCTCCAACACCCGACATCAGGAGCTGCTCTTCAGTGATGAAGAGATGCAGAGCATCTGGCAGTTGCGTCGGGCCTTGCACGCCTTGGAGCCGGAAGACGCGGCCGAGCTGCTCATCTCGGGTATCCGCAAGACCAAGAACAACGCCGAATTCCTTGCCAAAGCGGTGGACACGTTTAAGAAATAGCGCGCTCGACCAGCAACGCTGACTCGGAGAGCCGGTGCAAACATGAACGGTGAAAAGAAGGCTGGGATCAATATGTCGCGCGCCCCGGTGGTGGCGGCTGGCATCGTGGCTACAATTCTCCTGCCCATTCTGCTCGTCGGCTCTTGCCAGGCTCAGAACCCGGACCGCCGCCCGGAGCCCGCAGAACTCATCAGTCAAATACGTACCGAACTCAGCCTCCTCGATACCATCAACCGGTTGTCGCTAACGAGTCAACAAGCCGAACAACTCCTGGCGCTTGCGCGCAAAGCTCAGCAGGCTGCTGCCGAGCCCAAGCTCAAGCGCGACCGCGCCCTCAACAGCCTCATCCCTCTGCTCGAAAAACAGCTCGCCTGTATGCTTCACGACCAGCAAATCTCCGCTGAGCTGCTCGACCAGATTGCGGCAATCGAAGCTGAGATCGCCCAGATAGATGACGAGATTGCCGCCGCCCCGGTGCCATTCGCGGCCCAGGCGCGCAACTTGCTCTCAGAAGCTCAGGTGCTCATCGTGACAGGTGACGACCAGGCGCGGCAGTCTGCAGAAGAGATGCTGGTGTGGATACGCGAGCTTTCCGCGGAGGCCTTCGCCGGTGAGGGCCGCTCCAATGCGGAGGCGCTTGCTGACCCCGATATCGGGCTCGACTCCGACACGATCTATGACACTTTCCACAAAGCGCGGGCGCTGTCGGCCGAAGACTATGCGCAGCAACTCGACGACCTCGCCGGCCAACTTGTTCCGCTCTATCGCGCCGGCTCTGCCACCGAGGACTTCCTCATCGCCGAGTGGCTTGTCAACGAGCGCTTCATTCCCGTCCTCGAGCGACGCATCAGGTACCTGTCGGCAGATACCGGACAGGGCTGAGGAGAACCAAGTGCGTGTCGCCGTTTTCACCAACACATATCTGCCTACCCTCAACGGGGTCGCCAACGTCATCGAAGCATACCGAGAAAGCCTCACCGATGACGGCCACGAGGTGTATGTCTTTGCCCCCAACCCGGGCGACCCTGACCTCGACAGTCGCGCCAACATCCTGCGCTTCCCGGCCGTCGAAGCCCCCACGCAGATAGATTACCACCTGGCCATGCCCTTTTCCCTGCCGATAATGCGCACTCTCCATGGCACCAGCTTCGACATCGTCCACACCCACCATCCTCTCTGGGTCGGCGTATGGGGACAGTGGTACGCACAGTGGGCCAATCTCCCCCTTGTCACCACCGTTCACACCGAGTACCAGATCTACTCCGATCTGGTGCGCCTCCCCGGGACAATGGTCGAGGACTACCTCAGCAACCGCGTGGTGAAGTACTCAAACAAATGCCACCTGGTCACCACACCCGTCGCGAGCATGCGCTCCAAGCTCTGCTCTGCGGGCGTGAAGACGCTCATCGAGCTCCTTCCCAATCCGACTGACCTGTCGCTGTATGCAAACGCCGATGGTCGGGCAATCCGCCGGGGTATCGGTGCGGAGGATGACGACATTGTCATCGGCTTCATCGGCCGTCTATCGGCCGAGAAAAACCTCTCCTTCGTTTTGCATGCGGCCCGGCTGATTCTTAAAGCTCATCCGCGTTGCCGGATATTGATGGTTGGCTCAGGCTCTGCCGAGACGGAACTCAGGCAGCTTGCCGACGAGTTGGGTATCAGCGATAGGACCCATTTTGCCGGCGAAACCCCTCACAGCGAGATACCCGATTACCAGGCCGCTATTGACATATTCCTTACCGCATCACTCAGCGAGACGCAGCCGCTGGCCTACACTGAGGCGATGGCGGTTGGGACTGCGATCGTTGCGGTTAAGGCCCCCGGCTCACAGGACATGATCGAACACATGCAAAACGGCATCCTCGTTGAGTTGGGAGAAGGCCCACAGGGCATGGCGGCGGCCGTAGACAAACTCTTAGGAGACCCCCGGCTGCGTGCCGACATCAGCCGACGCGCGAAGGCCTGGGTCCAGCGCTACGACATCGTGCCTGCCACTGACCGCCTAGTCGAGTTATACCATAAAGCCGTAGAGCTCCACAACCGCGCGGCCGGGCAGAAGTGACGGCCCGCCCTCTGCATCCCTCCGCCACGCACATCCCCCGGGTCGCTGGCTGTTACCGCCTGCCGCGTAGCGCATCCGCCAAGAGGCACAAAGACAGCCCCGCTTGCCTGTCGGGCCTGGCAGGAGGCGTCTTGGTAGCTTTTTGGGGAGGGGAGAGGGATACGCAGCTCAGCCCGGCCGGATGACGCCGTACTCGATGCGGCTGCCGGTTGCGGAGCGGATGTCGGTGATGCCGAGCTGCGCCCACAGCGGCGTCCCGTAGCGCTGCTTGATGACCACGCAGCGGCGGGATACACGTAGCGCTTGAGCGAGAACATCGGCGGTGATCGTGGCCTTGTCCGCCAGCGCCCGCAGCGGCTTCATCGCTTCTGACTGCTTGACCGGCGCGTGGAAGATCGGGTCGAAATAGACGACGTCGAAACTGTCGTCAGCGCACGTGGGGAGGTATTCGCGATGATCGGCTTGGAGCACTTCCACACGGCGCAGCAGCTCCGTGAACCGGGCGCCCGAGTACTCGCAGGTGGCGAGACCGTGGATCGTCAACTGGGCGATGACCGGCACTCTTTCGAGGCCGAGTACGCGCCCCTGCGCACCGATGACGTATGTGGCGACGATGGCGTCACTGGCCCGTCCGACCGTGCAGTCGAGCAGCTCATCTGCCGCCTGCAGTTCCATTGCCCGCACCATCGGGTCACCGTGGCCCGCCTCGATATTGTGGATGCGCACCTTCGCCATGCCCGGATGGAAGAAGTACTCGATTCCTGTTGCCGGCTCGAAATAGGTAATGCGTTGCTGAGAAACTACTAGCACCCCGTCGGCTCCGTGCGTCTCGCAGAGCCGGCGGATGCTTTCGGTGCGTGGCACTACCGAGGTGGAAAGGCGTTCGGCCCACTCTGATGCCTGGCGCTTGAGAGCGGCAGTCGGCCTCCGCGACGTTGTCACGATTATTGCAGGCATAAGCTTATCTTTAGTTGCCATCGCAGTAGAATATCACCATACAATACACTGAGATCGCAGCAAATCGGCAGTACTCCGGGCGCAAGACCGGCTGAACGCATCCCGTGCGTTGGTCACGAACGCCGCCTCTCAAGCACAAGGCCCTGGGGCTGCCGGGCTGCGGCGAAAGCTACTCGTACTTGTACCCATAGCGGCTCGCTCCGGCACATGGACATCTGTGTCGCTGTGTACCATGGAAAAACGTTCTGTGGAGACCCGCTGCACCAAGCCTCCCTGACCCCGGGGCTATGGCAAAAGATAACCGTGCGACATAGCAGAAAATGCTGCTACAGGCAATATTGGCCCTTGCAATCATTGCCGGAGTGACATATCCCGGTAGTTAGAAGGCCGGCGAGATTTGGTTATCCCGGCGGCCAGTTCATAGCCCGCCCACCGAGTACATGCAGGTGCAGATGGAATACTGACTGCCCCGCTTTTGCACCCCTGTTAGTAACCACGCGGTAGCCGTCCTCACGGATTCCTTTGGCCGCAGCGACCTTATCGCAGGCCAGGCACAGCCGCCCCAGCAGCTCGGCATCATCCTCGCCGGCCTCGGCGAGACTCGCGATGTGTCGCTTCGGAATCACGAGCACATGCACCGGCGCTTGCGGATTCGCATCATCGAAAGCGATGCAGATGTCATCCTCATAGACGACGGTTGTCTCGATTTCCCGGTTGGCGATTTTGCAGAATATGCAGTCAGACAAGCCGGTCACCTCCATAACGCATTGCGGTGCTGAGGCTATTGTACCAGTGGGAGGTTCTGTACGCGAACCAGGGCCAGGCCGGACAGCGCCACAAGAGCGACGAGTAGCCATGTCATGGTGCGCACAAGGCGTTCCTCCCATTGCTGAAAAGGTCGGCGGTGCGACGCAAACAATTGCCATTGCGACGGTAAGTCGTAGGCCGGCGGTGTTGTGAACCAATCCCGTGGGATGCGGCATTGCGTGGGAACATGTTCAATGTGGGTCTAAACAATACCTGCAAAGAAGCTAAAGCTGGCTGCGAAGCAGCGAGCTCTTGCTCATGGATAATGGTGGTAGGGGCAAAATACGTTGCCGGATGGTTTGATGGGCATATGGGGGTGGTATAATATATATTGCAAAGGCGCTTGACAAGCAGGGGCGGCTCCTGTATACTCCTGCTTCTGTTGCCCCGTGGTCGCCGGAAGCGATGGTGACGAAGCGACGGGGAAAAAAGTCCTTGACAATGGCCTCACGAGGGAGTATACTACTTCCCTCGGTGCAGCGATCCTTGACAACTGAATAGCGTGAACTACCAATAAGACCGACGAGCTTATGGATTACCCTTCGGCTGGAGACATAGAGCTCCAGTTCGGAGTTGATTTCGATGGAGAGTTTGATCCTGGCTCAGGACGAACGCTGGCGGCGCGCCTAATGAATGC